>CAJIYX010000001.1 GCA_905181725.1 Alphaproteobacteria bacterium UBA830
CAAACTCTGCCTTTTCCAGACGCAAATGCGGCAGTTCCGTGTTGATCGCCTTATCCAGCGCGCCCGCGGCTTTCATTCTCGTGTCGTGAAGACCGCGCGAGGCATCTTCATAGGCCGCTCTTGCTTCCCGCGCCTCTGTCTGAAGACGGGTCAGGTCCCGGTCCGCATCGTCGAGCCGTTCGAGCTTCTGCGCAAATTCCGCACGTAATGCGGCAAGCGAATCGACGTCGGTGTTGTGTTTGCGCGCGAGGGCGCGAAGACCGAACAGGCGTTCGTCGAGGCGTTCAAGCTGAGCCGGGTCCTGATCGAGAGACCGCAGGGCGTCGCCGAGCAGGTCGACCGTCGTGGCGGCCTCGTTGCCGGTGATCTCCATCGATTCAAGGACGGCTTTGAGGGTGCCTGCCGCCTGTTCGTTGGCCCTCTCCAGTGAACGCGAAGCTTTTGACAATGCGGTCTGAAGGCCTTTATGACCGGCAAGGGTATCGAGAGCCTGGTTTATGGCCTCGGCAATCTTTTCGCTATTCATCATCAATGACCGGGCTTCGGAAAGTCCTGCTTCCTCGCCTTCCTGCGGGTCGAAGTCGTCAATTTCCGCAAAGACATGACGCAGGTAATCGCCTTCGCTGGCGATCCGCTCGATTTCGTCACGCGCGGTAGCCAGGGCTTTCTCCGCCGCGGTCATAGTAATCCAAGCGTCGCGGGTCGCCGTCACCCTGTCTTCGAGCCGTCCGAACGAATCGAGTGCGGTCCGGTGATTGGCAGGGTCGAGAAGCCCATGGCTTGCGAACTGACCTTCGATTTCGATCAATGTTTCGCCGATATTTCGCAGCGCGCCTGCGCTGATTGGCTGGTCATTGACGAAGGCCCGGCTGCGACCGTCACCGGTGAGCGTCCGGCGCAGGATGAGCGGTTCTCCGGCGTCGGGCATCTCGATATCGTTCTCGGCAAGGCGCGCCAGGGCCTCATGGTCGTCGGGGATATCGAAGGCGGCTGTAATCATCGCTTTCGCGCCGGATTCGGGGCCACCGCGCACATACGAGGAATCCGCCCGCCCGCCAATGGCGAGGCCGAGTGCGTCTAGCAGGATGGATTTTCCCGCGCCGGTCTCACCTGTGAGAACGCACAAGCCCCTGCTGAAATCGATATCCAGTCGGTCGATAAGCACAAAATTACGGATGGAGAGCGATGCAAGCATCGCAGATCAGAACAACCAGTCCCATGTCCGCGTGAGAAAACCCCGGTCTTCAGGGCGTTCGCGCAGATCTGGTCCGGCGGCAACGGCATAGCTGTCGAGGTACCATTCGCTCCCTGGATAGTTATGTCCGAGGACGGCAGCAACGCGGCGCGCTTCGTTAATCACGCCAAGCGCTGCATAGGATTCGACTAGGCGGTGAAGGGCTTCAGGCACGTGGGTCGTAGTCTGATAGTCATCGACGACTGCTTTGAAACGGTTTATCGCGGCGAGGTAATGGTTTCTGTTCAGGTAGAACCGCCCGATTTCCATTTCTTTACCAGCCAGATGATCGCGCGTCAGGTCGATTTTCAGCCGCGCATCCCGGGCGTATTTGGAATTGGGAAAACGCCGGACGATTTCGTTCAGCGACGTTAGGGCCAATTCGGTGACAAGCTGGTCGCGTGCCACATCAGAGATTCGCTCGTAATACGATAGCGCTTTGAGGTAATAGGCATAGGCGATATCGCGGTTGCCCGGGTGAAGGCGGATGAACCGGTCGAGGCCGATCACCGCCTCATCGTATTCGTTCGCCTGATAGTGGGAAAACGCCGCCATAATCTGCGCCTTGGTCGCCCATGTCGAATAGGGGTGCTGGCGTTCAACTTCGTCAAACTGCTTGGCCGCGGACTTGTATTGGCCCGTTTCGAGCGAATTGACTGCCGTGTTGTATAGAAATTCGACTTTGTGTTCGACATACTGCTCTTCGTCGCTGCCGCTACACGCGGTCAGGACGGCGCAAACGGACAAAATGGCAGCAAAGTACCGGAAGCGATAGGTCGGCATCAGAAATCTCAACCTGAATAAACTGTCGATCGAAGCAGGCTGTATATAGCATCTAAAGGTCGTTGAAAGTAGGCCGGAACGAAAAAAGGCGCCTGAATGGTCACCTTTGTCGTAATTTTGTTGAGCGTCGCTCAGGCGACCGCGGAGACCATCGGAACAGTTTCCTGGTCCGATGACTGCGGCGCATCGATGCGCACCCAGGCGTCGTCGTCGGCGAACACGGCGCGCAGAAGCGCATTGTTCAGCGCGTGCCCCGATTTGCTGGCGATAACTTCGCCGATGACCGGGCCGCCGGCGAGGTACAGATCACCAACGCAATCCAGAATCTTGTGACGTACGAACTCGTCGTCGAAGCGCAACCCGCCTTCATTGAGGATTTTGTCGCCGCTGACGACGACCGCGTTATCAAGCGAGCCGCCGCGGGCCAGTCCGGCGCTGCGCAGGGCTTCAACTTCATGATCGAACCCGAAGGTCCGGGCACGCGCGATATCGGATTTGAAATCCGCACCGATACGCTGGAATGTCCGTTCCTGACGATCGATCGCCGACGAGTCGAAATCGATTTCGAACGCCAGGCTGAACTCCTTGGCGGGAAGGATCGACAGGGACCGGGTTTCGTCGCCAACGGTTACCGGCTTGAGAATCTTGACGGCGGTGCGCACGGCACTCTGTTCAACGGTGCCGGCACATTCGATCAGGAACACGAAAGGTGCCGAGCTGCCGTCCATAATCGGAATTTCGGGGCCGTCGACTTCGATCAGAACATTGTCGATTTCGCAGCCGGAAAACGCTGCTGCCAGGTGTTCTACCGTGCTGACCGTAGAGCCGTGATCGTTGCCAATCGTGGTCGCGAGCCGGGTATCGACCACATTGTTCCAGTTGACAATAATTTCCCGCGCGCCGTTCAAAAGATCGGTACGGCAAATCCGTATGCCGGTATTTTCTGCCGCCGGTTTCAGGGTCAGCGTGGTCTCGCGCCCGGAATGCAGGGCGACACCGGTGCAACCGATTTCAGCCTTGAGCGTTTTCTGTTTGGTCGTACCAGCGGTCATTATTCTGTATCGTCCTTGGTTTCGTCCTGCGTCTTCACGGATATGCCCGGATTTGGCAGGGCGGGAACCGAAAATGCCTTAAGCGGATTCAAGGCCTCGGAGCATGTTTACCAAACACACCCCGAGGAACTCAAATCAACAAATGTTACAGAATGTTACGTACTTAGACGGTTAACACCCTGTTAATTTGCCTGCCGGCGAAGAAATGCCGGAATTTCCAGTAAATCATCGTCCGACTGTGAGGTCTTTAGCCGGTCATCCGGATCAACGCCGGACAGTCGGGCCTGCTGCGGCGCCGGCTGAGGGGCAGTTTCCTCGCGCTTTTCCGGTGTTGACGCGACGGTCGGCAGTTCCGGTGCGGTACGTGCCGCCGGCGGGTTGGCCCGTGCAGCGGGCATTTCCGGTTTGGCATCGCGGGCCGCACCCGTAATCCGCTGGAACAGGTTCGGCCCCTTGCGGCGCGAATCGTCCGCACTGCCACCATTGACGAGATCGGCCTCTTTGAAGGCATCCGATGCGGTTGCCGCTTCAATGGTCGCTTTGGGGTTGACCGGCGGCGGCGGCATGAACGCGTCGTTCTTGGCGACCAGGCGAGGTTCGGGCCGCACAGGTGCTTCCGCCGCGAGCGTGGTTGCTACTGCTGGTGCTGCCAGAGCCATAGGGGCGGCTTCGGCCGGAACCGTTGCCGCTGCCGTCTCGTGTGCCGTCGCGGGAGCTTCTATAGGCGCTTCGGGGGCACTTTCTGTGGCGAACTCGCCCGGCGTTGCGCCCAGCGCCGCGACCGGCGCCGGCGGCTCTGCACTCATCGGCATCGGCGGTGCCGGTGATGCGATGGGTTGCGGAACCGGTGTTTCAGCAACCGGGACGGCGGTGGCGTCTGCGGCCGTGGCCGGCATGTCGGGAGCGTCTTCCGCGACTTCTTCGGTTTCCTTGGTTCGGATCAGTTTCTGCGGTGCAGAGTAGACCTTGAGAACAGGACGTGGCTGCGTTTCGGCAATCGCGTCGATACCGGTGGCGACGACCGAGACCCGCATTTTGCCTTCGATGGACGAATCCATCGTGGAACCGAAGATGATGTTCGCATCCGGATCGACTTCCTCGCCGATACGGTTGGCGGCTTCATCGACTTCGAACAGAGTCATGTCGGGCCCGCCGGTGATGTTGATCAGTACGCCGCGGGCGCCTTTCATCGATACGTCGTCGAGCAGCGGGTTCGAAATCGCGGCTTCGGCGGCGAGCCGGGCGCGATCTTCGCCTTCGCCTTCGCCGGTCCCCATCATGGCCTTACCCATCTCGCTCATGACGGCGCGGATATCCGCGAAGTCCAGGTTGATCAGGCCGGGAACGACCATCAGGTCGGTGACGCCGCGAACGCCCGAATGAAGGACCTCGTCAGCCATCGTGAAGGCGTCGGCGAAGGTGGTCTTTTCGTTGGCGATCCGGAACAGGTTCTGGTTCGGGATAACGATCAGCGTATCGACATATTGCTGCATCTCTTCGATGCCGGCTTCTGCGATGCGCATCCGGTTGATACCTTCGAACTGGAACGGCTTGGTGACAACGCCGACCGTCAGAATACCGTGTTCCCGGGCGATCCGGGCAATCACGGGGGCCGCACCAGTGCCGGTGCCGCCGCCCATGCCGGCGGTGATGAACACCATGTGGGCGGAGCCGATCGATTCCATCAGGTCTTCCATGGCTTCTTCGGCAGCAGCGCGGCCGATATCGGGCCGGGAGCCGGCGCCGAGGCCATGGGTGATGCCCGGGCCAAGCTGAATGGGTTTTTCAGCCAGCGTCTGGGCAAGTGCCTGTGCATCGGTGTTCGCGACGACGAACTCGACGCCTTCGAGCTGCGACGAGATCATGTTGTTGACGGCATTGCCGCCGGCGCCGCCGACGCCGATGACGCTGATCCGGGGCTTGAGGTGGTCCTGGGCAGTGGGGGGGACGGTGAGATTGATGGTCATAAAGGCCTCCTAGTACAGGGAAGGGACGAAATGGGTGGTGCGGATCCACCCGTGCTGAGAGTTCCGCGAAAACGACGCGGCAGTGGGGTTGGTTTCGGTTGGTTCTTTGCGTGTTGCTGTGGTCTGGTTTTCATCGGATTAAAAACTTTCCTTGAGCCATTGGCCGATCCGGGCCATCCGGCCGACCGGGGCTGCATCGTGTGCGGGGGTGTCTTCGATGGTGCCGGCGAATTTCTCGACGCCGTAGCGCAGCAGGCCCGCACAGGCGGAGAACGCCGGGCCGCTGGTCGCCTCGGCGAGACCACTGATGCGGAGCGGCCGCCCGATGCGGATCTGTTTCTCGAGAACCATCCCGGCGAGTTCGGGAATACCGTGAAGCTGCGCTGCACCGCCGGTCAGAACCATGCGGCGGCCAGAAATGCGGTCCGCGCCACTGATTTCAAGCCGTTCGCGCACGAGCTCAAATGTTTCTTCCATGCGCGGCCGGATAATCCCGGTCAGGATCGATCGCGGCACGTGATTTGCCTGATTGTGATCGTCTTCGCCGACCAGCGGCACGTCGATGATCTCGTTATCGTCGGACTGCGTCGGAACCGCGCTGCCATAGAGAATTTTCATCCGTTCGGCATGGACAACCGGGGTAGATAGACCGCGGGCGATGTCATTGGTCACGTGGCCGCCGCCGACCGGGATAGAATCCGCAAAGACGATCTGGCCGTCATAGAACACGGCAATCGTCGTTGTGCCGCCACCCATATCGACCAGGGTGACGCCGAGGTCTTTTTCGTCTTCGACCAGGCATGACAGACCTGCCGCATAGGGCGAAACCACGACTTCCTCGATATCCAGGTGACACCGGGCGACACAGTTTTTCAAATTCCGGACCGGGCCGACAGCCGCGTTGATCCGGTGGAAGCTGACGCCGAGCTGTTCGCCGAACATGCCGCGCGGGTCGTGGATGCCGCGATTGCCGTCGATCGAATAACCGACGGGCAGGCAATGAATAAGATCACGGTCTTCCGGCTGTTCGATCTGGAAATTCCGCTCACGCGCGCGACGAAGATCGGTGTCCGCGATCTCGTGACCGGCGATGGAAACCTCGATCTCCTGAACCTGGGAATACATTTTCCCGCCAGACAGATTGACGAATATCCGGTCGATGCGCTCGCCGGCTAGTTCTTCGGCGGCGCTGACTGCCGTCAGCACGGCGTTTTGCGCCGCATCCATATCGACGACGCTTCCGTTGCGAACGCCGGCGGAGGCCTGCTGGGCGACACCGATCACGCGGATGCCGCCTTCGGTATTGGCATGCGCGATGAAACAGCATGTCTTTGAGCTGCCGACGTCGAGCGCCGCGATAATCCCTGTGCGAAGCTTTACCACGGTCAGACGGTCTCCCGGTTCATGAATTGCGAAATGAGTCTGCTCATCAGGTGTTCTTTCCCTTGCGATGGCTGACCTTGTGATCGGTTGCGGGACGGCCCGTGCGGGTGCGGACGATGAGCTGGTCGGGAATCCGGAGATCGATCGACAGCAGATCCTGTTTGAGCAGCTTGTGCTGGCGTTCAAGGCGGGCGAACCGTTTCCATGCTGACAGGGCATCCGTTTCGGGCAGGCGAACATAAACGCCGTTATCCATGTGAATGTTCCAGCGCCGGTCACCGACGCGGACGGCGGCATTCACCCGCTGCTTCAATGCAGGCTCGTGGGCAAGGATCGACAGTAGCGACGTCGCGTACATCGGTGCGTCCTTGCCGACCAGCACCAGCAGATTTGGAAACCGGTCAAGTTTTTGCGACGTAATGACGCCGCCTTTATCATCGACGAGAACCAGTTCGTTCTTGCGCTGCCACAGGGCGAGGGGGCGCCGTTCGACGATCCGGACCCGCACGGTGTCGGGAAATTCGCGTTCGACACTGGCAACGCGAATCCAGGGCAGTTCTTCGAGACGCGTCCGGGCCGATTTCAGATCGACGGTCATCAGCGGGACGCCGCGCGAAATATCAAGCGCCCGCATAATCTGGGCCGATGATTCATTGTGACGACCTTCGAGCATTACTTCTTCGACGCGGAAACCGGCATCGGCAAGCGAGTCTGCGGCGGCCTCGAAAACGGAATTCGCGGCATCTGCGACCCAGCCCGATTGCCACAACCAGGTCGGGCCCGCCAGGGCGAGGCCGAAGATCGCGGCTGCGGCGCCGCCACGGACAGACCGTCCCGCCCAGCGTGGCATTGGCCTGCTACGGGCGTTCTTCGCTTCGCTCCCCGTCTTGCCGGATCTCTTTCCGGCCGCGGGTTCACCCAGATTTATCCATCGCATGATGCGTTCTCCACCATCCAGCGAACCAGATCGCTGAAGTTGATTCCGGCATGAGCTGCCTGCTCGGGAACGAGCGACAGTGGCGTCATGCCGGGTTGTGTATTGATTTCCAAAAGGATCAGCTCACCCGGTTCGCCCTGCGAATCGTCGTACCGAAAATCGGCACGGGAGACGCCGCGGCAGCCGAGCGTATTATGGGCGCGCACCGCGTAATCCATCGCGGCGGCGTAAATTTCGTCGGAAACCGGTGCGGGGATCAGGTGTTCCGCTTTTCCGCCGGTGTATTTGGCGGTGTAGTCGTAGAACCCGCTGACCGGCTTTATCTCGGTAACGCCCAGGGCGCGGTCGCCCATGACTGCGACGGTCAGTTCGCGCCCTGGAACGTATTTCTCGATCATGACGGTGTCGCCAAATGTCCAGGAGTCATCGTCCAGTGACGGCAGGTTGCTATCCTCCAGTACAATGGTCACACCAACGCTCGATCCTTCGTTCATTGGCTTGATGACAAAGGGCATGTCCATCACGTTGCCTGCCTTGAAATCGGCGCGTGTTGCGATCTCATGGGGCGCACAGGGAATACCGACAGCCTCGAACAGCCGCTTCGCCATGGGTTTGTCCATGGCGAGGGCCGAAGCCATCACGCCCGAATGGGTGTATTTGAGATTTAGGCATTCAAGAATGCCCTGGACGCACCCGTCTTCACCGTAGCGGCCATGCAGCGCGTTCAGAACGACGTCGGGCGCGGGTGTCAGTTCGGTGACGAGGCCGGCGACATCGCGCTGAACGTCAATCGCGCGCACGTCGAATTCGGTATTCGCCAGCGCGTCTACGATCGCGCCGCCACTGACCAGCGAGACTTCGCGTTCGCTGGACCAACCGCCCATCAGAACTGCCACGGATGTGCTCATGACACGCCGCCATTCAATTCGACACCGATGCGCCGGATTTCCCATTCGAGAACAACGCCGGAATGCGCTTCGACGCGCGTGCGAACTTCTTCGCCCAGCGCCTCGAGATCGTGGGCTGTCGCATTGCCTTTGTTGATCAGGAAGTTGCAA
>CAJIYX010000002.1 GCA_905181725.1 Alphaproteobacteria bacterium UBA830
GACCGACCTGTCCGGTTTGTCCTCGGTGCACAGCACCCCGTAATAGGTTGCGGCGCCGGACAGTGAGGCGAAAATTTTCTTGCCGTTCAGTAGCCAGCCACCGTCGACCTTTGCCGCCATGGTGCCGAATGGCGCCTTACCTGCCGCAGCAGCCGACCCTTCGGAAAACGGCTGGGCGAAGATCGCACCGTTCTCGACGATCCGCGAGAAATGCAGCTCCCGGTTCTTCTTGTGCTGTTTGCGGTCCGCCGCCGGCATATCGAGATCGTCAGCGATGTGGCCGGTCCACAGAGGGGTGCAGGCATGCATGTTGAATGTCAGCGCCGTTGCACCGCACCAGCGGCCCATTTCGGCGGCGAGCAAAGCATAATCCGGATACTCGACGCCGAGACCGCCAAGAGATTTCGGCACCGTCATCGCGAGGATACCGGCGTCGCGCATATCGTCGTAATTCTCGAACGGAAAAGAAGCCTCTTCATCATAGCGCTGAGCGCGGCCGACGAATTTTTCCTGGCCGAGCGTTCGGATGACCTGCTCAATCTCGCTATTTTTGCCGGCCATCTTCTGCCATTTGAACGCCTTCGGTTTCTTCTTCGCCGTTCGCTTCGGGGCGGCTTTGCGGGCAGGTTTGGCGGCAGGCTCGCGGGTCGATCTGGATGCGGTGGCCATATGTGCCTCCTTCTGGATTAACGAGGAACGGAGTTCAGAAAATCGTTCAGCGCGGCATCGAATGCCTGCGGGTCTTCGAGATTGGCGAGATGGCCGAGTTCCGGCAGGCAGACGTAACGAGCCCCCGGGATTTTGGCAGCCATCTTTTCCATCATCGGCGCAGGCGCGTTGGTATCCGTCTCGCCCGCAAGAACCAGTGTGGGCACGTTAATGTTCGCCAGGTTTGCCCGTTGTTCGAACGTCACGATGCATTCCACCGCGGCCCGGTAGGTTTCAGCCGGGACATCCGCCATACTGTCAAAGGCGAGCTGACGCCCATATGGATCTGCGTCTTTCGACATCATGGTATCCACAAGCTCCGTTGCGAGATCGACCATGGTTGCGCCATTCGCCAACGGCGCCAGCCGGGCTTCCACGAATTTTTTCTGGAAATCACCATCCGGTTTGCCGAATGCCGGGCTGGTCGCAGACAGGGTCAGAGACAACAGGCGGTCCTGGCGACCGACCGCAAATGCCTGGGCCACCATGCCGCCCATTGAATGACCGACCAGATGTACCTTGTCCCAGCCGCGGTCATGGAGCAGCACCTCCAGCGAGTCCGCTAGCGCCGGGAATGACATCGGCCCGAACAAGGGGCTCTTGCCGTATCCCGGCATGTTCCAGGCCGCGGCGACATAGTTCATCGAGAAGCTGTTGATCTGCGGCATCCAGCTATAAGCGCCGCCGCCGACACCGTGCAGAAACAGAACAACCTCGCCATCGCCCTTTTCGACACAATCGGGAGCAAAGATCACGCCAGTTCTCCCTGAAGCACTCCGCCGTCGACAATTACAGTGTCATCGAGGCGGATCGTGCAGTTGCGGATCGGCAGATCGAAATGCCCCAGCGTATATCGCTTGGCCGTCTCGTTCGCGCCGGTCGAATACAGAAAATTCCCAGCAAAGGCGCGAAGCTCGGTACCGTTGATATCGCGCTTGTCATACATGGCCAGCGAATCCCACCTTGCCGCCGGGTTCATCCCCCAGCCGACATGAGAAACCGCATAGGCCTCACGGTCGCCCCAGGCGGCGATATATTCACGAAACAGATCGGCGTCGACACCGGTCCCGCCAATGTCAGTAACGAAATCCTGTTCGATCGTCAGCGTAACCGGGCTTTCGAGATAGCGTTTGAAGGTAAGGTTCACATCTCCCGTATCCATCACAAGCGTTCCGTTGACCGCGCCGACCTTCGGGAAACACAGCACCAGCCCGCCGGGCCAGTGGGCCACGTGACCGGGCCGGTCACAATAGCCCCAAACCCCTGCCCCACGCGTATCGGCGAGATCGATTTTCAGATCCGTGCCGGCGGCGGACTGCACCGTCATTCGGGCGGCATTGGATAGCATCTTGATGCCGGCCTTCACCTTTGGCTTCAGGTCGGGGTCAGGCAGCAGGCGTTCGAGAACATCCGGATGTTCGTTGGAGATCATCAACAGGCGCGCACCGTCCTTCAGAATACGCGGCAACTCGGGCGCATGCAGCATGCCCTCCACCGTGCAGTCGATGACAATCGTCGCGGCACCAAGCGCGGCTATCACCGGTTCCAGCCCCTGAACCGCGTTCGACGCGCCGGTCGATCTCACCGCCACGGGTGTCGTCTGCGGCACTGAAACAAGCTTGATGTGAAATGCGTTTACGCCAAGACGATGCAGCGCGAGTTCCGCGAGGTGAACGTTGAGGTCACGCGACTGGGTTTCGGACAAAATTGCTGCCGTGTCGCCGGTTTCGAGCTTGCAATGCCCGAAGACCGAACAGAACATGTCGATCCACTTGCCTTCAATACGGTCCGTGAACATGCGGCGGTTGCTCCCTGCACTTTGATGGTTCAAATCTAGCGGATGAAAATTTATATGAAAAGGAATATATTTTTGATACATTCGTTGAATGGCTGACCGTTTCATCGACGATTATCTTTTGTATCTGCTTGCGCGCGCGAGTTCCGAGGTCAGCGCGCAGTTCCACGTGAGACTGAAGACACATGGCCTCCAGGTTCCGGAGTGGCGCGTCCTTGCCAGCCTGAGCGACGGCGACGGGATGACCGTTGGAGACCTGGCCGCCCTTGCCCTTCAGCGCCAACCCACCATGACGAAGATCATCGACCGGATGGCGATATCGGGGCTGGTCGAAAGACGCCCGGACGAAACGGACCGGCGAAAGGTCCGTATTTTCATTACCAGACAAGGCCGGTGCCGCGTCGATGACGCGCTGGCAGATGCCAAGGCGCATGAACACGAAGTACTGGCCGATTACTCTGCCGCCGAGGCTGACCGGCTTAAATCAATGCTTAGAGCACTTGTCGATCGCAATGGAGCCGCACCACAAGAAGATTGATCATTCACGCCGTTGAGATCGACCCCGTATTGCGGAGGAGATGACCGATGCCAGATGACTCAATACGACAAGCCGTGACCGATTGAGTGAAAGTCACCGAAATCATCGGCACACCGAAGCCGGATATCGCCACCAAGGAAATGCCGGCGCTAGATGCCCATTGCCGTCATTTTATCTCGCTCTGCCCGTCTCTGTGCATCTCGGCGGCCGACGCGGACGGAAACCAAGATGTCAGCCCCCGGGGCGACCCGCCCGGCTTCGTGCGGGTACTGGACGACCGGACGATCCTGATCCCCGACCGAAAAGGCAACCGCCGCGTCGACACCATGCGCAACATCCTCGAAAACCCGAGTGTCGGTCTTCTGCTGATGTTGCCCGGGATTGAGGAAGTGGTGCGCATTAATGGTAAAGCGACCCTGACCGAAGAGCCGACACTCCTCGCCGATTCTGCCGTAACGGCAGCACCCCTGCCCTGGGGATCATCGTAAAAATCGACGACGTCTTTTTTCACTGCGCAAAAGCCGTAATCCGCTCAAAACTCTGGGACCCGAAAACGCCGATTCAGCGCAGCGAATTTCCAACCTATGGCGAAATTGTCCGGGACCAACGGGCCCCTGACGCCGCCGCCGCCGCCGCCGCCGCCGATATCAACGCCGACTTACAGAACGACTACAAGACTCGCCTTTACTAACCAGTCAGGTTAAATTTTAGACCTGTCGGCAGGTCCGATTGGAAGTACCGAAATCCATGCACTGGGCGCGATGCTCATCTTCTCGGCCGGCCTGTTCTTCATCACCCG
>CAJIYX010000003.1 GCA_905181725.1 Alphaproteobacteria bacterium UBA830
ACAGCAATAGATTTTGACAGGTTCGCACAACACTTGTTTGGATTTCCGACAGTGATGTGACAGAAAAAGTGCTACCAATGCAGAAAATCGCATTCGTAAATACGCTCAAGAAAGATGACCAGATGCCACCCCAGTCCCCGCAATCCCGGTTCCTGACCGCCCCCATCGGCCCCACGATTATTCGCCTCGCAGCCCCGAACATGATCGCCATGCTGGTCACGATGATCACCCTGATAGCAGAGGCCTGGTATGTCAGCCGTCTGGGTACGGTTTCACTGGCCGGGCTGGCGCTGGCGTTTCCCATGATGATGCTGACCATGTTTCTGTCAGCCGGATCGATTGGCGGCGCGATTACGGGGTCGATCGCGCAACGCCTCGGGGCCGGCGACCGACCCGGGGCAGAAATCCTTTCTTTTCATGCGGTGCTTCTCGCCGTCCTGCTAGCGGTCCTGTCCTCGTTGGTGTTCCTCATCGGCGGACCCGCGATTTACGGCGCGCTTGGCGGCGGCGATGCTGTGCTGGCGGAGGCATTGGCCTATTCCAACGTTCTTTTCTGGGGTGTCGTCAGCATGTGGCTGGCGAACGGCCTAGCCGCCATCGTGCGCGCGACCGGGCACATGAAGGTCGCGGCGAAATACCTGATTGCCGGGTCGATCGTCCAGATCATTGTTGCCGGCGTTCTGGTTCTGGGCGTCGGTCCGTTTCCCAAACTGGGGATTGCCGGCGCGGCCACCGGGATCGTCATCGGCCATGGGCTCGCCGCTATTCTGCTGTTCTATCATCTCACCACCAGATGCGTCGAACTGCGCCTCCGGTGCACCGGCATTCCGGTCAGGCTGGCACCGATGGCAGCGATCCTGAAGATCGGCGCGCTGTCCTCGGTGAACTCATTCTGTTCACTGGGCGCGATCATTATTATTACCGCCTTCATGGCACGGTTCGGGGTCGATGTTCTGGCCGGGTACGGTGTCGGCTCGCGCCTCGAATTTCTCGTCGTCCCGCTGATCTTCGGCTTCGGTGCCGCCTCCACCGCCCTGGTCGGGGTGCATTTCGGCGCTGACAAAATCGAGCGCGCGCATCGCTTCGGCTGGACTGCCGCCTTATACAGCGCCGCGATGTGCGGCGTCATCGGCGTGGCAGCCGCGCTCTTTCCGGGCGCCTGGACCAATCTCTTTACCGATTCAGAAGCGGTGCGGGCAGCAAGCAACGGTTATCTGCAAATCGCAGGTCCTTTCTACGCTTTCTTCGGGCTGGCGCTTTGTCTGTACTTCGCGTCTCAAGGCGCCGGACGTGTGTTGTGGCCGGTGATCGCGGCATTGCTGCGCGTCGTTGTCGTACTGGTCGGCGGCCTCATTCTGTTGCGTAGTGAGAATGCTGGTCCCCAGGATTTCTTCTGGTTGATTGCGGCGGGAATGGCGACCCAGGCGGTCGTCTCCGCAGTGGCTATCCAGTTCGGCGCATGGACCCGGGGACTGGATCGCGACAAAAACGTTCCAGACCGGATTTAAACCTCGCGCATAGACTGCAGTTGGAAAAAGCTCGCGCTACCGCGCAAATTCGACGGTCAGATCGCCGTTCATCGCCCGCATGATCGCCCGCTGATCGGCAGGACCAGCCCGGCGCCGTCTCGATTGTCGGCACTGCTACCCCGCAAAAACTTTCCAAAAAACATCGCGACATCGTCGCGCGTGACACCGACTCCGTTGTCGATGACGTCGATGCAAGGGACGCCTTCTGCGGTGTGCGTCCGCAGGTCGATCTTCGGATTTGGGGCGGTGTTGTATTTCACCGCGTTGGACAGATTATTGATCAACACCTGCCGCACACGGTCGCAATTCGCGCTGATCCTCAAATAGAGTTTTGTGCCTACCCGGCAATCTTAGACACGATTTCCCGACCTGCAATCCGTCCGATACCGAACGCCTTGATCAATCCACCGACATACCCGGCACCCGGGCCGCCTTCGAGCCCGCCCACGACGGAGCCGGCGGCATAGAGACCGGGGATCGGCACCCCCGTCGTATCCAGCACTCTCGCCCGACCATCTACCGCAACACCACCGGACGTCACCGTAATCCCGGCGCAAAGCGGGATCGCATAGTAAGGCGGTTTTTCAAACATATGGGCGGGATAGGTCTTCGTTGTGCGCGCCGGGCTGAGTGCCGGGGCGCTTCCGGCACGGATCAGGCCGTTGAACTCTTCGACGGTCGCGGCCAGACCGGCGGCGTCCAGACCGGCCTTCGCCGCCAGTTCGTCCAGCATGTCGGCCTGCAGCACCGTGCCACCGTTTTCGACCAGTGCCGGATTGGGCGGCACGATGTCGGATTCTCTGGCATCTTCCCAGACGGATGAATCGAATACGGCCGTTGCCGATAGCGGATCGGCCAGACCGGCGATGGCGTTGGTCATGTAGATACCGCCCAGCCCTTCGTCGGCAAAACGCTTTCCGTCGGGAGTGACAACCATGCCCTTGGCACAGATCACATCGATCTGTGGGTACGGCCATAGTTTTTCGTTGTCGAGCGCATCGCGGCTCAGAACGTGACCGTAGAACTTGTCGAGGCCAAGCGTCGCCGCACCGATCTCCATCGCCATACGCAATCCGTCGCCCCTGCCGGTCTGCGTATTCCGTTGACGTATCTTTGCCGGATCCGCCGTGATGTGCTTACCAATCAATTCACGGTCCGCCTGAAAGCCACCATCGGCGATGACGACAGCCTTTGCCGCAATCCGCTCGCCACCCTCAAGCACGACACCGATCACGGCGCCTCCCTCAATAAGGAGACTGGATACCCGCGCGCCCCGGCGTAATTCGCCACCCCGGGCGCCAAGTTTCTCGCCGAGCGCCTGCAGAAACAGATTTGGTCCGCTTTTTTCCCAGTCGAGCCCAGCGCGCATGGCACGACCCGGCGCCATCATCGGCAAGCCGTAAGAGCGCCGCGGGTGCTGCATAAAATCACAACCTTCGTCGCGCATCCAATCGATGGTTGCCTGTGCATTTTCGGCCACCATTCGGGCAACGTCCGTCCGCGCGGTGGCAGATGTCTGATCCATGATCGCCTGGTACAGATCGTCTTCGGAGTCTTCAGGACTACGAAAAGCGACATGCAACGCGCCAGTCGCAACACGCGAATTACACATATAGAGATCATCGGACCCGGCCTCGAGGACCAGCGGCTTCACCCCGCCAAGCGCTGCATGGTTCGCTGCGGTCAATCCGCCGAAGCCGGCGCCGATTACCACGACATCGAATGTCATCCCCGTATCTCCCTGTTCATAGAGTCCTGTCGTGTCAGCTTAGTACAGAGGGCAGGAACAAGGCGATACCCGGGAAGAAAACCACTAGCAGCAGCCGGAAAATATCGGCGACGAAGAACGGTATGATGCCTTTGAAGATCGTCGATAACGCCACATCGGGCAGCATCGATTTCAGCACAAAGACGTTGAGCCCGATAGGCGGTGTGATCAGGCTGATTTCGACCACCATCACCATAACAATACCGAACCAGACCAGATCGAATCCGAGCCCCTCGACGATGGGGACGAATATCGGCACGGTCAGGAAGATCATCGCCAGGCCTTCGATCACGGTGCCCAGAATAATGTAAAACCCGAGAATGATCAGGATCACGATGATGGGCGATAGTGACAGAGTTTCGATCCAGTTGACCATTCCCGCAGACAGGCCGGATAGAATCACGAAACTGTTCAACACCAGCGCACCGATGATGATCGTGAAGATCAACGCTGTCGTATGCGCGGCTTCGAGAATGGCGTCGAACATGATCCGCCACGTCATGCGCCGGCGGCCAATAGCGAAGGCCAGCGCGCCGATGGCGCCGATACCGCCTGCTTCATTCGGGGTAAACACACCGAATGATATCCCACCAAGGATCAGTAGAAACAGCGCCAGCACCGCCCAGACCCGGTAGAGCGAGCGCCAGCGATCGGCCCAGCTTGTCCGGTCGCCGGGCGGGCAATCTTGCGGGCGGAGACGCGCCAGAATCGCGATAACGCCCATATAGACCGCGATGGTCAGAACGCCCGGAAGGATGCCCGCGATAAAAAGCTCGGCGATGCTTTCCTCGGTCAGAATGCCATAGACGATCAGTGCAGCACTTGGCGGGATGAGAAAGCCCATCGTGCCGCCGGCCGCGACGGTGCCGGCCGCAATGCTGTCGGCGTACTTAAACCGTCGCATCGAGGGCACCGCGACCTTGGCCATGGTCGCCGCCGTCGCCGCAGACGACCCTGAAATCGCCGAAAACCCACCGCAGGCAACAACCGTCGCCAGCGCGAGTCCGCCTTTCAGATGACCGAACCACGCATTCGCGCAATCGTAGAGATCATCGGACAGCGCGGCACGGTAGACGAACGTGCCCATCAGCAGGAACATCGGCAGAACGGCAAAATTGGTGTTCAGGGTCACATCGATGATCTGCTGGCTGACGGTTTCCATCGCCGGTTCCCACCCGCGCAGGATGCCGACGCCGCCAAAGCCCGCAAGCAGCATCGACAGCCCCAGGGGGAAACCCAGGAACGCGATGAGCAGCAATCCCGCAAACCCGATCAGCGCGGTCAGCATATAGTGGTCTTCTCAATACCTTTGACCGGCTGCCGCAGTCCCCTGATGGTGATGATAGTCATACCGACAGCCGTAAACGCGCATATTGCGGCCATAACCAGCAGCAGCGGCACCCTGGTAATCTCCAGGTTCTCTGTCACAAAATCGTTCGCCCATTCATCAATCGCAGCGGCATAGAGACGTTCTGCCATGAAACCTGCCATCGCCGCCGTACCGAGGCGAACCGTAACCTGGCGGACGCGGCGGAACCGCCCACGGATGAAGCTGTCGAACAGATCCACCGTGATATGACGTTCCTGAAAGGTAACAAGCGGAAACGCCCCGATCATGGCGATGCCGAGGATCAGGCCGACGATCTCGAACGCGCCGGGGATCGGGGCATTGAAGAAGTACCTGCCGATGACATCGACAAATGTCAGCCCGGCCATCGCAA
This sequence comes from Alphaproteobacteria bacterium UBA830, assembly GCA_905181725.1. Lineage (GTDB taxonomy): Bacteria > Pseudomonadota > Alphaproteobacteria > MPNO01 > UBA830 > CAXBCP01. The sequence continues at coordinate 5,019 of CAJIYX010000003.1, forward strand.
ACACGGCGACCGCTACTGCGACCAGTGCAAGAAGTTTCAGCTTCACCATTGGCTGATCCGGTGGCCGTCCCGAAAGGCCGCCGGCCTCCTGCAATCAGTCACGTGCATTCAGTCATAAGACCGAACGCGAGCAGCTATTTGGCCTGCGTGCTGAAATAAGCGAGGGCCGCCTTGCCATCGACACCGCGCGACTTCGCCGTCTTGATCCAGTCTGCGGTGAAATGAGCCGACATCGCCTTCATGTCTTTGACGAAGGCGGGGCTCGCCTTGTGAAATTTGATCCCCTTTTTCATCGCGACCTGCTGGATTTTCTTGTCGAGAGAATCCGTCTTGCGGCCCGCATTAACAGCAATCCGCTCCCCGGAAACGGACGTGATCGCCGCCTTGTCAGCTTTTGACAGACGCTTCCACTTCTTCTGGTTCAGCAGCAGCGAAAACGTCACGGCATGCAGGCCATCCGGTATCAACGTAGCGTGTTTGATGTAAGGCATCGTCTTGAAGGCGGCGAGTGTATAGGTGGATGTCGTCGTGCCGTTGACGATCCCCTTGGAAACGACGTTGAACATTTTTACACCCGGCACCGACACCACGACTGCGCCGAACTCGGACATCATCCGGTTCGGCATGCCCGCGATCGACCACATCTTTTCGTTCTTCAGATCAGCAAGCGACAGGATCGGTTTCGCGCCGTGATAAAAATTCGCGCCCGACAGTGTCCACAATCCGAGCAGCTTCATACCCTTGTATTCATTCGCCTTGGCAAAGAATTTCTGTTGCGTCCGCCACAGACCGACACTGCGGTCCCGCGCTTTCTCGCCGAGGAACGGGAGCTGCGCCATCGGCGGCAATTTCAGCCGGTTGCGCTCGAAGATGTTGGCGAGCATCGCGACATCGGCGATCCCCTTTGACACCATATTCCACTGTTTGGGTGGCGGCGCCAGAGACGCGGTGGTGAAGTCGACCTTGACCCGCCCCTTCGTCGCCTTCTCGACATCTGCCGCCCAGGGCTTGAACATCCCTGTATGGAAAGGATGTTTGACGGGCACGAATAAATTGAACAGTAATTTGGTCTCCGCCGCAGCCGGGGTCGCGATACTCATCATAGATATAGTGACCGCAACGGCCGAAAAGCTGGAGACGGAAATCTTGCGTATATTGGTGTTCATGGCGTTCTCCCAGTTTTGTTCCGTATACTTATGCACTTCCGGCGCAAATATTTTTCCGCAGCCGGTTAATACCTAAAAGTTTACCCCGCTATCATAAAATATCGAAATTATTTTAGTATGGACCTTGAAATAGAGATAACTGAGGGAACGAAGCGATGATCAGGACCAAAAGCGTTGCCCATTTCACCCTACCGGTCACCGATACGGTTCGCAGCATGGCCTTCTATACAGAGATACTCGGCATGACCGCGATCCAGGTAAATCATGACCGTGGCATGGTGTTTCTCGACTGCGGCGGCGATTGCCTGATCCTTTCCAGATCGGATGCGCGGGTAAATCCGGCCGACCATGACGTGCATCACGCCTTCGTCGTGGAAGCGGAAGACTACGAAGCTGCCAAGCAGGACCTGACCGCCAACGGCGTCGATGTCTTCTTCGAAGAGGACCGCCAGGGCGGTGCCGTTAACGGGCCGCGGGCCTATTTTCATGACCCGGACGGCAACGTGCTCGAGATCATTCATCTGACGAGCTACAACGGTGATCCTGCCAAATAAAAATCGGCTTAAACCGGATCAGATCTGCCTCTTTTCCGGCCTGTTTCGCGCGAAACTACACACAGGGCTGGGGGTATCTCAACCATCCACAGGTTGGGTCTTGGCGATTCGGCTCTATTGCGGTGGAATAACAACAGGTTACCAATGCTTATCCACAAGTATGGCTTTCCACAGGAAATTTGCGGATAACCATAGATTCCGGTTGCCCCTGGAGCCCGCCAATATATAGTAGTTACCAGTTTGCAACATACTGCATGCAGTGCATGTAGTATGGGTTGGCACAAAAGTTAAGTTACGAGGAGGGGGAAGCGATGCAGTGGAGTCCCGAGAGAGTCGAGACACTCACGCGTCTGTGGGCAGAAGGTCTATCAGCGCGACAGATAGCAGAAAAGCTGGGCGGGGGGGTTACGCGGAATGCCGTTATCGGCAAAGCACACCGGCTTAATTTACAGCGCGGCACCGAAATACTGAAGAAGGAGCCGGAGCCGGAACCCGTCATTTTCGAAGAACCCATCTTTCATCATCCGTCGGCGGATGTGGAAGCATGGATGTGCCGTTGGCCCAGTGATGAAGCCGGCAAGTTCGGTCTGCATATTTGCGCCAAGACGAACCAGCCCGGTCGCCATTATTGTGCCGAGCATTGCACGGCACATTTCCTGCTGCGCCGCCGGGCAACCGTCGCCGCATAGACACAATCAAAACACGGTATTATCGACAAGAGGCGCTCCATTTGGGCGCCTCTTTCCGTACGGGTATTCAGGCTGTTCCGCAATTCGGGACTTGATGGCGATACCGCACCGCGCAATGATGAGAGATCATTAAATCGGGCGGCAAACATGAAATCGCGATATCACCATGAAATCCCCGCCGAAGATCCCATCCTGACACATGCCGAACCCGGCTCTCCCATGGGCGAGATGCTGCGACGCTGCTGGCAACAGGTCTGCACGACAGACGCGCCGCGCGAGGCCGCCGAATAGCGTCATGACAATCGACATTGAAAAGGTCCGCAAGCAGCTCGAAGCGCGCAAGGCCGAGCTGACGGCCTCTATCGAAAACGCGGCCGAGTCCGCTGCACCGGTCGAACTGGATCAGCAGGTACAGGGGCGGCTATCGCGGATGGATGCGATACAGGGTCAGGCAATGGCCCAGGCGACAATAGAACGGCGCCGCATCGAAATCGCGCAGATCAATGCCGCTTTTAAACGAATGGAGCAGAATGGATTCGGATACTGCGTTGAATGCGGGGACGAAATTGCGCCAAAACGCCTCGAATTAAACCCGGCGATCGCCCGCTGCGTCGAGTGCGCAGACTAGCCGATCGCCGGGGTATGTTGCGCCAACCTCGTCGTTTTGTTCTCACCCGCTGAATGCTGCTTACTTCATCGGGCGGGGAACCCAAGGTTCTGGCGCGAGTGTTTACTCAGACGCGTCAGCGACCTGCCGCGGCTTGCGTTTGGGGTCGGTATAGAAGATGTGCTGACCGATCCGGGCATAACGATCGAGCTTCTTCGCCCAGGACGTGCTGACGCTGACGGCGTGATAGCAGAGCGCACTGTTGGTCGGATCGTTGACTACCCCCGTCTTGATCATCTTTGCCACATGCAGACTTTCCTTCCAGGCGGTGCGATCCATCGGCTTGTCGCTGCGCCCGTCACACCACCATGAAAACTGGCAGCGGTGACGCTTCTTATAGCCGCCCTGCTTAATCACCGAACAGACACGGCGCGGCCAACGGCGATCCGCCGCCCCGCTTGAGGACCACATGCGCCACCGCGACCTTGCCGACCATCGGCTCGCCACGCGGTTCGTGATAAATATTCTGCCCCAGGCAGTGAAGGTCAGGGCTGTTGCCTGCCTTTTTACCGTCGCCGAGGCTCTTGGCTGACACATCGGCCGTCGCTGCCACAACCGCGAGATAAAGAAGAATTCCTGTTAAGTACCGCATCACATCACCTGCTTTTGTTAACCGTGTCCGCCGGTTAATAACCGTCCTGTCAGCAGCTAATATGTGTTCTATAATTATTTAACATCAAGAAGTATTGGGTTTAATTTTAACATTTATTTACGAAAATTAACTATAATGTCGATTATAAATGTTCGAAATCAATGAGTTAGAAAATGCCTCATTTTTGATCAAATTTTGATTTAATTTTTTGCCGATTCCGTCATGCGGCGCGGCCCGAAAAAAGGGGGTTAACGCCGGCGCGGAAAACGGCGCTGTACCGGCGTCAAAAGGTTAACGTTTTCGACGCTCTGCCGTCGCCGCGCAATCTATCTGATTGTCGACGATCACCACGCCATATCTGGCCCCGGCAGCGGCCAGCGACAGATATCCGTCGCCGACATCCTGGAGAACCCGGGCGCTATCGCGCTCGAACGGATCGCCATACCCGCTGCCACCCGTCTGCTGAAGGCGAACGACGGTGCCCGCCGGTAATTCGCGAGTATCGAGCGCGGCCAGCACCACTTCATCAGGACAGTCCGGGTTCACCGATGTAACGCAGACCGGTGGCCCTTCACCGCCGTTGACGCCCCATCCGGGCTGCTCGTGGTTCGCGGTACGGGCGGTCAGGATCACGTCGGACAGCAGTTCGTATTCGCGCACAAACCCTATCCCGCCCCGGGTCCGCCCGGCGCCGGCAGAATCCTGCCAGGTATCAAACTTGCGAATACGGATCGGATATTCGGTCTCGACGATCTCGACCGGGGTCGACGGCGTGAAATGACACATACCCATCACCATCGGCGTACCGTCATGCTCGGCAGTCCCGCCGAGCGATGTCACCATCAGCTCATACTGAACGGTCGGTTTGCCGTTGCGTCCCTCTTTGTAGCCAATCGCAATCGCCCCGTTACCGAGCCCGGGCGGTGCAACGGCCCGGGCCGGGTTCAGCTTGCCGAGCGCAGCCACCACGCAGGCATAGGCAAGGTGCGACGTCGGAAAATAATGATTTACCGTGGCCGGAAAGGTCGGACTGACCACCATGCCGTCAGGCAGCACGAAATCCAGCGCATCAAACGCCCCCGCATTGACCGGGATCGTCGGATCTGACGCCGCGATCGTCGCCAGCAGCGACACCGCCTTGCAGGTCTGCGCGGGTGTATTTATCGGCCCCCTGGTCTGGGGGTCAGATCCGGAAAAATCGATGATGAGTTTGTCGCCTTTCTTGATTGTCCTGACATGGATTTTGACGGGTGTGCTCAGATCTGCCCCGTCGTGATCCATAAAGCCCTCGGCCTCGGCCTCTCCATCCGGCCAGGACGCGAGTTCGGCCTTTACCCGGGTACGCGTGCGGTCGACCAGGCTCTGCATCGCTTCGACCAGCGTATCGACACCGTATTCATCGGATAGCGCGACCAGCCGCTCCGCCCCGAGCCGGGTAGAGCCCACCTGCCCGCGCAGATCGCCGACGACCACGTCGGGTACACGGCTGTTGGTGCGGATGATATTTTCGATCTCCGGTACCACGCCATCCTTGGTCCAGTAACGAACCGGCGGCAGGCGCAGGCCGTCGTGAAAGATTTCCCGCGATGCCGCACCAGATGATCCCGGCACCAGACCGCCGAGATCGGCCTTGTGAGCGACCGACACGCCAAACGCGATCCGGCGACCGTGATAGAAGACAGGCGTCAGCACCACCATGTCGGGTACGTGGCTGTTCCCCGCCTGATAAGGATCGTTACAGACAAAACTGTCGCCTTCGCGGAGGGCGTCGCCAGGATAGGCAGCAAGCAGGCTTTCAACGGCCTTTGTATAGAGCATCGAATGATACTGGATGCCGCCGCCGACCATGATGACCTGGCCGTCGGCATCGGTCAGCCCTGCCGTGCCATCCTGGCTTTCGCGCAGGATCGGGGAATATCCGGAATGAAACAGCGCATGGGCCATCGCCTCGGTGGTTTCGCGCACCCGGCTGAGGACGACTTCGGTGGTGATCGGATCGAGACTCATGATGCGTCTCCCGTCACGATGATCAGATTTCCCCACGCATCGACCCTGCACGACATACCCGCCAGGACCACGGTCGTGGAATCGAATTGCTGCACGACTGCGGGGCCATCGAACCGATCGCCCGCCAACAGTTTTTCCCGATCGTAAATCGCCGCATCCATGAAGCACGCCGTCTCCAGGTCATAGAACGCTCGTGTTGCGATCTGTGCGCCGGATGCATCACCGCCATCTGCCAACGTTCTCAGTTCGAGCCGGGGCACGGCGATCTCCGCTATCACCCGGAATGTAACCACCTCGGCGTCTTCATCCGGAGCGCTCGCACCGTAAACCCGCAGATGCGCGTCATCGAACCCCGCCTTGAGCGCCGGCTTGTCGGATTCCGTCAGGTCACCCGCCGGACACGCCACCGGCAGCTGATACCCCTGATGCTGATAACGCATATCGACCTGGCGGCCGATACTGACCTGATCCGGCGTGAAACCCTCCTCGGTCACATCTTCTTTCGCCCGCGCTTCAAGCCGGGCAAATATCTCGTTCATCCGCTGAGGCGTTATCTCGGACAGGCGGGCGACGGAAGACTGCAGATAGACATGGCGCACCGATGTCTGCAGCAAACCCATCGCGCTGTTCAGCCCCGGGAAAAGAGGCACCAGAACTTTTGGAATTTTCAGATCGCGCGCCAGCAGGGTCGAATGCAGCGGTCCTGCTCCGCCAAACGCGGCAAGCATGTACTTGCGGGGGTCTTCCCCCAGCGACTGAAAGGCGAGCCGCAGATCAACCGCCATATTCGTGTTCACGATCTTCAGAATTCCTGCTGCGGCTTCGACGACGGTGAGACCCAGCCGATCGGCAACATGGGTTTTGATCGCGGCCTCGGCTGCCACGCTGTCGAGGATCATCCGCCCGCCAAGCACGTTGTCGGATGCCAGCGCCCCCAGCACCAGGTTGGCATCCGTCACGGTCGGCAGCTCCCCGCCTCGACCGTAGCAAGCAGGGCCGGGAATAGCGCCGGCGCTATCGGGACCGACCTTCAGCAAACCGTCCGGACCAATGCGGGCAATCGTGCCGCCGCCCGCACCCAGCGTGCGGACCTGCAGCATTGGCGTGCCGATATCCTGACCGGCGATTTTGCCCTCGCTGGTCTCCGCCGCACGGCCACCGGTAATCATCGCGATATCGGTCGACGTGCCGCCCATATCGAGGGTCACGATCTCCTGCTGGCCCGTTATGCGAGCAAGCTCTTCGCCGGCGACGACGCCACCCGCCGGACCTGACAGAAGCGTCTGATTGGGGAACCGCGCACCGATCGTGATCCGCATGAGCCCACCGTTGGACTGCATCAGAAACACCTGCGGCGTCTCAACACTGTGTTCCACCAGACGATCAGACAACCGTTCCAGATAAAGCTGCATGATGGGCCCGATATAAGCATCGATCACGGTCGTCGACTGACGCGGATATTCGCGAATAGTCGGCAATACGACCGAGGACAGCGACACACGCCAGTCATCCGATTCCTCGGCCAGGATTTCCGCCGTGCGCTGCTCATGCGCCGCATTCTGAAAGCTGAACAGATAACAGACCGCGACGGATTCCACGCCATCCGCCATGAGTGCCTGCGCCGCGGTGCGCACCGCATCGTCGTCGAGCGCTTCCAGCTCCGCCCCCTGGTAATCCATGCGCCCCGGAATGCCGTGGGTCAGGGATTGGGGCGCCAGCAATGGCGGTTTCCGGTAGAACGGATCGATAAGATCGGTCGCTTCAGGCCGTGCCCAGCCACGGGCCTCATAGACCGCGCGAAAACCATCGGTGATCAACAGACCGGTTTTGACACCCTTGCCTTCAAGAATGGCGTTGGTGGCAACAGTGGTCCCATGGACCAGTGACGCGATGTCCGCCGGGGCAATTCCCATCCCGAAGAGCTCGTCGAGCGCGGCCATAACCGCGTTTGACGGGTCCGACGGATCCGACGACACCTTGGCGACCTGTAATTCACCGCTCTCGACCTCAAACGCGATCAGATCGGTAAAGGTACCGCCTGTATCGATCCCGACCATCCAAGAGGGCATGACGCGGTCTCCCGGCTATGTCGTGGATGCAGCGTCGATATGAACGTGAACAGCTTCGGGCCCGTCGATGACTTCCCGGCCAAGCACCCTGACTGCCTTATCCGCCTGATCGACCGGATAGTGATGTGTGCAGAGCTTTTTGAGCGTGTCGCCCTTGCGGCGGATGATGTCGATGGATTTCTCGACCGACGACCAGCTCGACGAGAGCACGCCGAGCATGGAAATTTCCTTGGTGATCAGTTTGTCGGAGACAAAATTGGGGATCGGCGCAAAGCTTTTGAGACCGGCAACGACAACCTTGCCGCCCGGGCGCACCATTTCTATCGCGTCGGTGATCGGTTTGGTCGCGAAGGAAGACACATCAACGACGATATCGGCAAGCTTGCCGCCGGTGATCTCCGTCACCCGCTCCACGGGGTCTTCGTCGTCCACGACGATAGTTTCGTCCGCACCGAGTTCGCGCGCCAGCGAGAGGCGGAGGGTATCGTTTTTGGTACCGGTCACGATGATCTGGCCGGCGCCGGCTTCGCGCGCGGCAACCACGGCAAGCAGACCGCGCTGGCCGGGCCCTTCGATCACGATGGTATCGCCAATCCCCGTTTCGGGGCGTTCCACAGCCCAGCGGACGGCATTCGACATCGGATTGAACAGGCTCATGATATCGGTTGGCACATCCGACGGTGCCTTATGCAGTGTCGCCCCCGGATGCAGGTACATATGCGTTGCGTACCCGCCCCACAGGTGCGGCGCGTTGTTAAAGCCCATGCGCAGCCCGTAGCCCATGCCGTTCTTACACAGCACGGGGCGCCCGACCTGGCATTGGAAGCACTGACCACAGGGGATAGAGGCCTCGACGGTGACGCGGTCGCCTTCCTTCACGTCCCAGCGCTTGGCAGCTTCCGGACCAACCTTGTCGATCCAGCCGAGAATTTCATGGCCGGGAATAATCGGGCGGACGGCCCACGGCGTGTTGTCGAGATGACCGAGATACTGTTCCCAGTCGGTGCCGCAGAGACCGGCGGCTTCGACCCGCAGGATGCCGTCATCCGGGCCGATTTCAGGGATTGCGACTTCATGGTATTCGAACGTGCGCGGTTCCGTCAGTACCGCGACCTTGGCCATCTCTGCCATATCTCATCCTCCCGCTGCGGCTGTTCACCGCTTTTTGCATAGATTACTAATGACCCTGCCACTGGCAAGACCGTCATGCAATGGCAGTCGAGACGTCGACCTGACGTCGAAAAACATTCGCAATTACCTGATCAACCTGATCCGGTGCGTGGCATCGCAATACCGTATAGTCTCAAAATAGTTCCAAAAACATCAGACTGGGAGGTTTTCGATGCCCAAACCGTGCCCCGGGCCTGTGCCCGCCGCAGCGCCGACGTTCAAAGCACCGCCCGGCGCCTGTGATACCCATGCGCATATCATCGGCCCGTTCGACCGGTTCCCGCTGGCCGGGGAACGCGGATATACGCCCCCGGTGTCGGACCTCGCGGCGTTTGATACATTTCAGAAAACTCTCGGCATTGATCGCGCCGTCATCGTGCACCCGAGCTGTTACAGCACAATGATGGACATCACCGTTAATGCCGTGACCCGGATGGGCGACCGCGCCCGCGGGATTGCCGTGGTCGAGCCGTCCATCACGGATGCAGAACTCGACCGGCTGAACGAGGCCGGGTTTCGCGGATTGCGCTTTACGACGCTGCTCAAAGGCGGGGCCGACGTCGGTGGAATAACGGCGATGGCGGAACGCATCAAACGGCTCGGCTGGCATATCCAGATGTTTATCGATGCCCAGAACCAGCTCGAAGACCTTCTGCCCGCCCTCAGTAGCCTGCCCGTCGACCTGGTTATCGATCACATGGGCCATTTTCAGCCGGATGCCGGTGTTGACCATCCGGCATTTCAGGCAATGCTCGACCTGGTCAAAGACGGCAGGTGCTGGGTAAAGCTGTCGGGTGCCTATCGGGCGTCGAACGCGGGCCCCGACTGGGCGGATATGACGACTTATGCCACCGCCCTGATAGAGACCCGCGCCGACCGGATGGTCTGGGCGACCGACTGGCCACATGTGATGCTGTGGGACAAACCGATGCCCGAAGGCGCGGGTCTGCTCGACTGGGCACTGTCCTGGAACGTGGACGACACCACGATGAAACAGATTCTGGTCGATAACCCCGCCGAGCTATACGGCTTCTAGGACGCGGTCAGGCCGTTTTCTGCGAGGGCACGATGCACTCGGCATCGTCATTACGAACATTGTTGACCCGCGTCGACACCCGGTAAAAAGCCATATCGTCTTCGGGAAACGCCCGGATCACATTGGCCGCCTCGGCCGGCGTTCCGGTCAGCCAGCGATCGAAATCAACCGGATCGACAATGACCGGCATACGGTGATGGATCGGGGCGATCCTGGTGTTCGCGTCGGTGGTGATGATCGTATAGGTCTCAATCTTCTCGCCCGCGTTCTCCGCCTCTTCCGGCGCGGTCCATGATTCCCACAAGCCCGCGAAGAGGAAGGGTTTGCCGCCCCGGAATCCGATCCGGAAAGGCTGTTTCGTATCGCCTTCCTTACGCCATTCGTAAAAACCGTCGACCGGGATCAGACACCGGCGTTCCTGATAAGCATCACGGAAGGAAGGCTTCTGCGCAACCGTCTCACCCCGCGCATTAATCAGCTTGGAGGCCACCGACATATCCCTGGACCACGACGGTATCAGTCCCCAGCGCAACATATCGATCCTGCGCCGGCCGTCCCCGACGGCTCGGACCACCGGCGCCATCTGGGTTGGGGCAATGTTGAAACGCGGCTCGAGATTCGGCGTGACCTTGAAGTTAATCAGCGTCCGCAGCATCTCGGGCGTTATCGTCAGGGTGTATCTTCCGCACATGCTTCGATCATGTTTCCTTAAGTTGGCCGACGGGGCCACTGAAGCGGAATTATAGGATAACAGCAACTGACGCCTCCCTGAGATTCGCAATCCATATCGCGTATCATGCGCGGAGGGTTGCTGCATTTCGATGTTCCGCTTCGAAACCATTCAGAAGTCCTGCCATCACAATCGGAAACTAAAAAAATATGGGCATTCTGATTTACGCGTTTTTTGCCGCGGGTCTGGGCTGCTGGCTCAAGCTCACGTCGCGGTCCGGTCTCAATATGCTGGGCCTGCGCTTGTCGCTCGGCTATGCCGCGATGCTTCTCATTATGTATGTCGCGCAGGCGGTCCTGAGTCTCCCCGGCGCAATGAGTTTCTGGCTCCTCTTTGCCCTTGCTGCCGGCGGAATAATCGTTCGGCTCAGATCAGTCGGCCAGTCGGGGTACTCTCGCACCTTTTTTCGACACCCTGTCTGGCTTTTACTCGCAGCTGGCGGCGTCGCAGTCATCGTCAATGGCAGTGTTGATTATCTTCCGGTCAGCCACGACGAATTTAGCCATTGGCTCGCTAATCCGATCAAGATCAACGCCTTCGGCAGTTGGGTCGCGGCTCGTGACTCGATGCATCTCGCTGACTACCCACCCGGGTGGCCGCTGCTGCTTGCATTGCCCTGGCAGGTATCCGGCAATGTCAATCTTGGTGCAGCGTCCACAGCGCCGTTTGTACTGCATGTGGCGGCAATCGGACTCGTCTTCGACGTGGTCGTTTTCCTGATACGCAAGCGCCTGACGGTCAGTGATGGACAAAGTGCCGCTGCAGGATGGGCATTTATCCTGCTGTTCCTGGCCGCTGAAACTCTGGGCCCCCTCTGGCCGACGACGCTCCTAATCGAGCCACCGCAGTTTCTGAGTTATACGATCCTTATTCTTTTGCTCTTTGCCAACGAGGTCGCCAAAGAAGATCGGCGGACGCTGGAATTTTCCGCCGGTATCGTGTTGGCGTCCTGTTATCTGATCAAATCCGCCGCGTTGATATACGTCCCCGCCATCATCGCTGTATTTCTGCTTCGATTGCTACTGCGCCCGACGGACCCCAAACGAATTCGCAACGCGCTGATTTCCTGCACCCTCGTGACATTGCCGGCAGTGCTCGTTGCGGCGAGCTGGGGAGTGATCTCAGAAGGCAAAAGTTGTCTGTATTCACCTCTGGTAACGCTGTCGCCCGAAGCTCTCGCGACCGCAGGCAGCCTCGACTGGCGCGATCTCGCCGATCGATATACAGCAGCATTGTGGGATTACATCAGCAGCTACAAGGCGCCGCTGACCATTGCAGCAACGATCGGTATGGTCGCGGCACTGTCACGGCGAAATTTTACAGCTCCGCTGGCGCTAGGGCTAATGGGGACCGCTTATCTGGCGCTTCTCTACTGGTATCATCTAAGTTGTTTCGGCCCCTTCTATTTTGAAAATCTCAACTCGACACCGCGCTTCACGCGTGTACTGCTCCGGACATTGCATGGTGTAGGATTGGTTATGCTGCTTGATGCGGCGCTTTGCATTATGGCGCGATGCGCAGGAAACAAAAAACGTCTGCCAAGAATTCCGACAAATCTCGTGACGGGTGGGCTGGTTCTCACTATCGTCGTTCTGGGGGCGTGGCAGATGTATCGGGTGCATCGAAGCGTCGATATTGTAACGGCGCGAACCGAACAGAGCATCGACTTCAGGGTCGGCGAAATGCGCCAGGCAGCGGCGCTCGTCGAAAAGTTGAAAAACACATCGCTACCGCCATCTCCGACCCTACAGGTAGTATCGCAAGGTATGGACTCGGCAATTATCGACTATGCCCAGTTTTTTGCGCTTAGCCGCCGCCGTGGCGACACCAAGGCAAGGTATAAAGTAGCCCGGTCACACAGCTGGTCTCCGAAACCGATTAATGTATGGCAAACCCCCGCAAAACGGGAAGATGTCCGCATGGTCTTCGAAATGGCCGATATCATTTGGCCGACCAAGCTGGACCCTTGGCTCCGAGATGTATTTGCCGAACTGGTCGATGATGATTGTCTTCGCGCCCTGCCCGGGAAAGCGCTTATTCGCGTTGTTACGCCAACGAGCAAACCCCGGTTTAGCTGCATCGACAAAACCGGCGGCGACTGACCTGACGATCGCATCAACATACAGTACGACTTACATTTGTGGGGGTACGACGGACATTTAAGCCCCCAGGCCCGTATTGTCGCTGTCGCCTCGCGCCACTATAATACAACGCCGATATATGGGAGTTTTCTGGTTTTTTCAGACAATGAGCGTCACGATCTGATGATGGCTGCGACCGAGATCGCGGACCGTGCCGGAGAGGTGATTCTGGAGGTCTACGAGACCGATTTCGACGTTCGCCACAAAGGCGACAATTCACCTGTCACCGAAGCGGACGAACGGGCGGAGGCGCTAATCCTACCGGCACTCCGCAAGCTCCTGCCGGGCATCCCCGCAATCGGCGAAGAAGCCGTGTCGCAGGGAAATGCGGATACCGTCGCAGGAGACGTCTTCTGGCTGGTCGACCCGGTCGACGGCACAAAAGAGTTTCTGCGCCGCAGTGGCGAATTTACCGTCAATATCGCCCTGGTCGAACACGCCGTTCCCGTGCTCGGGGTGGTAACGGCACCTGCCCTGAAACGCGGTTTCCGCGCCTGTGGCCCAGGCACTGCAGAGCTACGCGAAGGTACGGGTAGCGACTGGCAACCAATCGCCGTCAGGGCCACCCCCGCTGACGGCGCCATTGTGGCTTCCAGCCGATCCCATGGAGACCGCGCCAAGATCGAAGAGCTTCTCGCCGGCATGAACATCCGCGATCATGTAACCGCGGGAAGCTCCCTCAAATTCTGTCTTCTGGCCGAAGGTGCGGCGGATGTGTACCCGCGCTACGGACCGACATCGGAATGGGATACGGCGGCGGGGCACGCTGTTCTCACCGGTGCGGGGGGCAGCGTCCGGAAATTTGATGAAACAGAGCTCGAATATGGCAAAGCGGGATGGCGAAACCCCGAATTCATCGCACGTGGCGCACAATGATTCGTCGCTTAGTGATCGGTCACACCCAGTGATCGAAAAAGCGTCGGCGGAGTCCATTGCCGAGGCCGCCGCTCTGCTGCAATCAGGCGAGCTCGTCGCATTCCCGACCGAGACCGTTTACGGGCTCGGCGCCGATGCGACATCCGATGATGCCGTCGCCCGTATCTTCAGCGCCAAGAACCGACCCACGTTCAACCCTCTGATTGTCCATGTCGCAGATGCCCATGCCGCCGCCCGGATCGTCACATTTACGGACAGCGCGCGCCGTCTGGCAGACGCTTTCTGGCCTGGACCGCTCTCCCTCGTTCTGACGCGCCATGATTCGTCCCCGGTGTCGCTGCTGGCGAGCGCCGGGCTCGACACCATTGCCGTCCGCGTGCCCGACCAAGTCACCGCACAGGCGGTCCTCGCTGCGAGCGGCATCCCGATCGCGGCCCCCAGTGCCAATGCTTCCGGCAAAATCAGTCCGACACAGGCGGCGCACGTGGTGGATTCACTCGGAGATGCCGTTTCGCTGATCGTCGATGACGGCCCCTGCCCCGTCGGCCTTGAATCCACCGTGGTCGACTGCACTGGCGAGATGCCCATTCTGCTGCGGCCCGGCGGTATCACCGCCGAGCAGATCGAAAGCGTCATCGGACCGCTCGCCGTCGCAGCGGACAACAACGACGCTCCTTCCTCGCCCGGCATGCTCGAAAGCCATTACGCACCGGATGCCAGGCTTCGCCTGAACGTAACCTTGATCCGGAATGGCGAGGCGTTGCTATCCTTTGGAATCCATGATCATGCGGGCTTCACAACGGAACAGAACCTGAGCACTGCGGGCGACCTGCAGGAGGCCGCAGCAAACCTTTTCGCCATGATGCGTATACTGGATATCTCGGCCGACACGATTGCCGTCATGCCGATCCCGGATCACGGGCTTGGCCGGGCCATTAACGACCGGTTACGGCGTGCCGCTGCACCGCGCGGCAGTATCTGATCCCACCACGCGTTAGCGCTTGACCCCATTGCCGGAAAACCTCACATGATCTATGCGTGATCCCGGAATTCAGGATACCTGTCACATGAACCCTACCGCCCTTCGCGAGATCGACCAGTCCATCCTCGACCGGATCCACGCGGTTGTCGGCGATGCCGGGGTGATCACCGATGAAAACGATAAATCACCGTTTCTGAACGACGAACGCGGATATTATACCGGCCGCTCACCGATGATCGTCCGCCCGGCATCAACCGAAGAAGTGTCAGAGGTCGTGCGTATCTGCAACGAATCCGGGACCCCGATCGTGCCACAGGGCGGCAATACCGGCCTGTGCGGCGGGGCAACGCCCTATGAGCATGGCGGCGAAATTGTCATGGCTTTGACCCGGATGAACAAGGTCCGTGAGCTCGATGTATTGAATTATGCGATTACGGTTGAGGCGGGTGTGATCCTGGCCGACGTCCAGAAGATCGCCGAGGAAGCCGACCGTTATTTCCCCCTCAGCCTTGGCGGCGAAGGCACGGCCCGGATCGGCGGCAATCTTTCGACCAATGCAGGCGGCACCGGGGTTCTCAGATACGGCCCGGCGCGGGATCTCTGCCTCGGCCTCGAGGCAGTTCTGCCCGACGGCCGCATCTGGAGCGGCCTGACAGGGCTTCGCAAGGACAATACTGGCTACGACCTGAAACACCTGTTTATCGGTGCCGAAGGCACGTTGGGCATTATTACCGCCGCCTGCCTGAAACTGTTTCCGCGTCCTGCCGACATTCAAACATCATTTGTCGCTATCCGCGATCAGCACGCCGCCGTGGAGCTTCTCGCAAGGGCTCGCCGCATTACGGACGACCGGGTCATCACCTTCGAGTACATGCCGCGTGAAGCCATCGAATTCGCCCTGAAACACATCGCCGACACCCGCGATCCGATGCAGACCGAATACCGCCATTACGTGATGATGGAACTGGCAGCAGGCGAAGGGTCTGCCGCCGGGCTCCGCGAGATGGTGGAAACGGTCCTCGGCGACAGCATGGAAGACGGCGTGGTGCTGGATGCCGTTATCGCCGAGAGCGGTCAGCAGGCTTCCGATTTCTGGCGTATTCGCGAGACAATCCCCGAGGCTCAGAAATTCGAAGGCGCTAGTTCCAAACACGATATCTCGGTGCCGGTCTCAAAAGTAGCGAGTTTCCTGGTCGATACCCTCGCCGAGCTGAATCAGATGGTCCCCGGCATTCGCCCTTGTGCGTTCGGTCATGTCGGTGATGGCAACATCCATTTCAATCTGTCCCGGCCGCTCGACATGTCGGACGACGATTTTCGTGCGCTGGAGCCTGAAATCCACAAGGCGGTCTATGACCGTACTGTTGCCATGGGCGGCTCGATAAGTGCCGAGCACGGCATCGGCCGGCTTCGGCGCGGCGAACTTGAAACCTATAAATCCCCGGTGGCGCTTGATGTCATGCGCTCGATCAAAGCGACGCTGGACCCGAACGGGATTATGAACCCCGGCAAAGTACTCTAGGAGAACCAAGATGGCTGAATACACCGCACCGCTGCGCGACATGCAGTTTGTGATCGAGGAACTGGTGGGGCTCGATGATGTTGCCGCCCTGCCCGGGTACGAACACGCGACGCCGGATGTGGTTCACGCCATTCTGGAAGAAGCCAACAAGATGGCACGCGATGTTCTGTCGCCGATCAACCGGGCCGGCGATCTCGAAGGCTCCCGGCTTGAGAACGGTGTCGTGATTACGCCAACCGGCTTCAAAGAGGCTTATCAAGCCTATGTAGACGGTGGCTGGAACGCCCTTCAGTTCGATGAAGAGATTGGCGGCCAGGGCCTCCCGCTACTGGTTGCCACACCGGTGTTCGAGATGTGGGATGCGGCCAATCTCGCTTTCATGCTGTGCCCCGTTCTGACGATCGCGGCGGTCGAATGCATCGAGAAATTCGGCACCGAACAGCAAAAAGAAAAATGGATGCCCAAACTGGTGACCGGTGAATGGACCGGCACCATGGTTTTGACCGAGCCCAACGCCGGGTCCGATGTCGGGTCGCTGCGCACCCGCGCCGTGCCCGAAGACGGCCATTACCGGATCAGCGGCCAGAAGATTTTCACGACATGGGGCGAACACGACTTCACCGACAACCTCGTTCATATGGTGCTGGCACGCACCCCCGATGCGCCTCCCGGTACCCGTGGTATTTCCCTGTTTATCGTGCCGAAATTCATGGTCAATGACGATGGATCTCTCGGCCAGCGCAACGACGTGCGGGCAGTATCGCTCGAACACAAGCTCGGCATTCACGGCAGCCCCACATGCGTCATGCAGTTCGGTGAAAATGACGGTGCCATCGGCTACCTCGTCGGAGAAGAATGCCGCGGCATGGAATACATGTTCTCCATGATGAATTCCGCCCGCCTCGCCGTTGGCCGCGAAGGAGTCGGTATTGGCGAACGCGCCTATCAACAGGCTGCCGACTATGCGCGGGAACGGGTTCAGGGAAAGGATATGGCAAACCCCGTCCTGAACGAGGTGCCGATCATTCACCACCCGGATGTCCGGCGAAACCTGATGACCATGCGCTCGCTGACCGAGGCGACACGGGCGCTCGGCTACTACGTGGCCGCCAAGCAGGACGTCGTGCGGAAACACCCTGACCCGGATGTTAAGGCCGCAGCGCAGGCGCGGGTCAATCTTCTGGTGCCGATCGTCAAGGCCTGGTCGACGGATTGCGGTGTTGAGATCGCGTCGCTCGGCGTCCAGATCCATGGCGGTGCAGGCTTTATTGAGGAAACCGGCGCTGCCCAGCATTACCGCGACTCACGGATCACGCCGATCTACGAAGGAACCAACGGTATTCAGGCGCTCGATCTGGTTGGCCGGAAAATACTGCGCGACCGCGGCGAGACCCTGCAGAATTTTATCGATGAGATTCGAGACACCCAGATCGACGACCGGTTGATTGCCGACGCCATGTGGTCGGCGCTGGACGCGCTGAAAGTGACCACCGACTGGATGCTGG
Organism: Alphaproteobacteria bacterium UBA830; assembly: GCA_905181725.1. GTDB lineage: Bacteria > Pseudomonadota > Alphaproteobacteria > MPNO01 > UBA830 > CAXBCP01. Next base: position 22,725 of record CAJIYX010000003.1, read on the forward strand.
CTGACCCTGGCGATGACCCGCGCATCGTAATGGCCGGCGCGACGCCCTATCTCCGCGCACTCGGCCTTGTCACCGGGGGATGGTTAATGGCCAAGGCGGCGAATATCGCGGCTGCCGCCGAAGGTGATGATGATTTCTACAAGGCAAAGCACGTAACTGCACGGTTCTACGCCGCAAATATGCTGCCTAAGGTGGCAGGATACGCTCAGGCCGCCAGGGCAGGCGCCGACGATATTATGGCGCTTTCTGCAGAAGCATTCTGACCCCTTCGAATCCGCTTGCAAGCGGCGCCTAAAGGCGCGATAAGGCGCGACTTTTTGATGAACCCGAACCGGGTGCGGCTGTACCTGCGAGGAGGCACGATGGATGGAAAAGTCCGCATTGTTAACTAAGTCGGTTACGGCGGCAGGTGCCGTTGGCCAATCCCTGATACAGGGGTCTGCCGGCGCCCAAACGCACATGCACCCGCAACCAGCTAACGATGTGCGGGACTTTCTCATCCATAGAGACGGCCAGACATACGCCGGGGCCCATCTTCTTGTCGATTTCTGGGGCGGCTCCAGGCTCAACGATGCCGACCTGATGGTAACGGCGTTACGCGAAGCAGCCGAGGCATCCGACGCGACTGTGCTTCACGTCCATGTTCATGAGTTCGGCGGCGAAGGTGGGATTTCAGGCGTGGCTGTGCTGGCCGAAAGCCATATCAGCGTTCACACTTGGCCTGAGCTCGATTACGCCGCGTTCGACGTTTTCATGTGCGGCCAGTGCCGCCCCGAAAAGGCGGTCGCCGTGCTCGAAAAATATTTCACACCTGCCCGCGCCGAGATTAGCGAACAAAAAAGAGGCCTGGTGGAGTGATCGACGCGACGGAGACATGGTTCTCCGAGACGCTTCACCCCGGGTTCCAGCAGCGTTTCGAAATCTCGAAGATCCTGTTCCGCTCACAGACGGAACTGCAGGATCTGGTCATATTCGAAAATCCATATTTCGGCCGTATTCTGGCCCTCGACGGGGTTATACAGACCACCGAGCGCGATGAGCCCTGTTATCACGAAATGCTGGCGCACGTTCCCATTCTTTCGCACGGCGCGGCAAGCGAAGTGCTGATAATCGGCGGCGGCGACGGTGGCGCATTGCGCGACGTGCTCAAACACGAAACCGTCAAACGCGCGACCATGGTGGAGATCGACCGCAGCGTCGTCGACATGTGCGCCAAATACATGCCGAGCCTGAGCGGCTGCGCGTTCGACAATGCGCGGGCCGATATCGTAATCGCCGACGGCGTGAAATACGTCAAAGAAACCGACCGTCGGTTCGACGTGATCATCATCGATTCGACCGACCCGATTGGTCCCGCAATTCCGTTGTTTTCCGATGCCTTCTATGCCGATTGCCGGGATATCCTGACCGATGACGGCATTGTCGTCTGTCAGTCCGGCGTCGGCTTCGTCCAGCCCGACGAGGCCCGGGAGACCTGGCAGCGGCTGAACCGCCTGTTTGACGATGCCGCCCTGTATCTGACGCAGGTGCCGACCTATGCGTTCGGCTACATGACGCTGGGATGGGGCGCAAAATCAGACCGCGCCCGAAACACCGATGCCCCAACAATTCAGGCCCGCTTCGACGCCGCACGGATTGAAACCCAGTACTACACGCCGGGGATCCACGCAGGCTGCTTCAGCCTGCCGGCCTACATGAACACCTGACGAGCCGTTCCGGCGCAACGCCGGGCTATTCCACCTCCTCCTGAATTACGCTACCGTCGTTGTGCGACAGCGTTAATGATCGCGAAAAAAAATCGCGAGTAGGCACCATGCGTACAGAAATCGCTCACAGTCGGCCGCCATTCGCGCTTCGTGATCAAAATAATTTGAACGCGACACCGCTCGAAGACGACGTTATCGGCGATCCCGTGCTCCTGGTTTTTGACCGGAACCCGGCAGATGGCGCTTCATCGGACAGCGCCACGCTGCTGCGTAATTTCGCAGATTTCCACAATCAGTTGGGCGGCGTCGTCACCAGCATTCTCGTTATCTCCCGCCGCTCGGTGAGCGCAAACCGAGCACTGGCCCAGGCGCTTGATGTTCCTTTTCGCGTGCTGGCGGACGAAGACGGCAAGGTGTTCGACCTCTACGGTGTCAACGTCGCAGATGCGATGGCAAATGCGCCGGCCGACCCGGCCATCGCCGTGCTCGACCCGAATGGCCGGATCCTCGAGATTTGCGAGAAAATGTCTGCTGCAAGACAGATGGAATGCGTGCGCGCGCCCCTGCAACGACTGCAGGATGACCGTCCGCGCGGTTCTTTGGGTGCTCATCCTCCCGTTCTGGTTCTGCCGAACGCGATGGACCCGAACGTCTGCGCACAATTGATAAACACCTGGAACAACCCGGTTCCCCTATGGGAGGGAGACGGCAAGAACAGCATCGGCCTGAATATTGAAAAGGGCGATGTAAAGGTGCGCAACGCGGCCTATGGAAACTGCACCCAGTATGTGGTCTGCGACGCAGCCCTGAGCACCGCGCTGGAAGACAAGGTGCTACAGCGCGTGGTGCCCGAAATCGAAAAGGCAATTAGCTACAGCCCGTCCAAACGAGAGGAATACCGTATCGCCCGCTACGACGGCGCCGATGGCGGTTCCCTACCTGCGCACGGCGACAACCCAACGACTGAAACACGCCACCGCCGCTTTACGGTCTCGATCAACCTGAACGATGACGATTTTGAGGGCGGCGAACTCGCGTTTCGCGAGTTCAGCGATCATCTATATGACATCGACGCGGGAACGGCCGTTATCTGGTCATGCTCGGTCCTGCACGAGGTCATGCCGATCACGGCCGGGCGCCGGTTTATCCTGGGAACACATCTTTTCGGCTGACAATCGGGACATAGCCAGATTTACCCGAATGAATTAGCACGACTGATTAGCGCGACCGGGCCCCGAAAACGACGACCCAGTAATGGCTGTAGCGCGGGCGTTTTCCCTCTCCAGACGGGACTGCGTAGCCTATTCCCGCCTCCAGATAGTCGCGGCTCAGCATGTTGTCGCGGTGGCCGGAGCTGGTCATCCACGATTGGACCGTAGTCTCGGGAGAGGACTGGCCTGCGGCAAGATTTTCCGCAATCGCCCGCCATGGGTAACCGGCACTTGCAATACGGTCCTGAAGGGCACGGCCATCGGGCGACCGGTGGCCGACAAAATCACGGCGTGACATATCTGCTGCATGTTTCTGTGCCGCATCGGTCAGCCGCGCGTTCAGGGTCAATGCGCCGGCCCCATTCATGGCACGCTGTTGATTAACGTGTTTGAAGACGCGCTCGACGATACGGTGGTGAGCCGCCTCGCGGGTCTGGTCTGCAATAGCAGGGGGCGCCGCCGCGATAAACAATGCGGTGAGAAGGATCAGAAACAGGTGGTCACGCCGCACTCTCATCATCGCGGGCGATCTCGACGGCCTGAGCTTCGAGCGCACGGCGATCGATCTTGTTGGTGCCGCTCAGAGGCAGGACATCGACAAAGAATATGCGCCGCGGATGGGCGTAAACCGGGCCGTGTTTCAGCGCAAACTGCTTGATTATTTCTTCGTCCGCCTCGGCACCGTCACGCTTGACGATCCAGGCAAACGGGACATGCGCCTTCAGGGTGTTGGGCGCCGGCACCACAACCGCCTGCATGACGTCTGCGTGACGTTCCAGCATTGATTCCACATCGCCGGGATAGATATTTTCCCCGGCACAGACGAACATATCATCGGCCCGGTCGACGAAGAAATACCAGCCGGCGTCGTCGCGGCGCAGTATATCGCCGGTATCCATCCACCCGTCACCGGACAGAGCCTTTTTCGTCGCGTCAGGCAGGTTGTGATACCCCTTCATAACGCCGGGGCTTTTGACATGGAGCACACCTTGGCTGTCGTCATCGCCGCCGACCAGTTTGATCTCGACCCCATCGATCGGGAAACCGACCGACGTGCGGGGCCGGGGAAGGCCGTCCGGGTGGGTCCAGGCGAACAGGATCGGTCCGCCCTCGGTGATGCCGTAATTCAGGTTCAGCTTTGCATCCGGGAAACGTACCGCCAGATTATCGAGCAGGTTGTCGGATGCAGGCGCTGAGCCCATCGAACAGTTCCGCACGGATGACAGATCAGTTTGGTCAAACAACGCCGCTTCCTGCAGGATCAGAGCATACATAGTCGGTACCCCGGTCAGCATGGTCAATTTGTAGCGTTCAATGGCCTTGATGTATTCCTTCGCATCGAAGCGCGAGAAAATGACAATCCGACCGCCCGCCGACAGAGCCGATTTGACCGCCAGCAGAGCATTCTTATGATACAGCGGCGCCGAAATGACGGAACAGTCATCTGCGCGGATGTCACGGCTTTCGACGATCTTGCCGATCATCCAGAGCTGGCCGTGATGGTCCAGCAGAACGCCTTTCGGCTTGCCAGTGGAACCAGATGTGTATGGCTGTTCGGCAACATCGTCGCCGCCCGCGAAGAAGGACGGGAATTGCTCGTCTGAATGGATGACGAAATCGCGGTAGGCATCGCTGCTGCCATGCCCCGCCCCGCCGCCTGCCAGTTCCGCAGCGCTCGGGAACGTCAGCGTACGGACGCCATCGGGCACCCTTTCCGCCTGATTGGCATCGGCAAAGACGGCCTTCATATCGGCGTCCTTGACGATGTATTCAACCGTATCGTCCGGCAGTTTAACGTTGATCATCACCGGCACGCAGCCGGCACGCATCGCCCCGAACAGGACTTCGAGGAATTCGACCCGGTTCAGCGCCAGGATACCGATCCGGTCGCCGGGTTCAACTCCGGCAACGAGAAGCCCGTTGGCGACAGCATCGCACGCAGCGTTGAAATCGCGGTAAGAAAATTCCCGCGGATTGGCCGTGTCATAGAGATCCACGACAGCGACCTGGTCCGAATTGGCGTGGGCGATGAAGACATCGCCGAGGTTTCCCGACTCCGAGAGGTTCATTTCCGCAGTCCTGCTACGGTGTAATGACGATCTTGCCGATCACTTCGCGATCGCGAAGCTGACGAACGCCTTCAGCCGTCTGTTCGAGCGGCAGAACCGTGTCGATCACCGGCTTGAGCTTGCCGTCCGCAATCAGCTGCATCAGGGTTTCGAGATCTTCAATCGCCCAGGAATTGGATCCCAGGATCTTGAGCTCGAATGTCCAGACATAGCGCAGATCTTCGGTTGGATCAAAACCGGCGGTCGCGCCACAGGTCAGGATCTTACCACCACGCTGGGTCGCCTTGAGCGAAGGCACCCATGTGTCGCCGCCGGTGAAATTGATCACCACGTCGACACCGCCTTCGTATTTGCGACGATGCGGCTTTCCGTAAATGCCGTAGATCTGTTTTTCGAAATCGGTGTAATCGATAACGTGATCCGCACCCCAGGCCCTGAGTGCCTCGAGCTTGTCGGGGCTTGAGCCTGCCGCGACGACCTCGCAACCCATCATTTTGGCCAGCAGCACGCAGCAGGATCCGACACCGCCGGACGCGCCGAGGATCAACACTTTCTCGCCGCCCTTCATGCCGCCATTGGTAATCATCATGCGATGCGCCGTACCGTAGGCAACCGGCAAAGCCGCCGCCTGCTCGTAGGAACATCCTTCAGGAATTTTGATCAGCCGCGTGGCATCGACAGCGCAAAGCTCGGCGGTCCCGCCATCGAGCATCTCGCCCATCAGGCCTTTTTCAGGCGCGACCGGATCCAGCGGATTGACCAGCACACGATCACCGATCGACCAGCCTTCAACACCAGCGCCGATTTCCTTAATCTCACCCGAAATATCGAGCCCGATCACGATCGGGAGCGGCACCTTGATGCCGGGCATGCCCTTGGTCGTGAAGACGTCGTGATAGTTCAGCGACGTCGCGCCGACGCGAATGATAACCTGGCCTTCACCGCATTCCGGATCGGCGTAATCTTCGTGATATGTGAGATTCTCAATATCACCGTGTTCGTGCAGAACAACTGCGCGCACTTTAATTCTCCCCTTTGACGCAAAGCGTGTCCCGCCATTGGCGGGAAATCCCGTTATGGCGGAGTAACGCGTTTAACCGGCTGCCGTCAAGCGATGGCGGCAGCGGTTTCCTGATATATTTTGACCACGTTGGGCCCGAGTTTGACGGAATTTCCGCCATAAACATGCACGGATACTGCGGCCTTGTGGGTCGGATTGTGCATGCAATGTATGTCACCACCGCCGACGGGCAAGTGCGCAACGCCGCCCGGCAGGTGCTTGACCATCTCAACCGCAATGGCATCCGTGCAGGACGGGTCGTTCGATGCCGGCCGATACAGCGTTTCCTCGATTACACCCTCAAAGACACCAAAGGTGCACCATGTCTTGTGATCGTGGATTGGCGAGACAATCCCGGCCGGCCAGACGGCGGCAATAATTGAAAAATCGTCATTGGGGCAGAGAAAAACATCGTGGCGACCATACCCTTCGGAAGGACACGCCTTGTGTTCCGCCGATAGCAGGTCTTTATCCACCAGAATCTCTGGCAGGTATTCAGCGATCAGTCCCGGTACGTTCTCAACAGGATTATCCGCCACCAGGCGTCCGACCGTTTTACAAAACTGCTTGAGTTCCATATCTTGGCAACCTTTTCTGAGGGACATTTAACCCTGAAACTTCTGCCAAACAGTTTACAGATTTTGCGCGACAAGTGTTTTCTTACTTTCCACGTGATTCAGGTTATTGAGCATGGTATTCTATGTTTTGGGGTAGATAAGAGATAATTTCACTATGGCTGCGATCGACAAGAAAATTTTGGATATCCTACAGGAAGACACAACTCTTGCGGTCGCAGATATCGCCAAGAAAGTAGGCCTATCGACGACCCCCTGCTGGCGTCGCATTCAGAAGTTGGAGACCGCAGGCGTAATCCGGTCCCGGGTCGCGCTGCTGGACGCCGAGAAGCTCAATGCAGGCGTCACGGTTTTCGTGTCGATCCGAACGGACAAGCATGATGCCGCCTGGTATCAGAGTTTTTCGCGGGCAGTGAATGCCTTCACTGAAGTCGTCGAATTTTACCGGATGTCAGGCGACATCGATTACCTGCTGCGGGTCGTGGTGCCGGATATCGGTGCTTATGACCGCTTTTATCAGCGGCTGATCGCACAGGTAGAGCTTTATGACGTCAGTTCGTCATTTTCGATGGAACAGATCAAATATACGACCGCGCTGCCGCTGGACTACGCCTGACGGGATTGTCCGGCATCGGCGACATGCCGCGCGAGATCGAAGACATGCGGATCTTCCGCGCCGATCTCCGCCAGTGCCCGTGCCAGTTCTACGACGTATTCGGTATTTTGCCCCGAAGGCCCTTTACTCGATAGCACCTGCGCCGCGATCTCCGGCAGCGGCGCTTCCCCCAGCCAGTTCGGGTTGCCGGGCGTTGCTATATAAATCAACCCGTCAGCGGGACGGTGGTCGGTTCCCGGGAACGCCATTTCCGTATGATGCAGCGAATACCCACCCTTTTCACGGTAATCGAGATGACTGATCACCTCATCCCGGCTTTGGGCTGAAATCAGATAGGCACGGCCCCAGCAAACAGCCGAAGGATCCTCGATCAACGTCACGACCCGACCCGGCTCGCCGGGTATGCCACGATGGTCGGTTGAGCCCTGCCAGAACCGCCGCCCCCATCCGTCAATCGTCGCGACACGAGTTTCCTCAAACGGAAAATCTGGCCGCCAGACAAGCGATCCATAGCCGAACACCCAGACATCGCTCACCTGCGGCGGCTCAGACGAGGGGGAATGGGTCCTGTCCTCCTGTATGAAGTACAAAACACGCTCCCATGCCGGCATCAGGTGAGACGATCACACACCCATCCGTATCGCCAACCAACGGCACACCCTTTGCGGCCAGAAATGACCGGGTCGCGTCGATATCCGCGCTGCGGATCGACACGGCAGCGATGAACGGCATGCTCGGGATATCGATGCCCGGCAATAGACGGTGACAATCAGCTGGATCGCAGATTGTCAGGCGTCCACGGTCAAGATCGATCAGGTATCCTCGCCCTTGCGCTTTCTTAAGCATGCCCGTGAAACGCTCGTAGCGTAGCGCTGCTTCTTCAGGGTCATCTGCACAGATCAGCAGGCCGGACAACATGTCGAGGCCGTTTTCATCCGCGGTAACCGAGGGCTGCCAGACAACATCGGGCGTATCTTGGCTCAGCACCTGAACGCGCCCTTCGGCCATTGCATCGGACGGCAGCCGAATGACGGAGAACGCGGCCGTTCCCTCCTCGCCCGCATCAAGCGGCATGGGACGGCGCAGTGCAATCGGCGGTTCCGGTGCAAAACCGGCGTTTCTCAGTTGCTCGGTTGCCGCCTCTGTATCGCCAACTGTAAAGGCAATGAGATGCAGCCCGGTATACCGGGCCAGGCCCGCATCCATCTGTGCGGTGATGGCGGATTCAACCTCGGGCACCCTGGTCAGGACCTCGAGATATCCCCGGCGGATCATCGCGCACCTGTTCGCGGTGCCGGACGGAACCCGGCTGCCGTCAGCCTGTTCGTTCATGTGGACGGTAAACGGCGTCAGGGGGAACCCGAGGCGATTAAAGGCAACGGAGGCCGCGACCATGTCGGGGACAAACCAGCCGACATGGTCGAGGAATATCTGACCCGCTTGCGGGGTCTGAGGATTATTGGAATGTTCTGTCATATCGGCGCACAGATTAACGCCACAACCTTGAAATGTCCCGCACGAGAGGCTCAAGCCGCCGAATCTGCCTCTAATGTCCGCCATAGACACGATTCGCGGGTACGGATAGACTTTTTGTATAAAAAAGCGGCATTCAAGCCGATCAGGCGAACGTCCTGTTAAGGGGGCGCCGGACCGGTCAAAGCTCAGACCCCAAGGCGGTAACGGACGATCAAAATTCCCGGGACGACCAAATAATAAGAAGTCGACCGCTCTGCGGCTACGTAGGTCAGAATCAAAAGAGAAGTGACGGGGAATACCATGACTGATGCCAATCAATTAAGAGACCCGAATTACAAGCCACCTCTGGCCCAAGCGGTACCGCTAGGCATACAGCACGTACTCGCGATGTTTGCCGGCAATATAACCGTGCCGCTTATCGTGGCACTTGCCGCCGGGCCGCAATACATCACGGTTCTCATACAAATTGCGCTGCTTGCCGCCGGCCTTGCGACATTGATACAGACGGTCGGCATCGGGCCAATCGGCTCCCGCCTGCCTATCGTGCAGGGGACCAGCTTTGCCTATATCGGTATTCTCACCGGCGCCCTCAAAAGTGGCGCAACACTCGCCGCCGTTTTTGGCGCCTCGCTTGTCGGCGGGCTGTTTCAGATGGTTCTCGGGTATTTTATCCCGCAGATCCGCAAGTGGATCCCGGCGCTGGTATCCGGCGTCGTCGTCATGACTATCGGCTTTACGCTGCTGCCGGTCGGCATCAAATATTCAGCTGGTTGTGGCGCCTACCCGGCACCGTTCTGCCAGGCAGGCGGGTTCGGAGATGCCAAGCACTGGCTGCTGGCCCTGTTCGTGATCCTGGTCACGCTGCTGATCCGGCGCTACGGCAAGGGGATCTGGTCTACGGCATCTATTTTTCTAGGCCTGGTGGTTGGCTATCTCGTCGCCATCCCCCTCGGGATGGTCAACGGCAAGAAAGTCGACGCCATCAGCAGTGCGAGCTGGTTTGGTCTCCCCGATACGCATTTCGGGCTCGAGTTCACGACCCCAGCCGCCATCGGCCTGATCGGCCTGATGTGCATCATGGCCTTCATCACAACGATCGAGACGGTCGGTGACATCTCGGGCGTCACGATGGGCGGTGCCGACCGGGAACCGACCGACAAGGAACTAAAAGGCGGCGTCATGGCGGACGGGCTGGGCTCGGCCGTGGTTGCGCTGTTCGGCGGGCTGCCGAACACGTCGTACAGCCAGAATGTCGGCCTTGTCTCGTTTACCAAGATGATGAGCCGGCATGTGGTCACGATCGGAGCGTTCTTCCTGATCCTATGCGGATTGATGCCAAAACTGGCGGCGGTAATCGCCGCCATGCCGGAACCCGTACTTGGCGGTGCCGCTATCGTCATGTTCGGCATGATCGTTGCCGCCGGGATGAAGCTGGTCGGCCAGTCGGGCTATACGACCCGCAACATGCTGATCGTCGCCATCTCGCTCGGCCTCGGTCTGGGATTGTGGCAGGTCAATCAGCTTGCCACGATGGCGAAGTTTGGTCCGCTTCCCGTGGAGATCCTGCCGGCCTGGTCGGTGCCGCTGTTTGTGTCCGGCATCGTTGTGTCAGGGCTATGCGCCGCGATTATGAACGCGGTCATGCCACACGAAGACGAAGCGAGCTAGTTTAGGCGTCGCTCTAAAAATTACCCCGCGCCGCGATTGCGGCCCGGGGTTTTTGTTTGCCGGATTCCGGCGTTTTAACGCCGGATCAAATGACCAGACACCCGTGTCGACATCGTTAGCCGCCACGTTCTGCAGAGTGACAAGTGTGCGGTGAGCCGGCGCCGCCTGCACCGCCGCCATCTATCTGGACCAGCGTATCGGCACCGGACTGGGTCAGCGGGACAATTCCATCTCCAAACGCGTCATTACCGGTATAGCCCAAATTACCCATGAGATAGCTGATATCCAGTGCATCCGACAGACTGCTGGTCGCAAAGTCCGTGACCGTATCGCCCTTATCGCTGAGGTCCGCATAGACGAACGTATCCGCGCCAGCACCACCGGCCATCGTGTCCTCGGAGGCGCCGCCATACAGGGTATCGGCACCATCATGGCCGAACATACGGTCACGCCCGGCGCCGCCATTGATGACATCGTCACCATCGCCGCCAAGCATCCAGTCATTACCGCCTTCGCCATTCAGCGTGTAGTTGCCGGCATCGCCCTGGATGTGGTCGCCGCCGTCACCGGAATTGATCACGTCGTTGCCGGCACCGCCATAGAGCGCATCGAACTGATCGCCGCCGTTCAGCGTATCGGCGCCATCGCCACCGCGCAGCGTGTCGAGACCACCATTGCCGGTCAGGATGTTATCGCCGGCAGTGCCGATATCGGCACCAAGCATACAAAATCTTGTAATGGGCAGGATTCTAAGCCAGCCTCCCGCACACAATAACGAAACGGGCAAAAGCCCAAAACGGGAGAAAACAATGAAACACTTACTTATCACCGGGATAGCTGCACTCGCTGCTGCAGGGTCCGTTCTGGCGGCGCCGGCAACGGCAGATGTCCTTTCGGACAAATATGCCGGAAAGACCGTCACGATTATTTTCGGCTACGGCGCAGGCGGCACATACGGCAAAACGTCCCTGCTGCTCAGCCGCCATCTCGGTGCCAATATCCCCGGCAATCCGACGGTTATCACCAAATCCATGCCAGGTGCCGGCGGGATGAAATCAGCAAATTATGCTTTCAATGCCATGCCAAAGGGCGGGCTCTATATGCTGATGCCGCCGGACATGTCCATGGTGTCGCAGGTGCTTCGGCCGAAGAAGGTCAAGTATGACGCGCGCAAGTTCACCTGGCTCGGTCGTGTCTTTGGTTCGAACAACCTGATCGCCACCCGCCGCGATGCCGGGGCTGCCAATTATAAAGACGCCATAAAAGAAGAGATCATTATGGGGTCGACGGGCAAAGGATCGCCGACCTTTATCGTCACATCGCTCGCAAACGGCCTGCTGGGCACAAAATTCAAGATCGTGTCGGGCTACAAGGGTTCTGCCCGGGTTCGCCAGGCGATGGAACAGGGTGAGGTCAAAGGTGTATCGCTGGCGTGGGCCGCGTGGAAAAACGGCCACCCGCAGTGGTTCGAGGGTGGCAGCAGCTCCTTTGCTATAGGGCTGCTTCAAAGCGGCTTTACCCGGTCGCCCGACCTGCCGAACGTCCCGCTTATCCGGGAGCTCGCACAGGGCGCCAACGCCAAGGCCGCCGCAGACCTTATTGCCACGTCGAGCCTGATCGGCCGCGGCCTTGTAATGCCGCCGGGCACACCGAAGGAGCTGATCGCGCCGTTGCGCGCAGCGTTCTGGAAAACCGTGAATTCGCCCGAATTCGTGGCCGGTGCGAAACAATCCAAGCTACCGCTGTCTCCGATGAAAGGCGCCGAGATCCAGAAAACCGTCAACGAAATTCTGGGCATGTCACCGGTGGCGATCAAAACCGCTCAAAAGGCGATTTTCGGCAAGAAGTGAAAGCTTCACGCCAGACAAACCGATAAGGGCCGGCGAATTTCGCCGGCCCTTTTTCTATGTGAAGCCGTTGTCTCTATTCTGGATGAAAGGCCTCAGGGCAGCTCCACCCGAACGATAATCGCCGCGGTCGCAATCACGGCCCTGTCGTCGCCCGTATCGGTCGGCACGTCCTGCCCACCGCTCACGGCCTTTACCGTGATCTGGCCGTAGGGCAACGTCTCCGCCACAGCTGCAGTATCCACTGCCGACGGGTCCTGCACGCAGACCGTCACCTCCACATGCATATCTTCACGCGCAATATCGAGCGATTTGATCATGATCAGCGAGCTGTGGTGAATAGCATCCTGCACCGCGCGGATGGCCGCCTTTGTGTAATCGCCGCCATGCAGATCGTTACCCATGCCGATTTCGAGCACCATGCGTTTAAGCGCCATCGTTAATCTCCGTTCTGTTTGCTGGTAGGTACCCCTGCCCGCTTCCGCGGGAAATCGCAAAACCGGCTTGCCCATCACCAAAACCCAGCTAGACTCCGCCTACACCGCGAAAGCAGAAACATGACCGATTACTGGCTGAGTAAACTTTTCTTCGACATCCAGTCGCCTCAAAACTTGGCGAAATGGAAATCCGACCCTGAGAGCGTATTGGCGAACTATCCATTGAGCGCTGAAATGCGGGCGGCTGTGCTTGCTGATGACCTCGAGACAATCGCCCCCCATGTGAACGCCTATCTGCTCCGGTTCTATTTCAGCATTTCGGGCATGAAAGAGGACGAACTGCTCGCCCGCCTGCATGCGATGAAGGCCGATGCGGGCACACTCAACACCGGAGACACGCACCATGGCTGAATTCGTCGGCGCCTTTGCCGCCTCGCATGGCCCGCTCATTGCGCGCGAATGGGACGTTCTGCCCGAAGGACCGAAAGCCACGCTTACCGCTGCCTTTGACGAGACCGGGCGGCGCCTCAAAGCGCTAAAGCCGGACGTCCTAGTGATGCTGTCGCCGGATCACTGGGTAAACTTCTTTATCGATAACCTGCCGAGCTTCTGCATCGGCATCGGCGAGGAGCATGACGGCCCGCCCGAACCTTTCATGAAAACCGTCTATCCGCACAAAACCCTGCCAGGCCATGCCGCATTCGGCAGGCACCTGCTGGAAACCGCCCTGCAGACCGACTTTGACCCGGCCATATCACACCGCCTGAAACTGGATCACGGATTTTGCGTGCCGCTCTGGCGCATGAGTGTCGATCCGGCGCTGCCGATCGTGCCGGTTATCGTAAACCAGCTCGAACGCCCCCTGCCGACGCTGCGGCGCTGCATCGCCTGGGGCAAGATGCTGCGCGAGGCCATCGACAGCTACCCGGGCGACCTGCGCGTCGCGGTCCTCGGTACCGGCGGGCTCAGCCATTCAATCGGGGAGCCGACGATGGGCGAAATTGACGAGCCTTTCGACCGGGTCTGTATCGATCTGTTCACCAATGCCGATGACGATACGCTGGCAGACCGGCTCGAAAGCGCGCTCGCGACAACCGGCAACGGCGCCGAAGAAGTCCGCGACTGGGTGATCGCCCATACCGCCGCCGGCAGCCAGGGCTTCGACCTGATCGACTACACACCGATCCCCGAAGTCTATATCGGCTGCGGCATGGCGGAGTGGCTTCCAGCGGCCTGACGCCTCACCTGCACATCACATAAAAAAATCAGGCGCTACGCCCAAATATCTTCCCAGGAGCCCTGGGTTGCGGCCTTGGAATATTCCGTCGACCGGTTTTCGAAGAAATTGGTGTGTTCCATGCCGTTGAGCATTTCATCCATCCACGGCAGCGGGTTTTTCTCCAGCCGGTAGATTGGCTGAAGTCCCAGCTGGGTCAGACGGCGGTCGGCGATATAGCGTATATACTGCTTCACTTCCGAACCGGCGAGCCCTTCGACACCGCCAAGCTCAAACGCGAGATCGATAAACGCATCTTCATGCTCGACCATTTCAGAGCAGGTCACATAAAGCGACCGCTGGAATTCCTCGGTCCAGATTTCGGGGTTTTCCGAAATAAAGGTGCGGAACAGCTTGATGATGGATTCCGTGTGCAGGCTTTCGTCACGCACCGACCACGAAATGATCTGCCCCATACCCTTCATTTTATTGAAGCGCGGGAAGTTCATTAGGATGGCGAAGCTGGCAAACAGCTGCAGCCCTTCGGTAAAGGCACCGAACACGGCCAATGTCTGCGCGATGTTCTCTTTGGTGGAGACATCGAACTTGTGCAGATAATCGACCTTGTCCTTCATTTCCTTGTAGTGCAGGAACGCCTGGTATTCGGTTTCCGGCATGCCGATGGTGTCGAGCAGATGCGAATACGCGGCAATATGGACGGTTTCCATATTCGAAAACGCTGCCAGCATCATCTGCACTTCGGTCGGCTCGAACACGCGTGAATACTGCTTCATATAGCAGTTGGCGACTTCGATATCGGACTGGGTGAAGAAGCGGAAAATCTGCGTCAGCAGATTGCGCTCCTCTGCCGTCATCTTGTTGTGCCAGTCCTTGACGTCATCGGCCAGTGGCACTTCTTCAGGCAACCAGTGCACCCGCTGCTGCATAAGCCAGGCATCGTATGCCCAAGGATAACGGAAAGGTTTGTAGGCAGAATTAGCTTCAAGTAACGACATTCTTCACTTCACTCCCTCGCCTTCTCCCCCATAGGAGAAGGGTATTTTCATCGGCCGACCGTCAGATCACTGACAGCTTACTGGCAGCTTATTGACAGCTCAGGCACTCTTCGTAATCGCTATCGTTTTCACCCGACGCGGCCAACGGCAGCGGCTGAATGGCGCCATCGACCGGCAGCCCCAGACCGCCCGTCGTCGGCGCCGCAGTGGCCCCGGTAACCGACAAGCTCGCGTGGCTCTCGGCTCGGACAACCGACCGTGAGCGGCAGTAATAGAGCGATTTCACGCCCTTCTGCCAGGCACGCCAGTGAACGTCATGGAGGGTTTTCTTCTCCACATCTGCCGGCAGGAAGACATTGAGCGACTGCGACTGGCAGATAAACTCCGCACGATCGCCCGCATGGTCTATAAGCCAGCGCTGATCGATCTCGAACGCCGTCTTGAAGGTGTCTTTTTCATCATCCGACATAAAATCCAGATGCTGGACCGATCCTTCATGAACCGTGATCGACGACCATGTGTCGTCGTCGTCCATACCTTTTTCAGCCAGCAACGCCTTGAGAAACTTGTTACGGACGCTGAACGAACCGGAAAGAGTTTTATGTGTATAGGCATTCGCCGCGTTCGGCTCGATGCCCGGGGACGAACCACCGCAGATGATCGAGATCGACGCGGTCGGTGCAATCGCCATCTTGTTCGAGAACCGCTCCATGACACCGTATTCGCCGGCATCGGGGCATGGTCCGCGCTCTTCGGCGAGCGTGACCGACGCGGCATCCGCGGCTTCCTTGATCTGCTTGAAGATACGCTTGTTCCAGACCTTCGCCATGACGGATTCCATCGGAATGTTCTGGCTCTGCAGGAAGGAGTGATAGCCCATCACACCAAGCCCGACGGAACGTTCGCGCATCGCGGAATACTTTGCGCGTTCCATCGCATCCGGCGCGCGGTCGATGAAGTCCTGAATGACGTTGTCGAGGAAGCGCATGATGTCTTCGACGATCGTCGGATGGTCTTTCCATTCCGTATAGGTTTCGAGGTTCAGCGATGACAGGCAGCACACAGCCGTCCGTTGTTCGCCGTCCTTGTCGATCCCCGTCGGCAGCGTGATCTCGCTGCACAGGTTGGACATCTTGACCTCGAGCCCGGCAAGCTTGTGATGCTCCGGGATCGCCTTGTTGACGTGGTCGATATACAGGAAATAGGGCTCTCCAGTTTCGATCCGGGTCGACAGCATGCGGATCCACAGGCTGCGGGCGGAAATCTTGCGGATGACCGCCTGATCCTTCGGGCTTTTCAGCCCCCATTCCTCGTCGTTTTCGACAGCGCGCATGAACTCGTCGGGAATGATGATCCCGTGATGCAGGTTCAGCGCCTTACGGTTCGGGTCGCCGCCGGTCGGACGGCGAAGCTCGATGAATTCTTCAATTTCAGGATGATCAACGCGGATATAGATCGCCGCGGAACCGCGCCGGAGCGAGCCCTGCGAAATCGCCAGGGTCAGCGAGTCCATCACGCGGATGAAGGGAATAATGCCGGAGGTCTTGCCGTTCGCACCGACCTTTTCGCCGATCGAACGCAGATTGCCCCAATAGGAGCCGATACCGCCGCCGAGCGAGGCCAGCCAGACGTTCTCATTCCACAGATTAACGATGCCATCTAGGCTGTCCGTGGCTTCGTTCAGAAAGCAGGAGATCGGCAGACCGCGTTCTGTGCCGCCATTAGACAGAATGGGCGTCGACGGCATGAACCACAGGTTCGACATGTAGTCGTAAATCCGCTGGGCATGCGCGGAATCATCCGCGAAGTGGCACGAAACGCGTGCAAACAGATCCTGATATTCTTCACCGGGCATCAAATAGCGGTCGGTCAGAACCGCTTTGCCGAAATCGGTCAGATTCGCGTCACGATCGCGATCAATCTTGACCGTAATCCCTCTTTTCGACTGGAAAAGATCATGTTCCGTCTGCACCAGATCTAGCAAGCCAACCTCCTTCTAAATACGACTCGTCAGGGGGCAGTTAGCGTGTCCTGCACGAACGTACCCCCTCGGATATTCGCGCTGGCTGGCAGGTTTAGGTTGCTGTCTGGTAACGGCAAAAAAGGGCCGTTTTCCGGTATTTGCACCCCGCCCCGCGACCCGAAAAGTATCCACATGCGTCTGTGGATAACTATCCCCGGTGGCCGCGACGTCGGAGTGTGCATCAACATCTAGGGTACCGTCAATCAAAAAGGCCTAAATGATGATATATCCACAACATGTTGTGGATATCCTGTGAGAACGGCAGAATTCAGCAGGTTCTAAAAACGGGGAAAGATGTGCACTAAATTCCTGAGGCCCGCCGACCCGGTTTCAGACCGGTTTCAGGGCCTATTTCGATTCGTTAGCCAAATGAAGGATTCGTTCAGCGCGGTTTAAGGCAGCGCTCGAATGCTGCCAGCGTTTCTTCCGACACATGATGCTCAAGACCCTCGGCATCGGCCCGGGCGATTTCCTCACTGACCCCGATCGCTGTGAGAAATTCGACAACAAGCTGATGCCTCCGCCGCGATGCTTCCGCAACCCGGCGACCGTCCTCCGTCAGGAAAACCGCACGATAGGGCTGGGTCTTTATCCAGCCCGTCTCTTTTAACCTGCCAATCATGCGAGCCACTGTCGGCGTGGTAACGCCGAGCCGCTTCGCGATATCGACTGAGCGCGCTTCGCCCGTCGAATCGATCAAGTCGGCAATCAGTTCGACATAATCCTCCATCACCTCGCTCTGGCGCGCCGCGCGCACCTGACGGTGATGGTCCGCCTGCTTATGCGGTGCAGGCAGAACCGGGGCAACCGGCGGCCGTTTGTCGGAGGGATCTACTATAAGTTTTCCTGACATATCGGCACTATGCCGCAACCCGGGCTCTCTGCCAACGGACTGAAACTGGTCAACCAAATGTGATCCGGCTTGATCAAAGGGGACGTAAGGTCCTAATTATCCTGAGCCGAGGAGCATCATCCGCCATGTCACCGCGAAAACCAGCCTAGCCAACCGCTTTTAGACAACCGTTTGACCGTCGCATGTTCCTGGCGGCCACTGCGGCAACGGGCGCAGGGCTTTCACTCGGCATAACGCCTGCCCGCGCCGACATCCGCCCCAAAACAGTGCCTGTGATACCCGGGCCTGTGATACTTGGGCCTGCGATATCTGGGCCGGCCATACTGCGCGCAATCCCGGGAACGGCGGAGCGTATACCGGTTATCGGTATGGGGACGTGGATTACCTTTAATGTCGGCAGCAGCCGGCGCCTGCGCGACGGGCGGGCAGAAGTGCTGAGAACCTTTTTCGACCGGGGTGGCACGGTTGTCGATTCATCACCAATGTACGGATCGGCCGAGGATGTCATCGGATACTGCCTCGATAAAATCGGCAAACGGGAGTCCCTATTCGGTACGACCAAGGTCTGGACCCCGCCGATCGCCGACGGGGCAGATTAGATATCGGAATCGCGGACCCTCTGGGGCGTCGAAAAATTCGATCTAATGCAGGTCTACAATCTGGTCAACTGGGAAGGCCATCTGGAAACGCTCGCCAATGACAAGGCGGCCGGGCGCGTCCGCCATATCGGCATCACAACGTCGCATGGCAGCCGCCACAGTCAGATGGCGCGGGCGATGGCCGACCCCGCGCGTGGATGCGGTTCAACTTACCTACAACATCACCGACCGGTCGGCGGAACAACGCCTGCTACCGGTGGCGGCGGAACGGGGCCTTGCTGTCGTGATCAACTGGCCGTTTCGGCGCGGAGAGCTGTTTCGGCGGTTCGCCCGGCACCCGCTCCCGGAATGGGCCGCCGAGATCAAGTGCACGAACTGGGCGCAGTTCTTCCTCAAATTCGTGATCTCGCATCCCGCCCTAACCTGTGCCATCCCGGCGACCTCACAGGTCTCACATATGAAAGAGAATATGGGCGCGCTGTATGGCGCGCTGCCGGATACCGCCATGCGGGCACGCATGGTCCGCTACACCGAGGGTCTCTGAACGGATGCTCCCCGATACCGCCGAGGTCCTGTTCGCCCTATTAGACGAATACAATCAGGCGATCCGGCCACTGCAGGGCGTTGCCCTGCAGTGGCCGCTGGCGTACTCATGCTGGCGCTGCGGTCGCGTGAAAACCGAAGCCGCCTTATCGTCGCGATACTGGCAGCCGGCTGGGGATGGACTGGAATGGTCTTTCATCTGGTCTATTTCACGGAAATCAACTTCGCCGCGGGCCTATGGCGCTCTTTTTATCCTGCAGGGCGCTCTGCTGTTCTGGAGCGGCGTTTATCGGAACCGGATTTCAATCCGTCTTCAGCGGAAACCGGCAAGTTATGCCGGCGCCGCCATCTTTGTGCTGTCAGCGCTGATCCTGCCCGTGATCGACTGGCATCACGGCCTTTCATGGACCGAGGCCCGCTTCGCCCTGCTGGCGCCGGGCACCACCGCGGGACTCACGCTCGGCCTCCTGATGATGCTAGACCGCCGCCCGCCCCTGTGGGGTCGGCGCGATACCGGTCCTCTGGACCACCATCGCCGGCGCCCACGCGGCGGTTCTCGGTATCTACTAGGATATCGCGTTGACCGCCGCCGGGCTGATCGCGCTGTTCTGGCTGATCGCCCGTGCGCGCGTGTTGCTGACACAGATCGACGATGTCGATCAGTTGTAGCGGTCTTCGAACTCCGTGATTTCGTTGAAGCCCATCAGATCGTTGAATTCCGCGAACGAAAACAGCTCTGTCGCGCTCTTCTCGGCATCACCATGCTCCTTAAGCGCCCCGTAGACGTCATTCAGCGCGTTGCAGGTGGCAAGAAAGCCCGAGGACGGGAAAATGGCTATGCGGTAGCCGAGCGCTTTCAGCTCGTCCGGCGTCATCACCGGCGTCACACCGCCATTGACCATGTTCGACAACAGCGGAATGTCGCCGCCAAAGCGCTGCCCGATGTCGCGCATTTCCTCGACATCGGCGGGCGCTTCGTAAAACAAAATGTCCGCGCCGGCTTCGACATACATTTCAGACCGCCGCATGGCCTCGTCGCGCCCGACCGCCTTGCGCGCATCGGTACGCGCGATAATCAGCGTGTCTTCGGAAAGTCGGCTGTCGAGGGCAACCTTGATCTTCGTGACCATGTCTTCCGCCGGGATCAGCTTGTGCCCGGTCAGATGTCCGCATTTCTTGGGAAAATCCTGGTCTTCGATCTGGATCGCCGACACGCCGGCCATCTCATAGCCACGAACGGTTTCGCGTACATTCACCGGCCCGCCATAACCCGTATCGGCATCGGCGATCAACGGCGTCTTCGTACCGCCGGCCACCCGACCGGCGCGCGACACCATATCGGTATATGTGGCGATGCCGGCATCCGGCAGCCCCAGATGCGATGCGACCGTGCCCGATCCGGTCATGTACAACGCATGAAAGCCCATGCGGTCAGCCATCTTGGCAGAGATCATGTCATAAACGCCGGGGGCCACGATAAAGTCGTCGCCGTCACGAAGTTTCGCCGCGAGGGTCACTGATTTCGAATGCATTGATAGAGCTCCTGTTTGCTGCGCAGAATATAGTGCGCTGTCGGGAACAGGCAAGGCACCGATGGCTCAAAGCCATGATTTACCTCACCACAGGACCTCCGCGCCTCCTTATCCGCCGAGCACCTGATATATCTCTGCCGCATGCGCGATCAACGCGGCGTCATCACCAACACGCGCGGCAAGCTGAACGCCGACGGGCATGTTGTTGGGCCCTTCTGCAACCGGCAGCGTCACAGTCGGGCCATGCATCAGGGTCCACATCCGGTTGAAGGACGACATGGTCGGGCTGATCAGATCTGCCGGCGCCTCGCCCGCCGTAGACGGTGTCAGCAGCACCGGAAAATCGTCATATACCCTGGCGAGAGCCGCCCGCGCCGTATCCGACGTGGCAAGCGCTTGCGCGTATTCATTGTCGGTCCAGCAGGACTCGCCGGTTTCGCGCATCCACGGGTTCATCTTGTCCATATGATCGCGGAAATCGTCGGCAAGCGCCGCCTTTCCTTCATAATTGGATATCACCCGAAACGGGTGCTCAATCGATACCAGTTCCGGCGGCAGTTCAATATCGACCACATCATACCCGGCAGCAGACAGAGCCGCCGCCGACGTCTCCAGCGCTGCCTGCGCATAATCTTCGGCTTCGGCCCACATCGGCGTGCGGCATACGCCGATCTTTGGCCGATCACTCACTGCCGGCACCGCGTGACCGGTCACGGCGCTGTAAACCAGCGCGATATCCTCAACGGAGCGGGCAAAATAGCCCAGTGTATCCAACGATTTTTTGAGCGCCTGAATACCGGTCCGGTCCAGACCATCGAGGCTCGCCTTGTAACCGACCACGCCGCAGAATGCTGCGGGCAGGATAACCGAGCCACCGGTCTGGGTACCGTTCGCCAGCGGCACCATGAAATCGGCGACGGCCGCCGCCGAACCGCTCGACGACACGCCCGGTGTGCGGTCGGTGTCGTGCGGATTGCGGACTCCGACAGGGAGCGGGCTGGCAAACTGGGTGGTCGTCGTCTTTCCGAGAAGCACAGCGCCTGCCGCCCGCAACGCCGCCACACAATGAGAATGCGTCTCCGGACGGTGACCCTTGTAAATTTCGGAACCGTATTCCGTCGGCATGTCGTGGGTATCAAGGACATCCTTCACCCCCACCGGAACGCCATGCAACGGTCCTATCGGTGCATCGGCGGCGTCGCAGGCGCGCGCCTGCCCAAGGGCATAGTCCCGATCCAGGTAAGTCCAGGCGCCAAGCGTGCCATCATGCGCATCGATACGGGACATACAGTCGGAAATCAACGCCTCGGAGGTGATCTCTCCGGCCGCAATCCGCCGCGCTGCCTCACTCGCGGTCAGGGCATCCAGACCCGTCGGCGTCTGACCCACCAAATTTGTCATACCGTTTCTGCTTCCTGTCGGTATTGCGGATCTGTGTAACGCTTCCCGGCCTCCCGCACATGAGCAAGGATACGCGCATCGCGATCTTCGGTCGGTGCCGGGTCTGCGTCCCAATGGCCCCGCTCATCGACGCCACGCACCAGATCCGCCGGACGCCGCCCGAGCGTCGATTTCACGTGCGCGGGAAAATAGAAAATCCCGATACCGATACGCATCGCATCCGTATCGTTCGCGGCGGAACCATGAACGATGCGTTCGTGATGACACGAAAACTGCCCGGCATTGAGCGTCAGGTCGACCGCGCCGGAATCATCAATGTCATCGATCGACTGACCGCGGGCCAGCAGATTTTTCTCGTCGAAGGTTTCAACGTGAGAATAGGATTTGCCGCGATGGGTTCCGGGGATCACCCGGACGCAGCCGTTTTCAGGCTTGCTGTCTGTCAGCGCCAGCCAGACCGTGACGAGTTCATGAGGGTCGAGCCCGAAATAGGCAGAATCCTGATGCCAGGACACGAACGAGCCATCCTTACCCGGCTTCATCCAGAACCGAGACGAAAGCGCCATGATGTTGGGACCGATCAAATCTTCGACGACGTCGAGAATTACGGGGTGGCGGGAAAATTCATAGGACCGGCGGAAACACAGATGCCCTTTAACGACAATGCTGGATGCCAGCACACCCTCGTCACATTCGAACGCCTCGAGGTCGTCGCACATCGCCGCGGTATCGACAGGATCGACCCCGTCGAGCGGCGCGAGGTAGCCGTTCTCGCGATAAAACGTGATCTGGTCGTCGGTTAAAACTTTTGGCATCGGGGCGGCGCTCCTTTGGCAAGGTCGTCTACCCGGAGATTAACCGTCTGCCCGCAGTTTGAAACGCTGAATTTTGCCGGTCGCAGTTTTTGGCAGTTCCTCGACGAAATTGAACCAGCGCGGATACTTGTAACGCGCGAGGCCATCCTTGCAGTGTTCCAGCAGTTCTGCCGCGAGCTCGTCATTCGCGTCGCCATGCTCTTTCAGGATGATATGGGCCTCAGGCTTGACCAGCCCGTCATTGTCTTCACGCCCGACCACCCCTGCCTCTAGCACTGCGGGGTGATCTATCAGACGGGATTCTATCTCGATAGGCGAACACCAGATACCGCCGACTTTGATCATATCGTCGGACCGACCGTTATAGATATAGTAGCCGTCTTCATCCTGAGTATAGGTATCGCCGGTATTCACCCAGTCGTCGCCCATCATGGTCTGCGCTGTCCGCTCCGGCTGATTCCAGTAATAGGCCGCCATCGACTGGCCCTGCACCAGAAGCCGGCCGACCGCACCCGGTATCACATCGTTGCCGTCATCATCGACGATACGGGCATTGTATCCCGGCAGAACCCTACCGCTGGTCCCGGCCTTCGCATCTTCAAGACGGTTCGAGATGAAAATATGGGTCCCCTCGGTGGAGCCGATTCCGTCGACAGGCGGATTGCCGACGATCTCGTTCCAGCGGTTGAAGATGGGCGCGGGCAGCGATTCACCCGCCGAAACACAGATACGGACACTTGAAAGATCAGGTTTCTCTGTTTCCATCGCACGGCACTGGGCCGCGTAAAGCGTCGGCACGCCGTAATAAATCGTCGGGCGGTGTTTCTCGATAATCCGGAAGGTCATCTCGGGTGTCGGTCGCTCATCCGACAGAACGGTGCTGGCACCGTACATCAGCGGGAAATTCATCGAATTGGCGAGGCCATAGGCGAAGAACAGCTTCGCCGCCGAGAACATGATGTCGTCTTCGGTAATCTGCAGAACGGGTTCTGAATACAACACCGCATTGACCAGCAGGTCCCGCTGACGATGGACCGTCCCCTTCGGACGGCCGGTCGAGCCGGAAGAATACAGCCAGAAACAATCCGCCATCGGATCGGACGGATGCGCCGCAAGCACGTCTGAACCGGCGGCGATCATATCGCCCAGTCCGCCATCGCCTTCGGTGAGAACGACAACGGGCGGCCTGCGCGATACTACGGCCAGTGCCGGTCCGACCTCGGCTTCAAAGTCGGGTGAATAAATCAGTGCCGCGCATTTGGAATCGTCGACCATGTATTGATAGTCTGCCGCGCGCAGCAGGGTGTTGATCGGCACGGGGATAATGCCGGCCTTGATCGCCCCGTAATACAGATAGACGAATTCGGGACAGTCCTTGACGATCATCAGCATCCGGCTGCCGGTCGGGATACCCGCATTCAGCAAAGCGTTTCCGCAACGGTTCACGCGCTCGGCAAGCTGCCCGTAGCTGACCGTTTCCTGCTCGGTGATATAGGCCGTTCTATCGCTGCGGCCTTCATCGATATGCCGGTCAATCATATGAACGGCGACGTTGAACGAGTCGGCGAAAGTGAAGACCGGTGCATCACCTGACCGATCGATCCGAACCATATTTGGTTCCATTATTATCCTCCGTTATCGCCCGACTTGCCCGACGGTTACGATTATTTTTATTCTCTATTCTAGTCCGCTGTCGGACGACATGGAAAGGGACGCCAAGAGATCATCGGACACCTGGCGAACTATCGGTAGACCTCAATATATGCATGTCCCCATTCGCTGAAATTCATTTACCGGAAGAGTGGAACAGGTATCTTGCATCAACATGAGAGAGACTGGCTGAGCCCGGTATTCGGACGCGTAACTAAGGGACACGGAAACAAGTGACGACATCAGACGCAACCCGCTTCGCGGGGGAAACAAATACTAAACTGCCGCGCTCAACCGACTGGCAAAACTGGACCGACCCCGAAATACCGGAAATATTCAATCCCACGGAACGCCTACTGGATAAATACATCGGCAGCCTGACCGAGGCCAAGACCGCATTGATAGTCGACGACGCCGAATACAGCTATGGACAATTGCTGGACCGCACATGCCGGGCAGCCGGTGCCCTGACAGCCATCGGGCTCGAAGCAGATTCGCGAATTCTAATGTTCGGTACCGACAGCGCTGACTACATCGCGATCTGGCTGGGGGCGGTCCGTGCCGGCATAGTGCCCGCTGTTGTCTCGGACTTATACAAGGCCGAGAACCTGCTCTATTTCATCCGCGATACTGCAGCAAAAGCGCTCTATATCGATGGTGCCCAGCTCGACAAGCTGCTGGCTATCCGCAACGATCTGCCGGAAACGCTGAAATACGTCATCGTCCATGACGGAACTGCTGCGGATACCGCCACCCTGGAAACGGTGACAGTTTTTGAGAGCAAACCGATCATCGAGAACGCCTCATCCGCCTTCGTCCCCCTGCCCCGTCACCGCAACGATGTCTGCTACATGTTCTATTCGGGCGGAACGACGGGAACAGCAAAAGGTATCACGCATCTCGCCCATGATTTCATCCTCGTGCCGGAACGCCAGGGCGCCTTCTGGGAATACACCCCGCAGGATATAGTTCATGCAACTTCCAAGAAGTACTTCACGCATGGCCTTTGGCCCGGCGTCCTGATCCCGCTCTACTGGGGTGCCACGAGCGTTGTCAGCGCATTGCCACCGGACCCGGAAAACGTTCTCGATATCCTGTCACGGCACAATATTACAAAGCTGATCACAGTGCCGACGATTGTCAAAAACGTGATGCTGCATATCGATCAGAACGGGCAAAAACCCGACACGCCGGCATTGAAGCTCGCGATCACGGCTTCCGAAAAGATGGCGCCGGAGATATTCGAAAAGTTCCACGACCTGTTCGGGATCGAACTTCTGGATTCTATCGGCTCATCAGAAATCACCTATGAATGGATCGCCAACCGGCAGAAGGAATTCCGGCGCGGCAGTCTCGGGAAACCTGTCTTCGGCTTCGACGTCCGACTGGTGGATATCGACGGCAACGATGTGACCACCCCTGATACCGACGGCGAGGCCTGGATCAATAGCGTCACCGGCTGTTTTTTCTACTGGCGGAAGTTCGACAAATCCCGTGAAACCTTCATCGGCCCCTGGGTCCGGACCGGCGATACACTTTACTACGACGAGGATGGTTATTTCTGGTTCTCCGGTCGATCCGACGACGTGTTCAAAGTGAAGGGGCTTTGGGTCTCGCCGATTGAGGTTGAAGCTGCGATTACGGAAAACGAAAGCATACTGGAAGCCGCTGTGATCTCATACGAGGACACGGACGGCCTGACCAAACCGAAAGCCTTCGTCGTCGTCAAACCCGGCATCACCCCGTCCGACGCGCTTGCCGATGAAATACGCTCCAATGTCCGAGCTATCGGCGGCTACAAGGTGCCGGAGGAAATCGGCTTCGTGGACGCGATCCCTCGCACTACGTTAATGAAAATCGACCGGCGCACGTTGCGCCTCGACGAAGCTGCCGGACGCACCTGAGGCGCAGCACGGACGAAAACAAAAAAGGCGGATGCTTTGAGCATCCGCCTTTTCCGGCCTGCTCTGGTCAGCAGATATCCTTCAGTTGAACCGGACATAGTCAAAATCGAACGAGTGCCCGTGAATTCCCCGGGTCGGCGGCGCGATCCAGCCGGCGATCTTGCCATGTTCGTAGCACGGTTTCATCAGCGCTGTGACGAACGCACGGTCGGTATCTGTCGGCAACCATGTATCGACATTCTTGGTCCATTCGGCGTCGCTGATCACCCTACCATCGGGTGAAACCTTGACCTCCGAGAAATTGCCGATGGCCCGGTGGAAAGCGCGATGGGGCAGCGAGAAGTGGAAATCATACCCATGCTTTTCGATAACCTTGTTCCAGCGGTTAAGGCCCCGCTGGCAATCGTCGATATAGTCCTGGCGAAGTTTCTCGTTGATCGATGTCAGCGCCGGCTGTTCACGCTCCACGATCTTCTCGCCTTCGAGCATCAGCACGTTGTAGGTGTCATTCACCAGCAGGTGATCATCGTCGATCTTTGTTTCGTGGTACCGGCCTTTCAGGCCCTGCGTGTAATAGTTCGCGGCATTCGTGGACAGTTCCTGACCGAACAGATCAACCGAGACCGAATAATGGAAGTTCATCCATTTCTGCAGGGTTTCCAGGTCGATCGCGCCGGCCTGACGGACACGCTCGGGATCGTCCGTGCCGAGTTCTTCCATCACTTCGCAAGTGCGTTTAACAATCCGCATCACGCCGGATTCACCAACAAACATATGATGGGCTTCTTCGGTCAGCATGAACTGGCAGGTACGCGCCAGCGGATCGAACGCGCTTTCGGCCAACGAGGCGAGCTGGAACTTGCCGTCCCTGTCGGTAAAGAACGCAAACATGAACATCGACAGCCATTCCGGCGTCGGCTCGTTGAATGCGCCGAGAATACGGGGCTTGTCGGCATCGCCGGAATGTCGCTCGAGCATCGCTTCGGCTTCTTCGCGACCGTCACGCCCAAAATGGGCGTGCAGAAGATAGACCATCGCCCACAGATGCCGGCCCTCTTCAACGTTGATCTGGAACAGATTACGCAGGTCATAGAGCGACGGCGCGGTCTGGCCGAGCAGGCGCTGTTGTTCTACGGACGCGGGCTCCGTATCACCCTGGGTCACGATCAGACGCCGCAAGGTCGAGCGGTACTCGCCGGGGATTTCCTGCCAGACGTCTTCGCCCTTGTGGTCGCCGAAGGAAATCTTGCGATCCGGCACGGGCTCGTTCAGAAAAATACCCCAGCGATATTCGGGCATCTTCACATAGTCGAAATGCGCCCAGCCATCGGAACTGACATCGACCGCGGTGCGGAGCAAAACGTCGTACCCCTGCGTACCTTCGGGGCCCAGTTCGTCCCACCAGCTGAGATAATTGGGCAGCCAGGATTCAAGCGCCCGTTGCAGACGCCGGTTTTCGCTGAGATCGACATTGTTCGGGATACGTTCGTTATAGTTGATGGACGACATTGTCATCTATCCTTTGTTCAAAATTTCGGGTCAAACACATATCCAACGACCATGGGCGGTCGCTGGCACTTATCTATCGCGCTAGACACGCTGTTTGTTGTAGGACGCTTTCTGTCCGGAGCCGTATACCTGTAACGCGCCGTCATCGCCCACGGCGTTGGGGCGCTGAAAGATCCAGTTTTGCCACGCCGACAAACGGCCGAAGATTTTGGTCTCCAGCGTTTCGGGTCCGGCGAAGCGCAGGCTTGCCTCCATCCCGGTCAGGGCGTCGGGCGAGAAGCTCGCACGTTCCTCAATCGCGATACGGACTTCATCTTCCCAGTCGATATCGTCGGGCGTAAACGTGACCAATCCAAGCTCGTCCGCCTCTGCCGCCTCAACCGGGTTGCCTATTTTATCTTTGGCCTTGTCGACCATGGACGGATCGCCCAGAAAACGATGTTCCAACCGGGTCAGCCCGTTAGGCATGACCAGAGGCCCGAAATTCATTCCCGTCAGAACCATACTGGCATCGGGAAGGTTCGATCCCTCAAAGCCACCATCCAGCATAAAGGAACGATCAGCGGCAACTACGAATTCAAGCAGCGTGCCGGTGAAGCAGCTGCCGGGCTCCACCAAGGCAACAAGCGAGCGCGACGAAACATCGACCCGCTTGAACGTCCGCTTCAGGTAAAGGGTGATTTCACGGACCAGCCAGTGATCGGCATTGTCGAGCAGCGCTTTGTCAGCGGCCTCGACATTCGCGGAAGCGCCCTCGGTCTTGAAAACCCAGGTGCCGATTTCCTTTTCATTGACGCGCAGCTCCATGATCGCGTCGTCCAGTTCTCGCGCCAGCGCAAAGGACCAGAAATCCACGCCCTGGGCTTCGATACCGGCTATATCGGTCGGCGGCGCTTCCGCTGGCGCCCGGATCGTGATCGTCGCCATGGCGAGGTCGCGATTGAGGTTAATCGTCACGTTGTCATAGACGATCCGCGTATCTTCAACCGACCGGTTGATCGGTGTCAGCACAACGCCCTTTGCGTCGGCGGGACGATCGCTCGCCGCAGCGAACTCGGCGGCACGGGCGGCAACATCATCATCAAACTTCGAGCGTGGAATAATTTCGTCGACCAGATCCCAGTCCGTGGCGCGCTTGCCGCGAATACCTTCCGACGTGGTGCAGAAATAATCGGCCCGGTCATGGCGCACCTTGCGCTTGTCGACTAGGCGGGTCAGTCCGCCGGTGCCGGGCAGGACGGCCAGCAACGGTAGTTCCGGCAGCGACACCGTGGAAGAGCCATCATCAATCAACATGATGTGGTCGCAGGCGAGTGCAAGTTCATACCCGCCCCCGGCGCAGGCGCCGTTCACGGCAGCGATAAAACGCAGACCGGAATTATCTGTCGCGTCCTCGATGCCGTTGCGGGTTTCATTCGTGAATTTACAGAAATTGACCTTATGGGCGTGGGTCGACTGCGACAGCATGCGGATATTCGCACCAGCGCAGAACACGCGCGGCTTGTCGGACGTAACAACCACGGAACCGGCTTCCGGGTGTTCGAACCGCAGGCGCTGCACGGCGTCGTAAAGTTCTATATCAACGCCGAGATCATAGGAATTAAGCTTCAGCTCATAGCCCGGGAAAAGGCCCGCGTTCTCGTCGACATCGAGGGCAAGACGCGCCACACGTCCGTCAATCGTCAGTTTCCAGTGGTGGTATTTGTCGGGACTGGTCCGAAAGTCGATCCGCGGTTCGCCGGCAGCTGTTTTTTCTAAGGAATCGGTCGACATATAGCCTCCACAGGATCCCCGCTTCTTGAGGAAAAGCGCTGATTTCCGGTTCTTTCCGGCATCTTTGCGCGGTTCAAATAATACTGACTATTTGGATAGTATGTTAAATTCAGCAGGATTTCAAGTGTGAAAATCAATATTTCCCGGGCCTGCCGGTCACCCGGTCGTCGACCCGCGCCGGTTTGCGCCACCGCAGCAATCTGCTAGCGTCTTTCTGCTAGAGGTGATTATCGCCCGCACAGCAAACGGCGGCACGGCCAAAACGATCCGTAGACGCCGATGATATGGGAAGATGACGGATACCGCGCCGAACGACGCAACTGTCTTCGACTGGCTCGCGCGCAACGCGCGCGATGTACCGCACAAGCTTGCCATCCGCTCACTGGACCAGAACAAGGACATCTCGTATGGCGAGCTGTTCAGCATCGCCAACCGGATCGGGCGGTATTATGCAGCACACGGCATAGGCCGGAACGATCGGATCGCGCTGCTGTCCAATAACTCCATCGAACACCTCGCGGTTTACCTGGCCTCGCTCGCCTATGGCTGCACGATCTGCACAATCCATGTCGAGATGAACGCGGCCTACTTCGAGGACATGCTCAACGCCATAAATGCCAAAATCGTGATATGCGAACCCAATCAGCCGACGCTTGAACGACTTGCCGGCAAAGTACCCGGCGACTGGCAGGCGCTTGGCGAATGGCAACCCGGTGGCGGCACGGGCATCTTCGGGGACGTCGCCGGGCTAGACGACAGCCTTGGCGCCTGGCCGCTGGCAGAACGCACCGATGATGCGTCAATATTCTATACGTCCGGAACATCCTCACGGCCGAAAGGGGTGGTGTGCAGTTACGCAGAATTGTTCGATAACGTCCTACCGGTCGCAGATGCGTTCGGGATGACGGCGGAAGACCGGATATTGGATTTCCGCTCGATGAACTGGATGTCGGCGCAGGTCCTGTCCGCACTGGGTCCGCTCGCCAAGGGCGCAACCCTACTGCTCGCCCGCAAGTTCTCTGTCACCCGGTTTTTCGACTGGACGAACGATAACCAGGCGACCATCGCCGCGGGCAACCCGACGACCCTGAACATGCTGATAAACCGCGAAGCATCCCGCGGACACAACGCCGCGCCGAGCCTCCGCTTCGTGACATCAAGCTCCGCTCCCCTGCTGGTGTCCGAGTGGCAGCGTTTCGAAGACACATTCGGCATTGATGTCTGCCAGGGCTATGGCGCGAGCGAAGTCGGGTGGATCTCGGGCAGTCATGAAAGATCGCGCAGACTGGGATCCGTCGGTCGCCCTGTCACCTACCAGCAAGTCGCCATCGTTGACGCAGAAGGTAAACGACTACCGGCGAATGAAATCGGGGCGATCCAGCTCAACGGGAACCCTGTCGGGCGATACCGGTATCTTGGCGACGACGGCATAATCCACATCAATGCGGAAGGGTCGGCGCTGACCGGAGACCTCGGATTCATCGACGAGGACGGCTATCTCTTCGTCTCGGGCCGCGAAAAGGATCTGATCATCCGCGGTGGCGTCAACATATCCCCTCTAGAGATCGACAATATTGTGCTCCGGATGCCCGGCATTGCCGACGTCGCAACGGTGGGCGTACCGGACAGCATCTACGGCGAACAGGTCGTCGTGTACGTTCAGGCGACGACTGACGCCAATGTCTCGACATCGGACGTCATCGCGCATTGCGGTCGGCACCTCGCGGAGTTCAAGCAGCCGCACCATGTGCTGTTTCGCGAGGAATTGCCAAAGACCAGTCGCGGCAAGATGGACCGGAAAGCGCTCCTCGCTGACTGGGCGGCCATACACATAACCGCCTGACCGCCTGGATCAATCGTCGCGGTTTGTCAGACGCCGGCGCCGATGAAGGCCGTCGCTTCGATTTCGACCAGTGCACCCGGCTGGGCCAGCGCGGTGATCGCCACCAGCGTCGAACATGGCATCCGACCGGAGAAAAATTCACCACGCGCCTTACCGAAAGCGGCCCGGTTCTCCATATCCGTCAGATAGATATTCAGTTTCGCAACATCT
This sequence comes from Alphaproteobacteria bacterium UBA830, assembly GCA_905181725.1. Taxonomy (GTDB): domain Bacteria; phylum Pseudomonadota; class Alphaproteobacteria; order MPNO01; family UBA830; genus CAXBCP01. The sequence continues at coordinate 54,277 of CAJIYX010000003.1, forward strand.
TCCATACGACCGGCGGCGGCCTCGACCAGTTCCTTAATCTTGTAAAAGCAGTTGACCGACTGTTCGTAGGCATCCCCGTCGGTATCGCTGGCGATCATGCCTGACAGCATGAGCTGCGGCCCGACCTTCAGGCAGTTACTGTAAATGTTTCCCTGGGGCTCAGGCACGGTCGTGACCGAAACTTTGGTAATCTTGTCCATCTTATTCTCCCTGTTTCAGCGATTATTCGGCATCTATTCGGCAGCGACGGTATTTTTACGCAGCGCTAGCGCCTGTCGCTCCGCCTCATCTGCCATAAGTTTGCGGACACGGACAACACCGGCATCGTGACCATACAGATATTCGTGACGATCGGCATCCTCCACCATTCGTTCGGCAACCAGGCGATCCTGCTCCAGAACATGCCAGTGCCGTCCTTCGAGCCGGTTCTTGTACAGGAACCGCCAGGTATCACGCTCCCAGCCGGACACCTTGCGGTGACGCCAGAAAAAACAGGCCGACGATGTTTCGTCTATCGGGGTGATATGGAAGACGATCCCGAAACTGCCGCCTGGCCCACCGGTAGCGGGATACGGGATTTCCAGACAGACAGCCTGAAAATCGACATCGTACCATTCAGACCAGTCGAAATTAACGCCCTTCTGGCCCTTCTTTTCAAAGACAAACCCCGTATTCGTATTGCGTGACGTGAACTCCGCCTCGCTCGCTCCCTCGGCCATCGAATGCGACATCCGGTGCAGGAACGCGCCGTGCATCGGGTCCATGTTGTTGTCGATCATGTAGCGATAGGGCGTGCGCCATTCCGCATAGGCCAGAAACGCGTCGTAGGAATCGCTGGCCAGCCGCTCAGGCAGCGTCAGCGGAGCCCCTGGTGTGCCGAGGCCATCGCACAGCCACGCATAAATGACACCGCGATGCACTTCGACAGGGTAGGTTTCTACCGCGCACTCACCGACCAAATCGCAACCGGGCTCTCCCGGCAGACTCGCGACGGTGCCATCGCCCAGAATTTCGGCGCCGTGATAGACGCAGGTCAGCCGGTCGCCGTCATGGCGGGCAAGCGACAGCGGCGCACCGCGATGCGGGCACCGGTCATCCTGCAGATGCACATTCCCGTCATTACCGCGCCACAAAACCAGATCGCGGCTCCAGCGCTTTATCGCCACCGGCCGTTCCCCGACGCGGTCCGCCGGGCAGATGCCATACCATTTGTTGCGCAGGCCGGTATCGAGGATTCCCCGGGCGTCGTCGCTTACACGGTATCTCGGCGGTTGCTGTGACATGTGGTTGGCTCCTCTTCGCTAGCGGCCGAGTCTTTCCATGACGACCGCATAACCATCCTCGGTCCATGCGTCTCCGTCCGGGGTCTGAACCCCCATCCGGTTCAGGGCCTTAACAATGCCGGTAAGGTCGTAAATGCCGGCGCTAAAAACCTCCTCCAGCGCGTTGCCCAACGCAGCCTCATAAGGTGTCGCATTGCCCGTACCTGCCTGCCACTGCTCCATGTAAAGACCGTTATGCGGAAGCCGGGCATGGTCTCCCCCACCCGCACCGCTATCCACTTCGGCCAAGAGAGTAACAGTCGAGCTCCCCCCGCCACCCGCCTGTTGACGTTCCTTCGATTCACGCGCGAGCCGCTCGCGGACCGCCTTAAAATCGTATGTCACATAAACTTCGGTCCGGAACACACCCCAGGCGAATTTCTCGAGTGCCACGTTGACCGCCTGAATTTTTGACGGTGGCATTTTGAGCGTCGCAATCTGGCCGACCCCCATCACGACATTCCACGACACGATCTCGACGCCTTCGGGCGGAAAATTCTCCCACCACCCGCGGTCATCGAGCTTAGTCTGAAACTCGTCCAGCGGCTGGCTTTGGTCGTGTTTCAAGAACACCGTCAGCATGATCTCGTCGCCCTTGCTATCGTCCATCTCGGTTCCCCGTCTCCAACAATGTCGTTGGTGTCACATTCAACACTTTATAACGGTGTCTCATCATGAGGTCACTGCTGCCGCCACCCAATTCATGGCAATCCACGTTCCTGGGGTATCTAAGCGATAAAGCCTATATTTTATCGACTTCGGGTAGATTACGCGGGTATTTCTCGCGGGTAGAGATTTGTAATGAAAATTCTGATTGTCGAAGATTCGAAACCCGAGGCATTCCTGATTGAAACGCTTTTTCGCAATAGCGACGGGTTTGCTGGCGAACTAGTTCATGTCACCGACATGGAAGACGCCCGTAATCATCTGGAAACCGGCGGCTTCGATATCGCGTTTATCGATCAATACCTGGGGAACGAAACAGGCACCACGTTGATCCGGGGTGCGGGTGGCAGGCCTTGCCAGACGCCGATGGTACTGATGTCCGGCCTCGGCTCCGCCGAAGTGGAAGCCGAAGCCCTCGCGGCGGGCGCGATGGATTACGTCGATAAAAATCTGCTCTCCACCGGGCTTTTGGATCGGACGGTGAAATTTGTGCTCAAAAATCACGAACAAACCCTTCAGGCGCGGTCGAACGAGCTCTACCACCGGGAAATGGCGCTGAAAGCCAAGGTATCGAATGACGAAAAATCAAATTTCCTCGCCAATATGAGCCACGAGGTCCGAACGCCCCTGAATGCCATCATCGGATTCACCGAAGCCACTCAGGCGCAGAAATTCAGCGAAATCCACGGCTCGGGTGCAGAACGCTAAAATGAACATGTCGACGACATCCATCACATTAGCCAGCATGTGCTCAAATTGGTGGACGACCTGCTGGATCTCGCGCGCGTCGAGGCAGGAAGGTTCGAAATCGACCTTCAGGAAACATCGCTGAACGATGTGATTGACGATGTTGTTGTTTTACCCTGATACAGGCATCCGAAAATGGCGTCGGGCTGGAATTCGATATCCCCAACAGCCTGCCGGTTTTCAGCGCCGATCCTCGTCTGCTGGCGCAGGTTCTGGTCAACCTGGTGACGAACGCGATCAAATTTACGCCGCCCGGCGGACGCATCAATATGAGCGCGGACCCTGAGGATCGCAATCTGGTGATCACGGTGCGGGATAGCGGATGCGGCATTTCCGAGGCAGACATTACAAGGCTGAGTGTACCCTATTTCCAGTCAATCAGACAAGACAGCGAGCGCAAAATAGGGGTGGGCACGGGCTCGGGCCTGGGTTTAAGCGTCAGCAAGTCGATCATGGAGACGTATCTTGGCGGCATGGTCCGCAACCGCGTTGGCGGTGGCACACTGGTTAAAATCTGGCTGCCGACAAATCTGGATGTATTGAACAATCGCCCCAGCTAACGGCCAGGCAGATAAAAACCTTACTTCCAGCACCCGATCCGCTCGACGAATGCATGCGCAACATCGAAAAGCAGCTTGTCATCAAGCGGCGCCCGGACATCATCACCGGTGTAAGCAATATAGAACCGCCCCAGAAACCGGAGAGCCCGGTCCTGGCGAATGATGATGCCGATATCGCGATGAACTTTGCCGGTGCATTTGAACATGGCCGGCGTGTTGATCTTCGCTGAGACCACGCCGACGACATATCCTCTGCCATCGATGGCCGGCCCGCCCGAATTGTCGCGACGAATATCGGCATCAATCGCAAAACGCCATAGGCGCCGCAGCCTCTCCGCCTGAAACTCCCTGACTTTGCCAATCTCAAAAATGGGCTTGATCGCCACCAGCCCATGCAGTGGATGACCAATGACGGCAACCATGTCGCCGATCTGGATATCCAGTGGTTTCCGAAATTTCGCGATCGACTTCGTCTGGCCGGAATATTGCAGAACAGCCAGGTCATCGATTTTGTCGGCGCCGATCACAGTCGCCGGCAGATGACGGCTTAACCGACACCCGAGTACAGCCATCGTTAACATGGTGATTGGTCAAAATCTGACCGTCCCGCGACACGAAAAAACCGGAACCGCTGCCCCGCATCCGCAGGCCGGGAAACAACGCTTTCGCCGGCTTCAGTTTACCCTTGGCCCGCTGGATACGGCTCGCCTTGATCTCCTACGCACGCGCATCGGAGGCGGCATCGCCTTTGCATTTCCAGAGCGCAGTCCGGCGGACTATGTTCCGGTCAACATCAAGGCAATTGACGATTTTCAAACGGTCAGATTTATCCTGCGCCCCAGCGGGAAAAGATATCGCCACCAGCCCGACGGCAAGGAAGACGTAAAACTTCATTCGGCCGCCACGGCGGCGTTCTCGGCGGCAATTTTGTCATCAAGGATGCCGCGGAACTGCAGGGGCGCATTGTCGATATTGATATCGACCACCGGCCGGTCTCCCACGATCCCGCGAGAGATCTGCTGGCGTTCGAGGATCACAACGTCCTCCATAAAGGTCCGCAGCCCGCCCTCTGCGAGAACGTCAGACACCCCGGTGTCGTCGAGCTTGTAGTTCCGCGCGAACGCCCAGTGATAATGGGTCGTGGTTTCGGTCTCCGGCGTAATGATGTGGTTGGACCACATCGTTATTCCCTGCGAGCGGTCTCCCTCGGGCGCGCCGGTATCCACATCGGCACAGCCGATATCGAGGGTCACCGTCGATGGGGCCTGCCACTTGATCAACTGCCACCGGTCGACCTTGCCTTCGAATTTCCGGGCCATGTCGTACATCGGCGGCGCAGTAAAGCCGAGCATCCAGCGTTCGACACGAATGGCGTCGCCGTCCCGCGTGGTGCTCACCGGCACCAGCGCCTCCTCCGGGTCTCCGGCGATTGTGTTTTTGTGGATGTAAGTGACATGGGTGAGATCAAGCAGATTATCGATCAGCAAACGGTAATCAGCTTTCATATGTATCAGGCCGCCGGTATGCACCCATCCCGGACTGTCGAGCCAGGGCAATTCAGGTATCGCACTTTCATCGGCGCGCGCCGGGTCTCCCGGCCAGATCCAGACCATGCTGTATTTCTCGATGACCGGGAATGACCGAACCCTTGCGCCGGGCGGGACCTTGGTCTGCCCCGGCACCTTCACACAGTCGCCGGCCGCATCGAATTGAAGACCGTGATAGCCGCACTGCACCGTGTCACCGGTGACACGTCCAAGCGACAGCGGCAGATGCCGATGACAACAGCGGTCTTCCAACGCAAATGGATCACCCGCCGCGTTGCGCCACAGAACGACCGGATCGCACAGAATTGTTTTTGCCAGCACTTCACCAGCTGGTAGATCAGCGGCCCAGCAGGCCGCGTACCATGAATCTCTCACAAAGGTCATCGGCATCTCCAGTCGTCTCTTAGTGCATTATCATACCGCCATCGACAACGATGGCCTGGCCGGTAACGAAATCGGATTCGGGCGATGCCAGAAATATCAGGGCACCCAAAAGATCATCCGGCACCTGCTCGCGCTTTACGGCACGACTGTTCAGGCTGAGATTGACATAGAATTCAAGATTGTCCCGCTGTGCTTCGATCTGATCGCTCATTGTGAAACCGGGCGCAATCGTGTTCACCGTAATGCCGTCACCGCCGAGTTCCCGGGCCAGCGCCTTGGTCATCGCATCCACTGCCCCTTTTGACGCCACGTAGTGAAGCATCAGCGGCACACCGGAATAAATCGTGCTGGATGAGATATTGATGATTTTGCCATAGCCTTTTTTCTTCATCTCGGGCGCGGCCGCTGTGACGCAGTTGAATACGCCGCGCGTATTGATGGCCATAACCTTGTCCCATTCATCGCCACCGATTTCCAGAAAACTGCGGCGTTTCAAGGCGGCAAAAAGAGCCGCGTTGGTCACCATGATATCAGCCGACCCAAACGCCGAAACGGTCTTCGCGACCATCTTTTCACAGGCATCCATATCCGTGACGTCGGTTTCCATGCCGATCGCCTCGCCGCCCGCCTTTCGGATTTCCTCGACTGCAGGCGCTGTATCCAGGATATCCGATAGACATACCTTGGCACCTTCCCGGGCCAGCGCCCTCGCATATACGGCGCCAATGCCTTGCGCCGCGCCGGTCACAATCGCGGTCTTTCCTTCCAGTCTCGCCATCTCGTCGGTCACCCTCTGTGAATTCACATGCCGAACGATGCATTCAATTGGCCGCGAGCGCAATATCCGGCGCGACCGCCTGACGCAGTTGGCTTGGCCGGCCGGGGGTGACAGAATGTGGGAGAGAATAATGTCACCCCGGTGAAACAGACATGTCTGATCTCTTCTCGAAAAATTGTTGGTATGCGATTGGCGGGTCGACGGCGCTCGAAGCCGGCGGGGTCTCCCCGGCACGTCTGTTTGGCGAGGAGCGGGTCGTCTGGCGCGGTGAAGACGGCGCCAGCCATGTATGGCAGAACCAGTGCATCCACCGCGGCATGCGGCTGCAATACGGTTTTGTCGACCAGAACCGATTGAGCTGCCGTTATCACGGCTGGCGTTTCGGCGGAGACGGCAAATGTGCGAACATTCCCGCACACCCGGATATGACCCCACCGGACGATTTCTGTGTTCCGGCGTATCCATCGGCCGAAAACAACGGGCTGATCTGGACCACAACCGGGAAACCCGATGATTCCCCGCCGGACCTTTCGGGTTGCGTAAACCTGACCTTCTGCCGGTCCATCGTGATCGATACAAACCCCACCGAGGTCGACAAGGCGGTATCTGCTCTGGCTTCTTCCAGTCGGGTTGCGCCAGGCGTAACGGCCGTCGAAACATCTGCTGACGAGACAATTATCATCGCAATTCAGCCGGTCGACGGCGAAAAGACCCAGCTTCACGTCCTCACCGCGGCTGCGGACACGACTGCAGCCAGGCGGCGGGCGTCAACCTGGGCCCGACAGTTCCGCTGGCAGGTTGAAAACGTCGTTGGCGCTGAAACTGCATCACAAAACGCAGCCTGACAGGAGGCGATACGATGGCGAAGACTTCAGACCCCGTTGCCCTGAATGACTGGCAGGCAGTCGGGAACATAGACGAGATCAAATCCGGCAAACGACGGAACACCCGCCTGCTGGGGCAGGATATTATTGTCGAGATGGATGGCGACCGTCCCCGCATGTTCGAAGCGAACGCGGATGGCGGGCCGGGCCAGGAACATCCGGCACAGATTATGTACGGACATATCTGGACCACGCTCGGAACGCCTGCAAAACCACCGCTCAACATGCCCGAATTTCTCGAAGACGGTCGCC
>CAJIYX010000004.1 GCA_905181725.1 Alphaproteobacteria bacterium UBA830
ACGACTGACGTTTTCGATTACAAATCAAACCTGGTTGCTGGCGACGGTACCTCTCGATCTTCGGGGACTGACCTGACGCTAACGACCATTGATAGCTCAGCACGTGCAACCAACGTTATCTCTGCAAATAGTACCGCTGTTATTGAATTTGAAGATGTTCTTTTATCAATTGATATTACAAGTTCCACCAAGAGCGAGATCCTGTCGGCTGTAGAAGCGCTGTTGGAGAGCAGCAATGCGTCTACCAATCTGACTGGTGCAAACGCAGGAGTAACTCAGGGCGGTGTAAACACGGATTCATTATTAATATTTTATGAAAGCGACGATGACGCTGTGATCATCAGATATTTAGAAGGTTCAACATCGGAAGCCGACTACAGTGGTGAACTTTTTGTTCTTAGTGTTTTTGATTCTCTCAGTGCTGAATCCGGGCCAAACGATACGTTGACCGACACAAATATTATCTGAACCAATTTCGGATAAATCCAGTTCAGGGTCTGACCTCATGGATCATACTTTTGAATTTTGCATGAGGGCTTGACCCGAGACCTTGCAGTTCTGCTGAAGCTGGCGGCAGTGCCCCTCGTCGGCGCCACCCGGCCGAAACCAACGACATCGCCTTTATATCGACCCAGTAGTGTTACTCCGCAGCCACCGTCGCCGGCGTTACACCGAGATGGCGGACTTTGGGGATCACCTCGCTGGCGAACATCCGCAGGTTCTTTTCGGTCAGTTCGGGCGGCAGGGTGCCGAATTGCAGCATCGGCGCGATGTTTCCGAAGCCCATCTCTTTCTGATATTCCTCGAGCTTTTCGGCAACCGTTGCTGCAGAACCGCACAGGAACATGCCGTTTTCGATCAGCGCTTCGCAGGTCAGATAGTTTTTGCGCACCGCGTATTTGCTTGCCATCACCGCCTTGTAGCTGTTCAGCGACGAATAGCCCGGCGGCAGCTTGTACTGGGCCGGCGACATAATGAACCGGTTGAAGAGGCTTTCGATATGCGGAGCGGCGTCCTTGCGTGCGATCTCGTCGGTTTCGGCGACGTAGCACGGCATCGCCCAGCCGAGCTGGTCGGGGGGGCATTCATAGCCATAGACCTCGCACTGGTCGCGATAGGCTTTCAGATTTTTCTTGACCGACGCAACCGGGCTGAAGGTGATGATATAGGTATATTTCCGGTCCGGATGGGCGGCGAATTCCACCGTCTCGGTTGAGCCCTGCGAGGGGATCCATATCGGCGGGTGCGGCGTCTGATAGGGGCGCGGCCAAAGGTTGACGTATTGGAAGTGGTAATGCTTGCCGTAGAATTCGAACGGACCCGGTTCGGACCATGCCCGCACGATCAGGTCATGCGCCTCGCGGAAGCGCTCATGGCTGAACCCCGGGTTGGTCATCGAGGCATGGTATTCGCAGCCGATGCCGCGCACGAAACCGGCAATGAACCGACCTTCCATGAGGTTGTCGATCATCGCGAATTCTTCGGCGATGACCAGCGGGTTTTCAACGATGGGCAAAGCCCGGCCGATCACACCAATGCTGGCGTGTTTCAGGCGCCGCGACAGCGCACCGGCCAGCACGTTGGGCGACGGCATCATGCCATAGGCAGTCTGGTGATGTTCGTTCACGCAGACCCCGTCAAACCCGAGCTCGTCGGCCAGTTCAAGCTCATCCAGATAGCGGTGATAGAGCTTCGAGCCTTTCTTGGGATCGTAATAAGTGTTCGGCAGGGTGATCCAGGAGGATTTGTTGTCTTCAAGAAAATCCGGATCGATGTCTTGATACGGCATGAGGTGGAAAAAATGGAATTTCATCAGGCGGCTCCCGTCGAATGTGCAGCGCTCTGTTCAGCTGCGTGGGCAACGGTATGCGCGGTCACACCGGCAATAAAGTCATCCAGCTTTTCCTGCTGCGGCAGGTGCCCGCATTCGGTCACGACGGTGAGGGTCGATCCGGGGATCAGCTTCTGCATCGCCGCGCCGTAGGCGGGTGGGAAGATCTTGTCTGAATCGCCCCACAGGATCAACGTCGGCACCTTTATACGGTGCAGCCATTTCTGCAGCTCACGACTATAGAAACGCGGATGCCAGGCTATTTTGGCGGTCGAGAAGTGGTTTTTGAGCGCGATGTCGGTTTCTTCCTCGGTCGGCGTCGCAGAAAGGCGCGCTTCGGCCAATTTCTGGTCGAAAAATGTGTTGCGCACGCGCTCGTCGTCATCCCACAGGAAGATATCGCCCTTCATCACGCCGGCGACATGAATACCGGCGGCGGAAACCAGCGTCAGCGTTTCGATGCGCGCGGCAGAACGGACGGCGACTTCAAGGGCGAGCCAGCCGCCGAGAGAATTGCCGACCAGGTGCACCTGATCCTCGCCAATGGCCTCGAGAAATTCGAGATAAAAATAGGCAAGATCTCCCATGCCATCGAGCCAGTCTGGCGTATCTGAACGGCCCCAGCCCGGGTGGCTCGGCACGTAAAGGGTATAATGCTCTGCCAGACGGTCCATATAAGGCATCCATTTATGCGCCCCGCCGGCACCGTGCAGAAACACCATCGCCGGGCCGCTTCCGCCGCGCAGAACCTCTATTTCACAGCCCGCGACCGTAACCCGCTCTGAGGAATAATCCGCCATAATCCCTGTTTTCTCCCGTTTTCAATCTTTAGTTAGGTATCTTATCATTCAAGAGTGATCAACGGAAATTTGAGGGCTTTGGCTCGTGGTGAATT
>CAJIYX010000005.1 GCA_905181725.1 Alphaproteobacteria bacterium UBA830
GTCCCGTGCGGTGGCATTCAAATCCGAAGCGCGTTTCGATGATGCGACACAGACGGCGGTGGTCAAACATCTGCCATTGGATAACCGCATCGCCTTCGTCGCCGATCTTGCGGCCGCGTGGGCGAAACTCCGCCACACGCCTGTCTCCGACCGACGGGTCGCGCTGGTGCTGGCAAACTATCCCAACCGTGACGGGCGGATCGGCAATGGTGTCGGGCTCGACACCCCGGCAGGCACGATGACCCTGTTGCGATCCATGACCGACGCCGGGTACGCCACGGGCGAGCTGCCCACCGGCGGCAACGCGCTGGTCGACCGACTGCTGGCGGGTCCGACCAATGCTGCCGTCAAAGAGCGTGTCGTCGAGGAAACGATTTCGCTGGCCAACTACCAGATTTTCCTGTCGGCGCTTCCGGACGCGGTGCGCCTGGCCGTGACCGACAGATGGGGCGCACCCGAGGCCGACCCGTTTTACATCGCGGGCGCGGTCGATTGCGGGGTCTTTGCTATCCCGGCCTTCCGCTGCGGCAATATCGCGATCGGGCTGCAGCCGGCGCGTGGCTACAACATCGATCCTGAAAAATCCTATCACGACCCCGACCTCGTGCCGCCGCACGGCTACCTCGCCTTCTATGCGTGGTTGCGCCATCAATACAGGGCGGACGCCGTCATTCATATGGGCAAGCACGGTAATCTGGAATGGCTGCCGGGCAAGTCGTTGGCGCTGTCGGAGACCTGTTTTCCGGAAGCAGCGCTGGGACCGATGCCGCATATCTATCCGTTCATCGTCAATGATCCGGGCGAGGGCACGCAGGCCAAGCGGCGCGCCGCGGCGGTGATTATCGATCATCTGACCCCGCCGCTCGCACGTGCCGAGACCTATGGCCCGCTCGCCGATCTCGAACGGCTGGTTGATGAATATTACGAGGCCGCCGGGGTCGATCCCCGCCGGATCGAATTGCTGCGTGATCAGATCGTGGAGCTGACGCGTTCGTCGGGGCTCGATTACGATTGCGGGATCAATCCGGACGAGCTGGCGGACGAGGCGCTTGCCAAGCTCGACAACTACCTTTGCGAATTGAAAGAGGTGCAGATCCGCGACGGGCTGCACATCTTTGGTGAAAGCCCGGTGGGCAGCCTGCGCGATGCCCTGCTGGTGGCCCTCGCCCGTTTGCCGCGCGATGACGGGCAGGCCGGTAACCAATCACTGATCCGTGCTCTTGCCACCGATCTTGGCTTTGACGGGTTCGACCCGCTGGACTGCGTGCTTGGCGATCCCTGGACCGGTGCGACGCCGTCGGCGCTAAAAGGCGATGATGCCTGGCGGACCATGGGCGACACGGTGGAACGGCTTGAAATCCTGGCGCTCGATCTGGTTTCTGGCGGGCCGCCGGACGAAAACTGGGGCGAAACACGCGCGGTTCTCCAGCAGATTTCGGATCGCATCGGACCGGCGGTCGAAGCCTGCGGCGCGGCGGAAATTACGGGTGCGCTCACCGCCCTCAAGGGTGATTTTGTGGAGCCCGGCCCGTCCGGCGCGCCGACCCGCGGGCGTCCCGAAGTGCTGCCAACGGGGCGGAATTTTTATTCGATCGATACCCGAACCGTGCCAACGCCGACCGCGTGGACGCTGGGCTGGAAGTCGGCGACGCTTCTGGTCGAACGCCATGTGCAAGAACATGGCGAATGGCCGCGCCGCATGGCGCTGTCCGCCTGGGGCACGTCCAACATGCGGACCGGCGGCGACGACATCGCGCAGGGTCTGGCGCTGATGGGTGTGCAGCCGCAATGGGATCGCGGCTCGGGCCGGGTCACCGGGTTCGACGTGATGCCGCTCGACGTACTCGACCGGCCCCGTGTGGATGTCACACTGCGGCTGTCGGGGTTTTTCCGCGATGCGTTCCCGGCACAGATCGATCTGTTCGATTCCGCCGTCCGCGCCGTCGCCGCGATGGATGAGCCGGCGGACCAGAACCCGCTCGCTGCCCGTGTGGCCGAAGATACCGCCGCCCTGATCGCCGACGGTGTCGATGAAGACATCGCCTACCGCCGCGCCGGGCACCGAGTATTCGGGTCCAAGCCCGGTGCGTATGGTGCGGGCCTGCAGGCGCTGATCGATGAGCGCGGCTGGGAAACCGATGCCGATCTCGCGCGCGCCTATATCGCCTGGGGCGGCTATGCCTATGGCGACGGCGCGGACGGGAAGGCGGAACACCGCCTGTTCGAACGCCGCCTCGGATCCGTGCAGGCAGTGGTGCACAACCAGGATAACCGTGAACACGATCTGCTCGATTCGGATGATTACTACCAGTTTGAAGGCGGGCTGACCGCCGCCGTCCGCCACCTGTCGGGCGATCAGCCGGCGGTCTGGCACAACGATCATTCGCGCCCAGAAACGCCGAAGATCCGCAGCCTCGAAGAGGAGATCGGCCGGGTAGTGCGGGCCCGCGTGGTCAACCCGAAATGGATCGCCGGCGTCATGCGCCACGGCTATAAGGGCGCGTTCGAAATGGCGGCGACGGTCGATTACCTGTTCGCCTTTTCCGCCACCGCTCATTGCGTGAAGGACCATCATTTCGACCTGGTATTCGATGCCTATCTTGATGACGATGCGGTGCGGGATTTTCTCGAACAGAACAACCCGGATGCACTGCGCGAAATGGCCGAACGCCTGCTCGAAGCGCAGGAGCGTGGCCTGTGGCGGCCGAGATCCAACACCGCGTGGACGCGTCTGACCGAACTGAAGGGAACTGCCTGATGGTAAAAAAACCTACCACCGCCGAAGAATTTGCGCGCGCCAACGAGAAATCGAAAAAGCGCAAAGAATCCCGCGACAAGATGCTGGCCGACAAGACGGTCGAGAAGGGCCTGCTGATCGTCCATACGGGGAAGGGCAAGGGCAAGTCGACGGCGGCGTTCGGGCTGGTTGCCCGCGCTATCGGCAACGATATGAAAATTGGCGTCGTCCAGTACGTGAAGGGCAAATGGGAAACCGGCGAGCGTCTCGTGCTCGATCATTTTCCCGACCAGGTCAGCATGCGCACCATGGGCGAAGGTTTCACGTGGGAGACCCAGGACAAGGCGCGCGATATCGCGGCGGCCGAGGCCGCGTGGGCGGTGTCCAAGGAGATGATCGCCGATCCAAGCTACGATCTCGTGGTACTGGACGAGCTCAATATCGTGCTGCGCTATGACTATCTCGCTATCGAGGACGTGCTGGAGACGTTCCGGAGCAAGCGCGACATGCTGCATGTCGTCGTGACGGGGCGGAACGCGAAGCCGGAGCTGATCGAGATCGCCGATCTGGTCACCGAGATGACGCAGATCAAGCATCCCTTTCGCGAACAGAATGTGCCCGCCCAGAAAGGGATCGAGTTCTAAGTGGGCCTGCCGGGAAACAATTCATGATCCCCGCGCTGATGTTTCAGGGCACGGGCTCCGATGTCGGCAAATCCGTGCTGACGGCGGGGCTGTGCCGTGCCTATACGCGGCGCGGGCTGACCGTGCGCCCGTTCAAGCCGCAGAACATGTCGAACAATGCCGCCGTCACCAGCGACGGCGGCGAAATCGGCCGGGCGCAGGCGTTGCAGGCGCGCGCCTGCGGGGTGGCACTGCATACCGATATGAACCCGGTCCTGCTGAAGCCGCAATCAGAGACCGGCGCGCAGGTGATCGTGCAGGGCAAGATCGTCGGCAACGCCAAGGCGCGTGAATACCAGGCGATGAAGCCTGGCCTGATGGGGGCTGTGATGGAGAGCTTTCACCGCCTGTCGGCGGCGGCCGACCTGGTGCTGGTCGAAGGGGCGGGGAGTGCCGCCGAGGTCAATCTCCGCGCCGCGGATATCGCAAATATGGGTTTTGCCGAGGCCGCGAACGTGCCGGTCGCGCTGATCGGCGATATCGACCGCGGCGGGGTTATCGCCCAGCTTGTCGGGACATGGGACCTGCTGAGCGAGGCTGAGCGCGCGCTGACCCGGGGGTTCATCGTCAACAAATTCCGGGGCGATGCGACCCTGTTCGATAGCGGTCTCACGGTCATTCATGACCGGACGGATATGAAATCTTACGGCGTGGTGCCGTGGTTCGCCGATGCCGGGCGGCTGCCCCGCGAAGATGCGTTCGATGTGGGCGGGGATGAGTCCCGCGTGGGCGATATCAAAATCGCCGTGCCGGTTCTGTCGCGCATCGCAAACTTTGACGATCTCGACCCGTTGCGCGCCGAGCCCGATGTGTCGGTGGTGATGGTCCCTGCCGGCGATGCGCTGCCCGGCGATGCCGATCTGGTCGTGCTGCCGGGATCGAAGGCGACACTGGTCGATCTCGCCTTTATCCGCTCGCAGGGCTGGGACATCGATATCGCCGCCCATGTCCGGCGTGGCGGTGCGGTGCTGGGCATTTGCGGCGGCTACCAGATGCTGGGAAAGACGGTGTCCGACCCGGAAGGCATTGAAGGACCGCCGGCGGAAGCGCCCGGTCTGGGCCTGCTCGATATCTCAACGACGTTGATAGCGGCAAAAACTCTGGTGGAGGTTTCGGGACGCGAAGGGCTGTCAGACCTGCCCGTCGCCGGATACGAAATGCATGTCGGCGTGACGACCGGGCCCGATACCGCCCGGCCGATGCTGAACCTGGCCACCGGCATGGACGGCGCGATTACAGCCGATGGCCGGGTATCGGGCTGTTATGTCCACGGGCTGTTTTCGTCCGATGCCTTCAGGGCGGCGTACCTGCAACGGATCCGCCCGGGCAGCCGCGCGGCGCTGGCGTATGAAGCGGGGATCGACGCCACGCTGGATGCGCTGGCCGATCATTTGGAAGCACATCTCGATCTGGCGGCGATGATCGATGGCTGAAGTTGCCGCAATTGGATCAGAAGCCCGGCCAGGCGCAATTGTCCGGTCAGGCAAGTGCCATGACGATCAGCAGGATAGCGGCAAGTCCGGCACCCGCCTTGCGGTACAGGCTCAGCGCCCGGCGGATGTCTTCCGCTGTCGCATCGGCGCGCCCGGTTTCGTTCATCCAGGCATCATCGACGATAAAATCCCGGTAATGACGCGGCCCGGCAAGTGCCAGGCCCAGTGCGCCAGCCATCGCCGCTTCGGGCCAGCCCGCATTGACCGACCGGTGTTTCTCGGCGTCGTCAACCACGGCCGTCCAGGCCGCCCCGCCCCGCGTGCCGAAACCGATCGCCGCGGTGATCACGATCAACAGCCCGGCGACGCGGGCCGGTACGGCGTTGACGGCGTCATCCAGCCTGGCGGCGAATTTGCCGAAATGCTCGTAGGTGCTGTCGTGGTGACCGATCATGCTGTCCAGCGTGTTGACTGCCTTGCAGAGAAACAGCCCGGGCAGGCCGAGCAATGCAAACCAGATAATGGGCGCGACCACGCCGTCCGAGAAATTTTCCGCCGCCGATTCGATGGCTGCGCGCGAAACACCGTGCGCGTCCAGCGAGTCGGGATCACGCCCGACGATGTGGGAGACCGCCGCGCGCCCGTCAGCGAGCGATACGTCCAGCCCGTTGGCGACATCGCGGACATGGTTGAACAGGCCGCGATAGGCAATGAACACGCTGGCGATGGCGGCACCTGCGATCCAGCCGTATTCCACCTGCGCGAGCAACCACTGGATGCCGTACCCGGCAAAACCCGCCAGCGCGACCAGAAATACCGTCGCCAGCGCCCCGCGCCAGAACCGTGCCCGATCCGACCGTTGCTCGCGGTTAAGTTTTTTGTCAAAAAACGCGATCAGGCCGCCGAAGACCGCAACCGGGTGCGGAATGCGGGCGTATACCTTGGGCGGATCGCCCAACGCGACGTCGATTGCGAGGGCCAGCATCACCACCAGCAGGGGGTGGACGGTTGCGGCGTCCGCGGAGTACCACTGAAACATCATTCGGCGACAATCGCCCGACAAGCGTCGGGAATCAATTGCCACCGGAAAAGGAGAGACAATTGACCACAGGAATCATGGTTTGCGGCCATGGCAGCCGCGATGAAGGCGCGGTTGCGGAGTTTGAAAAACTGTCCATAGCGATCCGCGCACGGGCGGGCGATATACCCGTCGAATACGGATTTCTTGAATTCGCGACCCCGGTGATCAAGGACGGGCTCGGCAAGCTGGCCGAGCAGGGTGTCACGGATGTGCTCGCGGTGCCGGGCATGCTGTTCGCAGCGGGCCATGCGAAAAACGATATTCCGTCGGTCCTGAACACCTGGGCCGCCGGCCAGGAAGGTGTCGATATCCGCTACGGGCGCGAGCTTGCCATCGATCTGAAAATGCTGCGCGCTGCTGCCGACCGCATCGAAGAGGCGCTGGCCACTGCCGGCGGCGACGTGCCGATGGAAGAGACCATGCTGGTTGTCATCGGACGCGGTGCGTCCGACCCCGATGCGAATTCCAATGTCACCAAGGTCATGCGCATGCTGTGGGAAGGCCTGGGCTTCGGCTGGGGTGAAACGGCGTATTCCGGCGTTACCTTCCCGCTGGTCGAGCCCGGGCTCGAACATGCGGCGAAGCTCGGCTACAAGCGCATCGTGGTTTTCCCGTATTTTCTGTTCACCGGCGTGCTGGTGCGGCGGATTTACGAATACACCGACCTAGTCGCGGCGCGGCACCCCGATATCGAATTCATCAAAGCGCCCTATCTGAATGACCACCCGATGGTGATCGAGACGTTCATGGAACGCATCGACGAGATCCGCCGCGGCGAGAACAACATGAACTGCCAGCTCTGCAAGTACCGTGAACAGGTGCTCGGTTTCGAGGCCGAGGTCGGTCTGGCGCAGGAAAGCCATCATCACCATGTCGAAGGCATCGGCACGGGCCCGGCGAAACCGGACGAAGATACCCAGGGACACGACCACGGGCACGACCATGGGCATAGCCACGCCGACGACCACGGCGACGGCCATAGCCATGATCACGCGCACCATCCCTATCCGCATGCCGACCACCCGCTGGGTCCCAAGACCCTGAGAAAAGAGATCGGCTGAATTCCTGATGGACTACGTACGCGACCCCGATGAAATCTACCGCCAGTCTTTCAAGATTGTGCGGGCGGAGACTGACCTGTCCGGCGTGCCGGACGATATGGCGGATGTTGTCATTCGTCTGATTCACGCGTGTGGCATGCCGGAGATTGTCGGCGATCTGCGCTGGTCGGACTGGGTCGCGTCTGCGGCGCGGACGGCGCTCGCCGCCGGTGCGCCGGTGATCTGCGATGCGCAGATGGTCGCGGATGGCGTGATTGCCGCCCGGTTGCCGGCGGATAACCAGATTCTCAGCATGATCCGCCTGCCGAACCTTGTTGGGCTAGCAAAGGAACAGGGGACGACGCGGTCCGCCGCCCAGGTCGAATTGTGGAAGCCGTTTCTGCCGGGCAGTGTGGTCGCCATCGGGAATGCGCCCACGGCATTGTTCCGTCTGCTGGAAGTTATTGCCGACGACCCGTCGCGCAAACCGGCGGCTATTCTCGGTTTCCCCGTCGGCTTTGTCGGTGCGGCCGAATCGAAGGACGCCCTGCATGACGGGGCAAATGACGGCTCCCATGACGTCCCGTATGCAACGATCCTCGGCCGCCGGGGCGGCAGTGCGATGGCCGCCGCGGCCGTTAACGCGCTTGCCGGGCGGGATGAGTCATGACCGACCGCTGGCTAAGCGTTGTCGGGATCGGTGAAGATGGTCTCGAAGGCCTGACCCCGCGCGCCCGTATGCTCGTTGACGGCGCGCAGACCCTGGTCGGCGGCGACCGTCATCTTGCGATGATCCCCGAAGACGGACGCGAGCGTCTGACCTGGCCAAGCCCGCTGGCCGATCTGATGCCGCACATCGCCGAACGGCGCGGCAGCATGGTCTGCGTGCTGGCCACCGGTGATCCGATGTTTTTCGGTATAGGTGTTACCCTGGCCAAGCATTTCGATGCGGATGAGATGGATGTGGTGCCGTCTCTGTCGGCCTTTTCGCTGGCAGCGTCGCGGCTCGGCTGGCCACTGGCCGATGTCGAACAGCTGACCCTTCATGGTCGTCCCGCATCGCTGATCGTGCCGTTTATCCTGCCCGGTGCCCGGCTGATGATCCTGTCCGACGGCGCCGATACCCCGGCACAGGTTGCCGGGATTCTGTCCGAGCGCGGTTATGGCGACAGCAAAATATTCGTTCTCGAACACATGGGCGGCCCGCAGGAGCGCGGGCTCGAAGGTACGGCGACCGACTGGCCGCATACCGACACCGCGCCCTTCAATACCATCGGCGTTGAATGCGTGGCCGGGTCCGATGCGATCATCCTGCCGCGTGTGCCGGGCCTGCCGGATGATGCGTTTACCAGCGACGGCAACATGACCAAGCGTGAAGTCCGCGCGGCGACACTGGCGGCACTGTCCCCCATTCCAGGTCAGCATTTGTGGGATATCGGTGCCGGTTGCGGTGCAATTTCCATCGAATGGATGCGCGCGCATCCGTCCTGCCGGGCGACGGCGGTCGAAAGCCGGGCCGACCGGATCGGCCTCATTGCCCGTAATGCCATTGCGCTCGGCGTGCCGCGCCTCGGTATGATCGAAGGTCAGGCAACCGACGTGCTTGCCGGTCTCGACGCGCCCGATGCTATTTTTATCGGCGGCGGCGCCTCGACCCCCGGTCTGATTGATCTTTGCTGGGATGCGCTACCCGCCGGCGGCCGGCTTGTCGCCAACGTCGTCACGCTTGAAGGAGAAGGCGCGCTTGCCGCATTTCGTGTACGCCAGAGTGGCGAGCTCGTGCGTATCGCCGTGTCCCGGGCCGAACCGGTCGGGCCGTTTACCGGCTGGAAACCGCTGATGACGGTCACACAGCTTGCCGCGGTGAAACCCTGATCGCCGGCATATTGTATGGTGTCGGCATTGGGCCGGGCGACCCGGAGCTGGTCACGCTCAAGGCGCTGCGCATCCTCAGATCTGTGCCTGTCCTTGCCTGGCCCGCGCCGGAAGAAGGCCCGAGCCTCGCGCGCGAAATCGTCGCTGAACATCTGCCGGGTACCCAGCGCGAGATTCCCATTCGCATGCCGCTTCTGCCGGCGCGCTTTCCCGCGGATGATGTGTATGACAAAGCAGCGATCGAAATTGGCGCGGCACTCGATGCCGGCGAAGACGTCGCCGTGATCTGCGAAGGCGATCCGTTCTTCTACGGCTCGTTCATGTATCTGTATGGCCGTCTGGCAGAGGATTACACGGTAGAGGTGATCCCGGGCGTGTCGTCCCTGACTGCCTGCGCCGCAGCGTTGGGATCGCCGTTATCGGCGAAAAATGACGTGCTGACGGTGATTCCCGGGCCGCTTGATGCCGATACCATGAAACAGCGGCTGATCGATGCCGACGCCGTGGCGATCATCAAGGTCGGGGGCCATTTCGACAAAATCCGCACCCTGATAGATGATCTCGGGCTGACCGCAAACGCCCGCTACATCGAGCGTGCGACGATGGGCGAACAACGAATCATGGCGATCGGCGACGTGGGCGAGGACAATGCGCCGTATTTCTCCATGATCCTCGTGCATAAACGTGATGAGGTTTGGAAATGACCGGAGATATAATGACCGGGGATATCAAGACTCCGGCGCTTGTTGTTCTCGGTCCCGGCGGGCTCGATACGGCCCATCGCATTGCGAGTGCGCTGCCGGGCGCGGAAATTCATGGTCTGGCGCGCCGAGTGGACCCCGCGCAGGTCCTTTTTGACGACACCGGTGATCATCTTCGTGCACTTTTTGCCGCGGGAACACCGGTTATCGGCATTTGCGCCGCGGGGATCCTGATCCGCCTGCTGGCCGGGAGCCTGACCGATAAAACCGCGGAGCCGCCTGTTATCGCGGTTGCCGAGGATGGCTCGGCTGTTGTCCCGCTGTTGGGCGGTCATCACGGTGCGAACGATCTGGCGCAGAATATCGCTGCAACGCTCGGCGCCGTTGCCGCCGTGACCACGGCAGGCGATGTGCGTTTTGGCGTCGCACTCGATAACCCGCCCGCTGGCTGGACGCTGGGCAATCCGGATGATGTGAAGCCGTTTTCCGGGGACCTGCTGGCCGGCGCAACGGTTGGCGCCCATGCGGCGTTGCCGCCATTTCTGACCGACGCGGACATTCCGCGCGATCTCGGCGGCAGGCTTCGAATCACCGCCACACCGCACCGTGTCGCCGGCGATGCGCATCATCTGGTTTATCACCCGAAGAGCGTCGCCGTGGGCGTGGGGTGTGAGCGCGGAACCGACCCGGCGGAACTGATTGCCCTGGTGCATGCAGCGCTTGAGGCAGGCGATATCGCGCCTGATGCGATCGCCGGACTTTATTCGCTGGATCTCAAAGCGGACGAATCGGCAGTCCATGCTGCTGCCGCGATGCTTGGTGTCGAAGCCCGGTTTTTCGATGCAGCGACGCTGGAGGCCGAGGCGCCTCGCCTCAAAAACCCGTCCGACGTGGTGTTTCGCGAAGTCGGCTGTCATGGCGTGTCCGAGGGCGCAGCTCTTGCCGCTGCCGGCGCAAATGCCGACCTGATTGTCGAAAAACAGAAATCCGCGCGGGCGACCTGCGCAATCGCGGTATCGCCCGATCCTGTTGCCGAGTGTGTATCGGCACAGCGTCAGGGCAGATTGCTGATTGTCGGCACAGGCCCCGGCAGCGATGGCTGGATGACGGCCGAAGCCGAAGACGCCGTGGCGCAGGCATCGGACCTGGTCGGCTACACGCTGTATCTCGATATTCTGGCCGCCCGGGCGACAGGCAAGACCCGCCACGATTTCCCGCTTGGTGAAGAGATCGACCGGGTGCGCGCAGCACTTGAACTTGCGGCGACGGGAAAGACGGTCGCCCTGGTCTCGTCGGGCGATCCCGGCATTTACGCCATGGCAACCCTCGCCTTCGAGCTGCTGGAAACCGGCGGGCGGGATGAATGGGGCCGGGTTGATATCCAGGTCTGCCCCGGTATCTCCGCGCTGCAGGCGGCGGCGGCACGCTCGGGCGCGCCGCTCGGCCATGATTTCTGCACCATATCGCTGTCCGACCTGCTGACCCCGTGGGACGCGATCGAGCGTCGCCTGCACGCCGCCGCTGCCGGCGATTTTGTCGTCGCATTTTATAACCCGGTCTCACGGCGGCGGACCTGGCAGCTTGGCAAGGCGCGGGAAATCCTGCTGACGGGCAGGCCGGAAACAACCCCGGTGGTACTGGCCCGAAATCTCGGGAGAGAAGGCGAGCAGGTCCGTGTCGTGACGCTGGGGGCGCTCGACCCTGCCGATGTCGACATGCTCACCGTCGTGCTGGTCGGTTCATCCGAAAGCCGCATCGTGGCGCGCAGCGACGGACGGCACTGGGTCTATACGCCCCGCGGTTATGCCGGGAAACAGGCCGGAAATCTGGCTGGAAAACAGAATGACGACATGAAAGGTACGGAATGACAGTCTGGTTTATTGGCGCGGGGCCGGGCGCTCCCGATCTGCTCACCATTCGCGGGCGCGATGCGATAGCGCGATGCCCCGTCTGCCTGTACGCGGGCTCGCTGGTGCCCGAAGCAGTGGTCGCCCACGCACCGGACGGCGCCATCGTGATGGACACCGCCCCGATGACGCTCGATGAAATTATTGCCGAGATGGAAAAGGCCCATGCGGCAGGCCATGACGTCGCGCGGGTGCATTCGGGCGATCCGTCCCTGTATGGCGCCATCGGCGAACAGATCCGCCGGCTCGATGCGCTGGGAATCGATTTTGAAATCGTGCCGGGCGTGCCTGCCTATGCCGCCGCCGCGGCGCTGCTGAAACGCGAACTGACCCTGCCCGATGTATCGCAGACCGTGATCCTGACGCGGACGGCGATGAAGGCGACGGCCATGCCCAATGCCGAAGATCTCGACACGCTAGGCCGGTCGGGCGCGACGCTCGCCATTCATCTGTCGGTGCGGAATCTCAAACATGTTTGCGAGACGTTGACGCCGCATTACGGCGCGGATTGTCCCGTCGCCGTTGTCTACCGGGCGAGCTGGCCGGACGAGCAGGTGGTCGAAGGTACGTTGTCCGATATCCGCCAGAAACTCCGTGCCGCAAAGATTACGCGTACCGCGTTGATCCTTGTGGGGTCGGTGCTCGCGCCGGATGAGTTCCGGGATTCAGCACTTTACGATCCCGATCACGTCCATGTATTGCGCCCGCGCCGAAAAGGCGACGCTCTTTAGCCGAGCCGGCTTTCCAGCCACGCAATCGCTGCCCCGACATCCGACACAATCGGGCTTGGAGGTGCCGTTGGCCGATTGATCATGACCACGGGAACGTCAGCCATGCGCGCGGCGACGATCTTGGCATAGGTTGCCGCACCCCCGGCATTCTTGCTCACCAGCACGTTGATGTCGTGCTCACGCAGAAGCGCCGATTCCTGCGCCGTCGTGAAAGGTCCACGCCCGGTGATGTAAACGGCTCTGGGAAGGCGGTCGGTATTCCCGGGGAGGTCGATCGACCGAATGAGCAACTGAACCCCCTCCATAGCCGCAAATGCGCCGAGCTCCTGCCTGCCAATGGACAGAAAGGCGCGTGCGCCCAATGTTGGCAACAGGGAAGCGGCCGCAGCGATATCGGGTACACGGTGCCATGTGTCGTCCGCCGTCTCATCCCAGGCAGGCCGGGTCAGTTTCAGCCGTGGCGTATGGGTTGCCGAACAGGCCTGCGCGGTATGGGCGGCAATGCGCTCGGCGAAAGGGTGGGTCGCATCGATCACGGCGCCGATATTGTTTTCGCCGAGCCAGTCGGCGAGTGCGTGCGGGCCGCCGAAGCCGCCGGTCCGGATCGTCACGCCGTCAGGCAGGGCGGGGTGACTGGTCCGTCCCGCGAGCGAATAGGTGATGTCGAATTTCTCCGCGGCCTCGGTTGCCATTGCGACGGCATCTCCGGTGCCGCCGAGAACCAGAATTTTCAGACGGTCACGCATCCGACCGGCCGACGAGATTTCCCGAACGGTCATAGACGAATACATCGATCTCTATCTCGGCCGCGCCCACCGTATAACGGGCGACGGCTTGGGCGCGACGGGCGATCTCGGGGGCGAGGTCCAGCTTGGCTGTAGTGGCGATGGACAGGGCCTCGGCGGCAGTATTGGCGCCTTCTATCTGCGTCGCTACCTCTTTTGATGCGCCCAGCTCATGCGCGACATCGGCCAACCAGGTAAAATCAACCTGGCTTCGCCCCGAATGCAGGTCGAGATTACCCTCGGCCAGTTTACTGATCTTGGCGAAACCACCGCCGATGACGACGCGTGGTATCGGGTGTCGCCTGAGATATTTCAGCATGCCGCCCGCGAAGTCGCCCATGTCGATCATCGAATGGTCGGGCAGCCCGAGCAGTTCCTGGGTTTTCTCTTCGGATGTCTTGCCGGTACAGCCGGCGATCAGCGGTGTCGACCCCGCACGGGCCACATCGATGCCGCGATGGATCGATTCGATCCAGGCGGCGCAG
This sequence comes from Alphaproteobacteria bacterium UBA830, assembly GCA_905181725.1. Taxonomy (GTDB): domain Bacteria; phylum Pseudomonadota; class Alphaproteobacteria; order MPNO01; family UBA830; genus CAXBCP01. The sequence goes on from CAJIYX010000005.1 coordinate 13,459, forward strand.
GAATAGGGGATAACGACGCCTGTCGTACCCAGGATGGAAATCCCGCCGAGAATGCCGAGGCGCGGGTTCCAGGTCTGCTTTGCGAGTGCGGCACCGTTTTCAACCGATACGGTCACGATCACGTCGCCCGTCCCGCCATGGGTGGCAGCGGTCTCGTCTATGGCCTGTTGGATCATCTTTCGCGGTATCGGATTAATCGCCGGTTCACCGACCGGCAACGGTAGGCCGTCGCGGGTCACCGTGCCGACACCATCACCTGCGCGGAAGATAACGCCGTCGCCCGGGTTCGCCGCCGCGATATCGACCCGGATCAGGGCGCCATGGGTCACATCCGGGTCGTCGCCCGCATCCTTGATGATGGCGGAAAAGGCGCCGTTTTCAGTCTTTCCTTCACGGGTCAGGGCAAAGGATGGTGTCTCGCCCTTCGGCAGCGTGATCTGCACAGGATCGGGGAACGCGCCCGTCAGATGCGCGGTATAGGCGGCCTTGGCGGCCGCCGTCGCACAGGCGCCGGTGGTCCAGCCGCGCCGTAATTCTCCTTCGGGCCTGCGTGCCATGCCACCGTTATATGTGCTAAGCAGGCTCTATGGAACGGCTGACATTCAAGATGCCCGAACTTGAACCCGGATGGGTCTGGCTGACGGGCGCCGGGCCGGGCGATCCCGGTCTGCTGACGCTGCATGCGCTGAACGGTTTGCGGCAGGCGGACGTGATTGTACACGATGCGCTGGTCGATGACCGGACGCTGACACTGGCCGGCCCGGACTGCGAAATCATCTATGCGGGCAAGCGTGGCGGCAAGCCGTCGCCCAGACAGTCCGATATTTCCGCGCGGCTGGTAAAGCTCGCACGCGACGGCAAAAAGGTTCTTCGGCTTAAAGGCGGCGATCCGTTTATTTTCGGCCGTGGGGGCGAAGAAGCTCTGGCGCTGGTCGCCGCCGGTATCCCGTTCCGGGTTATCCCGGGCATCTCCGCCGGTATCGGCGGGCTTGCCCATGCCGGTATTCCGTTGACCCACCGTGAAACGAATTCTGCCGTCACGTTAGTGACCGGCCATGGCGCGTCCGGTGACCTCCCCGACGGGATCGACTGGCCGGCACTCGCCACAGGCTCACCGGTGCTGGTGATTTACATGGCGATCAAACATCTTGGCACGATCCGCAGACGCCTGATGGAAGGCGGCAGGTTCGCCGATGAACCTGTGGCCGTTGTTTCGCGGGCGTCGCAGCCGGATGAACGCGTACTGGAAACGACCCTCGGCATGTGCGTCGAAGATGTCGCCGCACAGAAAATCGAGCCGCCGGCGATCGTCGTTATCGGCGAAGTGGTGCGTTTGCGCGCCGGGCTCGACTGGGTCGGCGCACTCGGTGGCAGAATTCTCGACGCCGATCCCCTGGGCACGCGCCGCACGCGCGACGCCGGTTAAAGGCCGTGCCCGGCGCTGCCGGAGCCGTGATCGCCGCGCCGTCATCGGGCAGCGGCAAGACCACTATTACTCTCGGCCTGCTCCGCCATTTTTCCCGCAGCAACCTAGCGGTCTCATCCTTCAAGGTCGGGCCCGACTATATTGATCCCGGATTCCACGCCGCGGCCAGCGGGCGGCCCTGTCTGAATATCGACAGCTGGGCGATGCGCCCTGAGATGGTCTCGTCCCTGTTCGGGCAAGCAGCATCGGATGCCGATATCGTCATCGGCGAAGGCGTGATGGGGCTGTTCGACGGTGCTCAAACGGCGCCCGGAACACCGCCCGGAAAACCGTCGGGTTCCACCGCGGATACAGCGGCCCTGTTGAACCTGCCCGTCATTCTGGTGGTCGATGCCGGGGCGCAGGCGCAGAGCGCGGCGGCGACGGTGCATGGTTTTGCCACTTTCCGCGCGGATGTGACGGTGTCCGGCGTGATATTTAACCGAGTCGGCAGCGATCGCCATGCCCGGATGTTGTGCGATGCAGCCGCGCCGCTCGGTATCCCGGTCCTGGGTTGTGTGCCGCGCTCACCCGATATTGCCGTGCCGGATCGTCATCTCGGTCTGGTTCAGGCGAGCGAGATGGCGGCGCTCGAGGTTTTTCTCGATGCCGCAGCCGACCTTGTCGCCCGCCATATCGACCTGGCTGCCCTGAAATCCATCCTGCGGGGTGCCGGGGTCACGGCGAGCGACGTATCGTCCCTGCCGATACCCCCGCTGGGCCAGCGCATCGCTGTTGCGTCCGACGATGCGTTCCGCTTCGCCTATCCCCACGTTCTGAATGGCTGGCGCGCCGCAGGTGCGGAAATAATGCCGTTTTCGCCACTGGCAGACCAGGCGCCCCATCAGACATGTGATGCGGTCTACCTGCCCGGCGGATATCCCGAATTGCAGGCCGCGAAGCTGGCGGCCAATGGGGTGTTTCTCCAGGGGCTGCGTGACGCGTCAGCGCGAGATGCGGCGATCTACGGTGAATGCGGCGGTTACATGGTCCTTGGCGAGATCCTGACCGATGCCGATGGGCAGTCGCACCGGATGGCGGGCCTGTTGCCGCTGGAAACGAGCTTTGCCCGGCGTAAAATGCATCTCGGTTACCGGAATGCCGTGTTGTCGGCAGACACGCCTCTGGGCCCCGCAGAGACCGTCTACGGCGCACATGAATTTCACTATGCAAGCACCACTCGTCTCGGCGATGCCCGGCCGCTGTTCACGGTGTCCGATGCCGCGGGGAACGATCTCGGACGGGCAGGGTTGCAGGCCGGCAGTGTTTTCGGGTCGTTCATCCATCTGATCGATCGCCGATGATGCCCGCCCGTCGATACCCGGCGGTGCTGACCTGCCGTTTGACTTAACTCCTTCCGCTCCGCATAAGCACATCATGATCCAGATTATCGTAGAGCGCTGGTCGCAGCGCGATGGCTCCGTTGATTGGTTGTGGTCGATCTGGCAGGACGGCGCGCGCAAACATATGGGCGGGGCCCTTAAGGATGCCGATTCGGCGGAGATGGAGGCACGCGCCGCCTGCCATCAGTATCTCGGCCAGCCGCCTGATGACGTAACCGTACTTTAGAAGGAAGAATTCATGACCAAGGTTGTTCGCATTCACGCCTATGGCGGCACCGACGAGCTCAAAATCGAAAACGACGAGATCGGTGCGCCTGGGCCGGGAGAGGTGTTGCTCGACCACAAAGGCATGGCGTTGCACTTCGCCGATACCATGCTGCGCGAAGGCAAATATTTTCTCAAACCCGAACTCCCCGCTGTCATGGGGCTCGACGGGGCGGGGATCGTCGAAGCGGTCGGAGAGGGCGTAACGGCCTTCAAGCCGGGCGATGCCGCCTGTTACCTGTTCGCCCTCGGTGCTTACTCGGAGAAACGCCTGATCGCGGCGGATTCCCTGATACCGGTGCCGGCGGGGATCGAGCCGAAGAATATCGCCGGCACGTTTCTGCGCTGCATGACCGCCCAGTACCTGCTGCGCCAGACCTACCGCGTGCAGGACGGCGATACCGTGCTGATCCACACCGCGGCGGGCGGCATGGGCACGTTAATGTGCCAGTGGGCAAAGGCGCTGGGTGCCACCGTGATCGGCACCGTCGGCAGCGATGACAAGTTCGATATCGCGCGCGCCAGCGGCTGCGACCATGTCATCAATTCGCGGACCGGCGATATTGCCGCAAGCGTGGACGAATTCACCAGCGGTGCAGGTGTTCATGTTGTCTACGATGCGATCGGCAAGGACGTCTGGGAGGCCGATGTCGCGGCCCTGCGCCCGACCGGATACCTGATCAATTACGGCCATATGTCCGGCCTGATGGACCCGGTCGATCCGATGCAGCTCAACGCGAAGTCGATCTTCTTCGCAAAGGTGTCGCTGCCGCATTTCATGAACTCGCCGGACGCCAAGCGGGCCATGGCGGCGGATGTGTTTCAGGCAATCGCCGACGGCATTCTGGATATTTCGATCAGCCGGGAATACCCGCTCGACGATATCGTCCAGGCGCAGGAAGATATGGTCGCGCGCAAGACGACGGGATCGGTGATCATCGTTCCTTAGTATTTGAATCCGTGCCAGCCTACTCCCCCTCCCGACCACCCATAAGGATAATCCCGTGGGTGGTCGGGAGGGGGAGTAGGCTGGCACAGCAACAGGAGAAGAGATGACTGCTGACTGGTCGATCTGGGCATTCCGCTATGCGCGGTCAGACATGCCGTGGGATTTCTTCGGCGGCACGCTGGTGAATTCCAATAAGGGCCGCATCCGCAATCCGATGGTCTATTCGCTGATCCATGGCGGTGAGGCGGGGAATGAGAAACCCATCCTGATCGATACCGGCATGAAGGGCGACTGGTCGCCCAGCGGCAAGACCTATGAGAATGTTGAACATCCCGACACTATTCTGGCCAAGGTCGGGTTTACCCCGGAAGACATCGAAGATGTCATCCTGACCCACCTGCATTTCGACCATGCCGGCAATCTCGACCGGTTTCCCAACGCGACATTCCATGTTCAGCGGGCTGAATATGACGGCTGGAAAGAGGTCTACGAGATGCCGGGCGGGCTCGGCAGTGACACCAAAATGTGGCCCCTGTCGTCGATGCAGAAAAAAGACCTCGATAATGTGGATGATCTGCTGGCGGCAGGCCGCGTCAACCTGCTGGATGGCGATACGGAATTTGCGCCCGGCGTGTGGTGCCGCCTCGCGTTCGAATCCCACACTTTCGGGTGTCAGTGGATCGAGGTGCAGACGTCGAACGGGCCGTATGTCGTCGCCGGAGATTGCGTCTACTGGTACGAGAATATTGAAAAGATGTGGCCACCGGCCTATGTGCAGGGAAATACTTGGAACTTGATCAAGGTGTATCGCGCGATCCGCGACGCCGTCGGTGACGACACGGACAGGATTGTGCCGGGCCACGACCCGGAACTGTTCCTGCGTCACCCGGTTTTCGAGGCGGGCCATCACCCGGTTGCGGAAATCCACCTCGCGGCCAATCAGGAGAGCCAGCTCACATAACGCGCCGGCCCTCTCCCCCTCCCGGCCACCCATAAAGATAATCCAGTGGGTGGCCGGGAGGGGGAGAGGGCCGGTGCCGTGAAAGGAAAAAAATGCTTAATTCCGTGTTTGCGACCGGCGGTATCGTTACCGCCCCGCATCATCTGGCAGCAGATGCCGGACGCGATGTGCTGCGCGACGGCGGCAATGCGGTCGAGGCTATGATCGCCATGGCCGCTGCCATCCCGGTGGTTTATCCGCATATGAACGCCCTTGGGGGCGATAGTTTCTGGATCATCAAGCCTGCCGGGAAAGACCCCATCGGCATCGATGCCTGCGGGGCGGTGGCGGCAAAGGCGACCGATGCGCTCTATCGGGATGCCGGCCATGACGCCATCCCCGCACGCGGTCCGCTGGCCGCAAACACGGTGGCGGGCACGCTGTCGGGCTGGCAGGCGGCGCTGGAAATTGCGGCGAATCTCGGCGGTGAAATGTCCCGTGAGCGGCTGCTCGAAGCGGCTATCCACCATGCCGAGAAGGGGTTTCCGGCGACCGGAAACCAGTCCCGCACCACAACCGCCAAACTCGCAGAATTAAAGGGCTTACCGGGGTATGACGAGGCCTTCCTGCTGAACGGTATAGTGCCCGAAGAAGGCGATCTTTTCCGCCAGGTTGGGCTCGGCGCCACCCTGCGCCGGCTGGCGGCAGACGGGTTCAGATCGTTCTATAATGGCGCCCTGGCGGAGGATATCGCGGCCGATCTCGCCCGTGCCGGATCACCGGTCTCAAACGAAGATCTGGCGGCGCATAAGGCGCTGACCCTGACGCCGCTCTCGGTGCAGCTATCGACCGGGACGGTGTGGAACATGCCGCCGCCGACGCAGGGTCTGGCCTCGCTGATGATCCTCGGCCTGTTCGACCGGCTGGACGTGAAAGACGCCGAGGGCTTTGCCCATATCCACGGGCTGGTGGAGGCGATCAAACAGGCGTTTATCGTCCGCAATGCCCATGTTCAGGATCCGTCGGCCATGGATGTCGATCCGGCCGATTTCCTGAAAAGTACCGATCTCGATGCCCGCGCGGCGCAGATTGATGTCAAACAGGCATTGCCCTGGCCCATCCCGGCAAAAGACGGCGATACCATCTGGATGGGGGCGATCGATGCGGCCGGCAATGCCGTGTCATTCATTCAGAGCATCTACTGGGAATTCGGGTCGGGCATCGTGCTCGAAGATACTGGTATCCTGTGGCAGAACCGCGGATCGAGCTTCTCGCTGCGCGACGGCGATGTGAACCGTCTTGCCCCCGGGCGCCGCCCGTTCCACACGCTCAACCCGGCCATGGCCGAGCTGACGGATGGCAAAATCCTGTCCTATGGCACGATGGGTGGCGAAGGCCAGCCGCAGACTCAGGCCATGGTCTATACGCGGCATGTCAATTTCGGCCAGTCGATCCAGCAGGCGATCACCGCGCCGCGCTTCCTGCTCGGGCGGACCTGGGGCGATACCGGCACGAACCTGAAGCTGGAATCGCGGTTCGATGCGGGGCTGGTGTCAGACCTCGCCGCTGCCGGTCACGACACCGAAGTGATCGATCCCTATTCGGACCTGATGGGCCATGCAGGTGGCGTATCCATGCGCACCGATGGCGTCATGGAAGGCGGGTCGGACCCGCGCGCCGACGGCAAGGCCGCCGGGGTTTAGAGGCGACAGGACCCGATCCCGATTGTCATTTCGGGCCTTCGGGCGATTCATGCTCTCAGCCGGGACACAGTTTTCGTATTGACAGAGAAAATACGAAGGCCCGGGATGACACGCCTTATTTTCTTGTTATGGACGTGTCACTTCACCCAGTAATCCGAGTCCGGGTCGCCCTTGATCGTCTCATTCTCGGTCCATTCACCGATGATGATGCCCTGCTTGGGTGCACCGCCGGTGCGGTTGCGCACCGCCTGTTCCGAGATCGTGGTGCGGGTTGAGCGCGTGCGCAGCCAGTGGAACAGGCGTTCGTGCAGCTCTGCGCGCAGGTCGACATGTTCCGGCGCGGCGCCGAGATCGTTGAGCTCGTCCGGGTCGGTTTGCAGATCGAACAGCTGGGACGGATAGCCCTCCCACAGCAGGTACTTCCAGCGTGCCGTGCGGATCATGAATCCGCGCGCATCCGCCGGTTCCTTTTCGGCATAAATCCGTGCCGGTTTGAACGAATAATCGATCTCGGCAAACACCGCGTCGCGCAAGGTTCCGTCCTGCGTGCCGTGCAGCGTCGGCACGAGCGAGCGGCCTTCAAGCACGTGTTCCAGATCGTTCCAGCCGCCCAGCGAATCCAGGAAGGTCGGGATCATGTCGAGGGATTCGACCAGTGTTTCGCTGGTGGTGCCGCGGGTGCCGTCAGCGGCGGGATCCGGATCGTAGACGATCATCGGCACGCGCACCGAGCATTCATGCAGCATTTCTTTTTCGCCGAGCCAGTGATCGCCAAGATAATCGCCGTGGTCGGACGTAAAGACGATCATGGTGTCGTCCATCCGCCCGGCTTCTTCCATCCACGCAAACAGACGGCCCATCTGGTCGTCGATCTGCTTGATCAGGCCCATATAGGCGGGCAGCACGTTGTCGCGCACGTCGTCCATGGAGAAGTTCTGGCTTTCAGGGTGCTGCATATGCGCCGCGATCACCGGGTGCGGATGGGCGCGCTCGGCATCCGACCGGACCGGCGGGGTGACCTGATTATGGCCGTACATGTTGTGATAGGGCGCCGGCACGATATAGGGCCAGTGCGGCTTGATATAGGACAGGTGCAGCAGGAACGGCGCCTCGCCCTGTTCCTCCATGAACTCGATGGCGCGGCCGGTCATATAGGGGGTTTCGGAATCCTCTTCCTTCACCCGGGCGGGCAGGTGGTTATTGCCGAGATACCAGCCCGACAGGATTTCGCCGTCGGGGCCTTCGGCGGCATTCGCCCAGTCATGCCAGGGGTTGTCGCCATCATAGCCCTTGGCTTGCAGATACCGGTTATAGGCGTAGTTCGGATCGACCAGCTTGTCCGGCCACAGCCCGTCATCGCGCTCCACCGGCTCGAGCCCGCATTCGGATGTCAGCACGCCGAGCTCGGTCATCTTGTCGACGCCGAGCCGCGCCATGCCTTCTGCATCCGGCTCCATATGGGTTTTGCCGACCAGCGCGCAGCGCAGGCCATGGGGGCGGATGAAATCACCGATATTGCGCTGGCCGACCGAAAGCGGCACCCCGTTCCACGTCGCGCCATGGCTGTAGACATAGCGCCCGGTCAGATAAGACATGCGCGAAGGCCCGCAGAGCGGCGACTGCACGAAGGCGCGGGTAAAGTTAACACCCTTCGCGGCGAGCCCGTCGATATGCGGTGTTTCCAGATGCGGGTGCCCGTTGCAGGACAAGTAGTCCCAGCGGAGCTGGTCGCACATGATGAAGAGGATATTTTTTGCTTTGCCCATGTCCGGCGTTTCCCTGTTTATGCCTTCTGTTTAGCATTCGCGGGAAAAACAGGCCACCGGGTCCCGGCTGGGACTCTGCGGCAGCTTATGTTTCCGGCAGGCAGTTACGGGCAAACCAGATAGACAGGCCGTCGATCGGCACGTCACCCGATGCGACCGCTTCGATCGTTGTCACGATATCTGCCTCGTCGACCGTCAACCTGTGGCCGTTCAGCGACACGAAGACAACGGCTGAAAGCAGGCCCGTGCGCTTGTTGCCATCAACAAAAGGGTGGTTCCCGATAATGCCGGCGCAATATTCGGCCGTCAGGTCGAAAACGGTCGCGTCGGTGTCGTCGGCTGCGCGCTTGTGGGCTGCGCGATTGTGCGGCCGTGCCAGCGCACTCTCCAGCAATGCCTCGTCCCGCAATCCGGGGCTGCCGCCGTGGCGTTGAAGGGTTTCCCCGTGAAATGACAGGACCATTCGCTGTGTCAGCCAGCGAATGCCGTCGCTCATTCAGAGAGAACTTTCATCGCGTTTGGACGCGTCCGTATGAAGTCGCGCGCGGCATCCAGCGCTTCGGCGAAATCCGGATCGTAGGGGGTAAGCTCGATCCCGGTGGACGTTTTGACCACGTACAGGCTGTCGCCTTCCTGAAGACCCATGTCGCGGACATGGTCCGAAAGCGTCACGCCCAGCGAATTACCGATTTTCCTTATTTTAACCGAATCCGGCATCAGCACCTCTCATGGAGATAGTATTACATATGTTAAATTATTAACAAAATCAAACCGTCACAACGTTTTCAGAAACGCCACCAGGTCCGCTTTTTCGGCATCCGTCAAGTTCAGCGGGCGCAGCAGCTTTTCGCCATCCTGATGCGGGCGGTCTTCGGGGATTTCGGAATAGTGGTCCACCACGTCTTCAAGCGTCGCCTTGCTGCCGTCATGCATATAGGGCGCGGTCCTGGCGGCGTTGCGGAGGCTTGGCACACGGAACTCGCCCCAGTTCTTCGGGGTCAGCCGGACATGGCGGGTGAAGCCTGCCGTGGCGCGGAGCTTGTCGTCATTGAACGGGCCGAGCAGGTTGAAGCGGCTTTTTCGCAACTGCTGGATACCGCCGTAGCGCCCCTTGTCGACCCGGCCCGGCTCCGGGAAATGGGGGAGGCCGATATCGTGAAATTCGCCATTGGTGAAATTGGCACCGAAATGACAGAGATCGCAGCGGCCCTTGCCGACAAACAGTTTGAGGCCGCGCCTGGCGGCTTCCGGGTAGCCGGCGATGCCCGCCGGATCTTCTGCCGCGAGCCCGTCGCGGAACATATCGAACGACGATTTGCCTGAGACGATGGTTTCCTGAAACGCGGCGAGCGACTTGGCGACATTGACCATGACGGTCTCCGCCTCATGGGCGGCGGGTGCCGCGCCGAAGATTTGCCGGTAGCCGTCGCTAAGCGTCTGCGTGGTTGCCAGCCGGGTTTTCAGGGTCGTGGGTGTCATGCCCAGTTCCCGCGCATCCAGGATCGGGGCGATGCTCTGTGCCCACAGGCTGTCCGATTTACCGTCCCGGCCGAACCACCGGTTCAGCCGCATGTTGAACAGCGCCGGGGTATTGCGGTCGACCCGGGTAAGGCCAATTCCGCGCATGATACCATCGGCAAACGCGAGATCTGCCTGATGGCAGGTCGCGCAACTCCGCTGCCGGTCGACGGACAGATCGTTGCTCTCAAACAGTGTCTTGCCATACGCGATGGCGGCAGGTTTGCCGGACACCCGGTTGCTCGGGTCCGCGTCGGTCTTCACCGGCCACGGGCCATGGGACACGATGAGCGCGGTTTCGTCATCGTCGAACGTCGTGGGGGCGGTCGCCGCACCGGTCAGCACAATGGCCGCGCCTGCCAACAGGGCAGCGCACGCGGTCCGGGACAGTTTCATCGTTTGACGGAGATTTTCTGGTTCAGGCGCTGGCGTTTGTCGCCTTCATAGACGTCGAACATGATCTGCCAGTGACCGGGCATGTGAAACACCATGCCGTCAAATGAGGAATGACCGGGCCCGATTTTGCGCTCGCTCGGTTGGTAATTCATGCCGTGGCCGTGCATTGGCATGCCCGCATCGACGCGGATACGCGACGGCGCCATGTGTTTCTCGTCGTCGATACAGGCGACGACTTCGATACTGAACGGTTTGCCGACTTCGATCCGGGCGGGGTTTGTCTTGTAGGCGACGGCTGTGCCGCCGTCGTTAAGCTGGCCGGGAAGTGCCACCAGTGTGTCCCAGGGGCAATGATCTGCAAGCGCCGGTCCGGCGGTGAGCAGAGCCGCGCAGAGAACGGGCCCGGGCAATAATCGACGCATACCTAATCCTTTATCTGAAGTGCCCAGTTTGCCAGGGTTGTCGCGTTTTTCCAGTCGATCCGTTCTGCCAGGTCGCGCGGCAGAGATTTAAGCCAGGCCCGGATCCAGCTCGCATGGTCCTCGACGAAGTACCAGCGTTCCGGCGTGTAGGTGTCGGTGCCGATCATGAATCGGTCGGAGAATTCGGCGAACAGTTGCGCCCATTCGGCATCCGCTTTGCCGCCGGCGCCGTGGCTGCTGCGGAACGCGAGGTCCGACCACAGACATTTGTGCTTGGCGAGCATGGGGAAAATGGGGTCGGGCTCAGCGAAACCGGAATGCGCCCACAGCACGGTTGCGCCCGGCCATTGCTTGAAAATGCGGTCAACCGGATCGGCATCGGAATGGGCATGGAGGAATACTTTGTATTTCTTGGCGAACTGCACGACCTTGTGGAAAACCTCGCGATCGGCATCCTCAGCGAAAATATGAAACTCGCCGATCTCGGCATATCCGCCATTTTTAAGGCGGCTTTCTAGCAGTTCGATCACCGTCGGGTCGCGGAACCAGATGCCAAGCTTGCCGCGTTTCCGATAGGGGCGCAGCACCGGCACGATTAGGTTAGACGCGGCGGCATAATGCACCTGCGTGCCCTAGTAGCTGGAACTGGAAACGAAGGCTTTCTTCAGCCCCGCGCGCCGCAGCACGGCGATCGCGTCTTTGGACGGTAGGTCGTCCCAGGCGTCATGGCTGTAATGCAGATGCGCATCCACCAGCGGCATGATATCCGCGGCTTGCGCAGGCACAGGGGAGGCCGCCGCCGAGATGGACAGGATGCCGGTGGCAAACAGGCTTTTGAGGACGTGTTTCATAGCTGTATCCGTTCTACTCGGGTCCTCCCGGACCATCGATGGTCGGAACTTAGGGGGACGGGAGCGCTCGGTCCAGTGACAGCCATCACGGCCGGCGTAATTGTCAGCCTTGTTGGGCGTAGTTTTAGCCCGTTGGGCGTAGCTGTCAGTTTGGGAGGCCGAGAACCCGTTTGGCGAGGATATTGCGCTGAATCTCGCTGGATCCGCCATAAATCGTCGCGCGGCGGACCTGCAGGAACAGCGGGGCAATCTCGATCGGGCCGTCTTCAGTCATTACACGACCGGTCAGGGCGGCATCCGTCCCTGCGGCATCCAGTAAAAGATCGGCGAGGCGTTGCAGTGTTTCGGTGCCAGTGATCTTCATGATCGATGCATCGAGCCCGAGGGAGCGTTCGGCATTGGCGATTTCTGCGGCATGGGCAAACATCGCGGCAAACCCCACCGTATCGATCTCGATTTCTGCCAGGCGTTCGCGAAAATAGGGGTCGTCTAGGGCGCCGTTGGCCCGCGCAACTTTCTTGACGCGTTCCAGCGCATCGAACAGAAGCTGCGGATTGGCGGTGCCGAGCCGCTCATGCGCTAGCAGCGCGTTTGCGACCCGCCAGCCATCATGCAGGTCGCCGACCAGATTGGTCATCGGCACTCGCACGTCGTCCATGAAGACTTCGGCGAATTCGTCGTCGCCGGCGATTGTTTTGATCGGGCGGATATCGATCCCGGGGGTTTTCAGATCGATCAGCACGAAGCTGATGCCCGCCTGCTTACGCGGTGCGTCCGGGTCGCTGCGGACCAGGGCGAACATCCAGTCCGAATACTGGGCCCATGTGGTCCAGATTTTGGATCCGTTGATGATAAAATCGTCGCCGTCGATATCGGCGCGGGTGCGCAGACTGGCGAGATCCGATCCGGCGCCCGGTTCCGAATAGCCCTGGCACCAGGATTCATCTCCGGTCAGGATCGACGGCAGGAAACGTTCTTTCTGGGCGTCCGTGCCGAATGCCATCAGGATCGGGCCGACATGGTTGATACCCTGCGCAGAAATTTCGGGCGCGCCGGCACGGGCGAGTTCTTCTTTCAGGATGATCTGCTGGTTGAGCGTCGCTTCCATACCGTTATGGCTTTTGGGCCAGGCAGGCGCGATCCAGCCTTTGCCGTACAGTTCGCGGTGCCACCATATGGCGCGGTCGAATGGGGGGCGCGTGGACCAGCCGCGCAGATCGTCGGGCAGGGTAGCGGCGATCCAGTCACGGATTTTTGCGCGGAAGGATTTTTCGTCGGGTGTGTCGGTGCGGAAGCTGATGGACATGGTAAAAACCTAGCGTATAACGCGAAGGGACGCCAAACATCAAAAACGGGAGGAATCCAGAATGGCTTTACGGGAACACTACGAATGTGTCGTCGTCGAGATCGACGATGACGGCATCGCCTGGGCAACCTTTAACCGGCCCGAAAAACGCAACGCGATGAACCCGCAGCTTCATTACGACATGGAGCATATCCTGATCGAGCTGGAAACCGAGCCGTCGGCAAAGGTGATCGTGCTGACCGGTGCCGGCAACAGCTGGAGCGCGGGCATGGATTTGCGGGAATATTTCCGCGAAACCGACAACGATCCGGAAGCGCAGTACAAGTCGTTCATGGCGAACAAGCATTGGAGCTGGGATATCCTCAGCAATTCACGCAAACCGACGATCGCCATGGTTAATGGCTATCTGTTTGGCGGGGCCTTCGTGCCGCTCGCCAATTGCGATCTGGTGGTGACCGATGAAGACGCTATCTACGGGCTGTCGGAAATCAACTGGGGGATTATCCCGGGCGGTATTGTCTCGAAGGTGATCGTCGACAAGATGCCGTTCCGCAACGCCATGTTCTATTCGATGACGGGGCGCACGTTCGATGGCAAAAAAGCTGTTGAAATGAATCTCGCCGATATCGCCGTGCCTGCCGACAAGCTGCGCGCGGAAACCATAGCCCTCGCCCGGGAGCTGATGGAAAAAAGCCCGGTCGCGCTGGCCTTTACCAAGCAGGCGTTGCGCGCCGTAGTCAACATGGATGTGCCGCAATCCTACGAATACCTGATGACCAAGATCCAAGCATTGCAGTTCATGGACAAGGAAAAGACCCGTGCCCGCGGCATGGAGGAATTTCTCGACAACAAGACCTACCGGCCCGGTCTGGGCGCGGTCAAGCGCGAAGAGTAAGGGCGGCGTCTCTCACAAAAAAAGGGCCGGTCATCAGACCGGCCCTTTGCGTATTCGCGGAGACGTATTAACGGAGACGGGCGTCAGTTGACGTGCAGTTCCTCCGGCAGGAACATCATCGCATCCTGATCTTCGGCCACCGCGTTGTGGCATTCGTAGCAGAACTTGATCGACGATTTACCTTTGCCGTTGGTCGTGCCCACGGTCTGGCCGTTCGGTATGATCAGCGTTTACTGCTAGTCATGGGTGTTTCCGTTAAAGCCGGCAGTGCGCTTTTCCATCAGGAAGAGCGGGCCGACCGAAACCTGGCCCTTGCCGTTGACGGTGAAGCTGTTCTTCGCCGTCACAGCACCTGGCGTCATCTTGCCGGCATTTTCATACTTGCCGTAATTGGACGCTTTCTCGTTGGCATAGTTCAGCACGTAGCGCTGGCCATGGGTTCCCGAGATATAGGGCTGCTTCGCGTAGTTCTTCCAGTTCAGGAAGATCTTTGCGTATTTGTTGCCCGACTTGGCATAGGTGGATTTCATTTCGCCTTTGAGGCAGTCATAGACCGCGTTGGCTTCTGCCGTGGTCAGCTCGGCCGGGGCTGCCGCCGCACCACAGGGTCCGCACCGCAGGGATTGCAGGGGTTCTTTGCAGCGCAGGGGTTTTTCGCAGCGCACGGATTGGCAGCGATCTGGACGGTCGGTGTTGCGCCTGAATTGGCGGCAACGGGGGCCGACAGCACGCCGGCCGCCAGAATTTCTGCCGGTATCACGGCAGACGATAGAAACGATGTTTTAAAGGGTTTCATACGGTTAGTCCCTTCCCTAAGAGGTTAGTGTTATGGGGGCGCTCAATGACTTGAAAATCGCCCCACGCTTAAATTAGACGCTTCACCCTACCTGAGTGGCCCGGCCGCTTCGCGTAACTTGCGATAAAGATTGCGTTACTCTTTTTATCGGTATTTTTTTCCGGCACGTCCCTGCCGGGTTCTCCTTTACGCCACTACCGAGCCCCCTCCTGCCGCTATCGGGCAAGGCGATAGCCGCCATACTCCGATAGCAGGATCTGCGGTTCGGACGGGTTTTCCTCGATCTTCTGGCGCAGGCAGTAAATTTGGGTCTGCAGGGTATGCGTCATCGGCGCCGCCGAGTGATCCCATATGTCGGCATAGAGCGCTTCGCAGGTCACCGCGGTGTCGCCGGCCCAGTAGAGCTGTTTGAGGATCGCGTGCTCTTTATCGCTCAGGCTGATGTCTTTCCTGCCGTCATTGCGCTGAAGCGCTTTGATCGACGAGCGAAACATGTAGGGCCCGACGCTAAAGGACGCGTCTTCGCTCATTTCGTGCTGGCGGATATGGGTGCGCAGCCGCGCCAGCAGCACGCCCAGCCGGAAAGGCTTTGTGACATAGTCATTGGCACCCTAATCCAGCCCGAGGACGGTATCCGCGTCGCCGTCGAGAGCTATCAGCATGATCACCGGCGCGTGAACGCCTTTTCGCCGCAGCAGACGGCAGACATCACGCCCGTCCATGTCGGGCAGGCCGACATCCAGCAGGATCGCATTGTAATTGTTCTTTTCGGCGCCAGCGAGGGCGGCGGCGCCTGTTCCGGCCTCCTCGACATCGAATTCCTCATAAAGCCGCAGTTGTTCCGCCAGCGTGCGGCGGAAACCCGTGTCGTCTTCGACTATTAGTATGTTTCGGTTTTGGCCGCCTGCCATGCCTGTGTTCTCCATCGACTGGCGTAAAGGCTAGGACTCATCCGGTCAGATGGAAAATCACGAGGCTTCACCTTTTGGCGATGTGACCCGGGTGCGGTGTAATACAATCCGAACACAAAAGCTCAGCGGGCGTTTACCCGCTTCAGAAAATCGATTGCGTCCGCGTTGAAACGCTCGGCGAATTCGATGTTGGGGCAGTGGCCGCAATTCTCGTAAACGTGATGCTCGTTGTCGGGAATCCGCTCCGCCAGGCTGTTCGAATAGCCGGGCTCGCGCAGCGGATCATTGGCGCCCGCGATGATCAGCACCGGCACTTCCACGTTTTCATAAACCGTGTTGTCCGGAATACCGAAGCTCTGGTCGCCCGATTTTTCTTCCTTTTTCTCCTGCGGGGTCTTTTCAGGCGGGGGGCGCTTCAGGCGCGGTGCCGACGCGCATTCGAACGATCCCGGCAGCAGGGCGATTTCCTGGCGTTTTGCGATGTAGGCCTCATCGTCGCCCCATTTGGGATCTTCCAGCATGGCATGCAGCAATGCGCGCATGGCCTCAGGTGTCCCGTCATAGGCCAGCAGGGCCTTTCGCTCTTCAGTCAGCGGTGTGAAGCCGCCGCCGGAACACAGGATCGCGGACCGGATCGGCAGAATTGTCGGCGGGGCGGCGATGATGCGCGCCAGGTTCGATCCGCCCATTGAATTACCGATGAAATCAGCCTGGTCGATGCCCATGACTTCGTAGAAGCGTGACATGTGCCGGTAAACGCGGCTGCGCTGATCGGCGAAGTCGTACACCTTGTCGGTGCGCCCGAAGCCGAGCCAGTCGGGGGCGACCACGTGGAAATGTTCGGCCAGCGCCGGGATGTTGAATTCCCAGCTGATTTCGGCACAGCCGCCGAACTCGCCCGAATGGAGCAGGGCGACGGTCGGCGCGTCTTTGTCCCCGGCTTCGAGGTAATGGGTGTTGATTCCGTCGACCTCGACGAATAGCGATTGGATATCTGCCATCTTTTACCTCACAAAATCGACCGAAAGGTCGGTGATCTCCGCGTGTTCCTGGTCCGGCATCGCTTTGCGCTTTTCCATGATCTCTTCGGGGTCCCAGGTGGCTGCCAGCTCGCGCAGCCGCGGATAGACCTCGTCGGCGTATAGCTGCATCGACCGCAGCGTATCGTCTTTCGGCAGATGACCGGCCTGACCCATCATCAGCATGTGGCCGAAGCCGCCGGAATATTCCCAAAACGCCTTGATCTGTTCATAGACCTGATCCGGTGTGCCGGCGAATACGTTGCCGCGGCGCATGTGCTCCTTCAGGTCCGTGCTGTAGGCAGCACCCGAGCCCGAAATATGCGCACCCTTCATGATGCCTGCGGCTACCTGCGGCGGATGATAGCCGGGCGGATTCTTCCACTGTTCCGTCACTTTGTTGGCCTGCATGTACCACATCAGCTCGTTCGCGCCCTTTTCGACGGCGCGTTCGTCGTCACCGACATAGACCAGCCCGCAATAGGCCAACCGGTCGAGCGGGGCGTGGGTGCCGTGATGTTTCAGATAGTTTTCGCGGTAGGCATCAAAGACCGGCCGCACGCGTGAATACCCGGCTAGGAAGACCGCCGCGACATGGCCGTGCTTTGCCACCGGGTCGGTGCTGCTTGCACCGCCGGTCGTGATCCATACCGGGGGGTGCGGGTCTTGGTAGGGGCGCGGCCAGATATTGACCTGGCGGTGGTGGTAATACTTGCCTTCGAAATTGAACGGCCCGTCATGGGTGGTCCATGCCTTCATGATCAGGTCATGCGATTCCCACAGCCGCTCCGAGCCCTTATAGGGCAGCATGTTCGCCGCCGCCGCCTCATAGGGCACGCTACGCACAAAGCCGCATTCGAGCCGGCCCTTGGAGATCACATCGATCAGCGCCATTTCCTCGGCGACACGGACCGGCTGGTTCCGGTTCGGCAGCGGGTTGCCAAGGATCAGCAGGCGCGCGTCCTTCGTCTGACGTGCCAGAATACCGAGCATGATGGGTGCCGCCGGGATCATGCAGGTTGCCGTCTGGTGATGCTCGTTGACCATGATGTCGAGGCCCATTTCGTCGGCCGCACACCAGATATCAAGATACTCGTTATAAAGCCGGTGGGCGTTTTCCGGCTCGCAGAGCTGGTTCGGCAGATCGACGCGGATCGAGTCCCATTCATCCTGCGGCGGCAGGTCGGGGTAGCAGTCCTCGGTAAAAAACCAGGTCCTCATCGTCGTCATTAGCGCGATTCCGTTCGTTTGGTATATGCGTAAAAAGGAAGCTGGATCAGCGGACGAATTCGACCCCGAAATTGCCGAGATCGACACCGTCCTTGACCGGCATCGCCTTGCTCTTTTCCCACAGCTCGGCGGGATCGGCGTTCTTTGCCAATTCGATCAGGCGCGGCTCGACCTCGCTCTTGTAGAGCTTCATCGATTTGAGCGCATCCTCATCCGACAGGAATCCGGCCTGGCCCATCATTAGCAAGTGGCCGAAGCCGCCGGAATATTCCCAGAATGCCTTGATCTGCTCGAACACCTGATCCGGCGTCCCGGCAAACACGTTGCCACGCGCCATCTGGTTCTCCAGCGTCGGGTTGGTCGGCACGCCCGATCCGGTCACGCCTTTCATCACCTGCGCGGAAACCGCCGGCGGGTGATAGCCGGGCGGGTTGCTCCATTCCGGCGGAACCTTGTTGGCTTCCATGTACCACAGCAGTTTGCGCGCGCCTTCTTCGGCCTCCCGTTCGTTCTCGCCGATATAGCAAAGACCGAGATAGGCGAGCCGGTCGAGCGGCGCGTGCTCGCCATGGGCATCGAGATAGCTCTGACGGTAGCCATCGAATACGCTGCGGATCCTGGGATAGCCTGCCAGGAACACGGCGCCGACATGCTTGTGCTGCGCCACCGGCACGGCCGATCCGGCGCTGCCCATCGTAATCCACACCGGCGGGTGCGGCTGCTGATAAGGGCGCGGCCAGATATTGACCTGGCGGTGATGGTAATACTTGCCTTCGAAATTGAACGGCCCGTCATGGGTGGTCCATGCCTTCATGATCAGGTCATGGGCTTCCCACATCCGCTCGGACCCCTTGTAGGGCAGAATATTCGCCGCCGCTGCTTCATAGGGCACGCTGCGGACGAAGCCGCATTCGACGCGCCCCTTTGAGATCACATCGACCAGTGCCATTTCCTCGGCGACACGCACCGGCTGATTGCGGTTGGGCAACGGATTGCCGAGTATCAGCAGGCGGGATTTGGACGTCTGGCGGGCAAGAATGCCAAGCATGATCGGGGCTGCCGGGACCATGCAGGTCGCCGTCTGGTGATGCTCGTTGAGCATGATACCGAGGCCTATTTCGTCACAGGCGCACCACAGATCAAGATAGCGGTTATAAAGATCGTGGGCGACTTCCGGCTCGCAAAGCGCGTTCGGCAGATCCACGCGGATCGACCGGTAGGTGCTTTCATCGGGTAGGTGCGGATAGCAATCTTCGGTAAACCACCAGGATTTCATCGCGTCGCTCCCTATATTAGCCTGCGCACTTGAACACCGCGTCGACAAACGCTTCGGGTTGTTCTACCTGCGGCGAATGTCCGGCATTTTCAATGACGGTCATGGTCGCGCCGTCGATCAGCTTGCAGTATTTTTGGCCGTAATCGACGGTGACGATTCCGTCGCTTTCGCCCCAGATGAAATGAGTCGGCATTTTGATCCGGTGCAGCCGGTGCGGCAGCTTCGGATTGTGCATGTAGGGATCCCACGTATAGACCCCGAGCGCGATCCGGTTGGCCGCCATCAATTGTAGCTGGTCGTCCGGCATGTCGGCGGGCTTCGGTGCCAGCGATACATCATGGAACATCAGCTCTACCAGTTTCTCGCCGGGCAGGGCAAAGACATCTGCGATGTCGCGGTCTTCGCGTCCGCCGACCTTGACGCCGACGGGGTCGACCAGAATCATCTTGGACAGGCGCGTCGAATTCATCGTGGCCAGTTCGACCGCGGTCCAGCCGCCCATGGAAAAGCCCATCAGGATGACATCGTTCAGATCGAGCTCGTCGAGCAGATCGAGATACAGGAACACCAGGTCATCGACCCGGTTGAAATGATCGGGGATCTTGCTCCCGCCGAAACCCGGATGGGTGGGCGCGATGATCTCAAATTTTTCGGCGAGCTTGTCGGCGAAGGGCATCGCTGCAATCGGTCCGCCGCCGCCATGCAACAGCAGCAGCGGCTGGCCGGAGCCCTTGCGAACGACGTCAATTTCCTTTCCCTGCAGCTTCATTGTTTTTAGTCTTCCCTAACCGCGGTATTTGTGACGCCGGTCCGACTTACTTCGGAACCTAATTGAATTCAGAGTATCCATGTAGCACGGTCGTGACAAGCTGCGCGGGGCGGCATTCGAGTATTCAGTTTTGCAAAGGTGATGCCCAAATTTGCAGATGTGATCCCCAAACCCGGGCATTGGTGGGGTGCCCCGTCATTGCGATGTGTCATCGCGATGTGTCACCGCGACGCGTCAGGGCAGAATGCGGCCGTCCAGATAGGCATCCCTTAGGATCGGTTTCTGTACCTTGCCCGACGGTGTTTTGGGGATGTGGGCGACGAACACCATCTCGCGCGGACGTTTGTAGCGGGCGAGTTGTTCGGTGCAGAACGCCGGCAATGTCTCCGCGTCGGCGGACTGGCCGTCGCGTAGTACGATATAGGCGATCAGCGCCTCGCCCCAGCGGTCATCCGGCACGCCGAAGGCGGTGCATTCCAGCACCGCCGGGTGTTCTTCCAGCGTGATCTCGATCTCGCGCGGATAGACGTTGATGCCGCCCGAGACGATCATTTCCTTCGAGCGGCCGACCAGCGTGATAAAGCCGTCCTCATCGGCAACGGCAAGATCACCAGACCAGCCCCAGCCGTCGCGGAAATACGCGGTGGTTTCGGCCTCGTTTTCGAAATACCCCTCCATCATGAAGGGCCCCCGGCTGATCAGCTCGCCGATGGTGCCGGGCGGGACCGGATTGCCGTTATCGTCGGCGATGCGCAGATCTACGCCGGTTGCCGCACGGCCGATGGAGCCGCGATGCGCTTCGGCCTCCCATGGCCGCAGGATTGTCAGTACGCCGGTTTCGGACTGGCCGTAATGATCGGTGTAATCGCAGTTCGGCAGGGCTGCGCGGCATTCGCCGATCAGCCCTTCGGGCGTCAACGCGCCGCCCGCGCCGATATTTCTGAGGCTTTTCAGACGGTCCGCATCAAACACGGGCGAGCGGATCAGGTCACGCGCCTGTACCGGCACCATAAACACCGACGAAATCGCGTGGCGTTCGGCCTGGTCGATAAAATCCGCCGCGTCCCATTTCCGGAAGATCACGGCGGTGCAGCCCGCCAACATGGTTGCCTGGTACCAGATCATCAGGCCGACGGCGTGAAACATCGGTGTCAGGATGCCGGCGACGTCCTCACCGGTGACCCGGTGTTCGAGCGCCGTCGTCCAGGCGGACACGAACCGTGCGTTATGGCTAACCACCGCACCCTTGGGCGCACCCGTTGTCCCGCCGGTAAAGGTCATCGCAACGGGATCGGCCGGGTCGATCTCGATCTTCGGGTCGGTGCCCGGAAAAGCGCTTATGGCGTCATCGAAGTCGCCGCCGGACTCGTCCTCGCTCACCACGATCACGTGTTCGACCGAGGTCAGCCGGTCGCGGACCGCGTTTATCTTGTCGGCAATGGCGGCGTCGATCACAAGCACCCGGGGGCGGGTGCGCTCAACAATGCGGGCGATTTCCGGCGCGGCATACATCGGCGAGATATGCACCAGTACGCTGCCCGCCCGCGCATTACCAAAATGGGTGATGCAGTATTCCGGCGAATTGAACAGCACGGTGGCTATGCGGTCGCCCTTCGAGACGCCGGAATCGAGCAGCAGATGCGCGAAGCGGTTTGCCGCCGCGTCGTACTCTGCGAAATCTATCCGTCTGTCTCCGGCGATCATGGCGGCTTTGCGCGGGTCGCGCTGTGCTGCCAGCCGAAGAATGTCTCCCAATCTCACGGAATTATGTGTCCCGATATTGTTGATTATTCAACAATATGCCGGTCCTGCGCGGGCGCGTCCATATAGCTGTTGGACGGCGCATCGCCGGCCCTCTAAATTTACTGTCAGAACAACAAGGAGAAATCTGACATGGCGTCAAATGCCCGCTGGGAATCGCTGACCGTCGATGGCAGCAATATGGATGTGTTTATCAATGCGCCTGCCGGTGCCGGCCCGCATCCGACAATCGTCGTTGCCCATCATCGTGCCGGCAACGATGCGGCAACCACGAAATTCGTCCAGGACCTGGCCGGGCACGGCTATGTCGCCGCGACGCCGCATCTGCATCACCGCCGCCCCGAAGGCGAGCACACGCGGGAATCGATTGCCAATCTGGACGATAACCAGATTGTCGCCGATCTGAACGCGACCGTCGCGCATCTGCAGGGAATGGACGCGGTGAACAATGACCGTATGGCGATTGCCGGCCACTGCATGGGCGGGCGGGTGTCGTTCCTCGGTGCCGCCTCGATTCCGGCGTTCAAATGCAATGTCGCCTATTACAGCGGCAACATGTTCAAGGTCATGGGCAGCGGTGATGTCCCGCCGTTTGAGAAGCTCGGCAACCTGCGCGGCCCTGTGGCCGGGTTCTTCGGGGCGGATGACGAGAACCCGTCACCGGACGACGTTGCGAAGATCGACGCGAAGCTGACCGAGCTCGGCATCGCGCACGAATTTCATTCCTATGAAGGCGCCGGTCACGCGTTCCAGAATTTCCACAATCCGCAGGGCTATCGCGCCGCGGCGACGGCGGATTCGTTCGCGAAGATGATCGCGTGGCTGGGGAAGACTCTGTAAACGGTTGTCGCGCCCCTGAGTGTCATTCCCGCGGAGGCGGGAATCCCTGTGCGACTGATGTCTCTGGGACGGAGATCTCCGCCTTCGCGGGGATGACGACAGAGCAGGGCCCTTAACCCGCGCTGCAGGCCCCGCCGCCGAGCACGCAGAACTTGGCGCAGTGGGGGTGGTTCAGCGGCACGTCGGCGGCGGCGTCGGCCAATGTCCCGCCCATCTCGAAGCGTTCGTCATAGGGCAGCAATGTACACGGCATCACGACCGGCTTATCGGCGCCGCGGCGTTTGACCACCATGCGCGACGTTGCGCACATCATGGCTTCGGGCGAGACGTCCAGGATATTCCAGCAGGCGGTGGTGATTTCCGGCACGTCGGCCATCTCGTCCATCTCGGGGAACAGCACAAGGTCGACCGGGTCGTTGGAATCGATCGTCAGCCCGATATCGGTGAACATCGCGCCGTAACCCGTGCGGAGTTCTTCCTGGGTCTCGTTCCAGAACGTGCGGCCCGCGATGTTTATGTTAAAGCCGTTTTCCGACAGCCATTTCAGACCGTCGATGGCCGGCTGCCACGACCGGGGGCCGCGTTCCTTTTCGTGATGGGCAAGGTCGTAATGATCGACCGAGACGCGCAGTACGAGCTGGGCGCCGTATTTTTCGCGCAAGGCCAGCAGTCCGTCCTGCACCTTGGCCATCGGGCGCATCGCGTTGGTCAGCACCAGCGCGCGAAATCCGCGTGACAGCGTGAGGTCGAGGATATCGATCATGTCCGGGTTCATGAACGGCTCGCCGCCGGTATAGCCGATTTCCTCGGTAAACAGCGCATTCGCCGCGATTTCATCCAGATAGGCACCCACCTCGCCGGTGGTGATATAGACCAGCCGGTCATTGGTCGGGCTGGATTCGATATAGCAGTTCACGCAGGTCAGATTGCACAGCGTGCCCGTGTTAATCCAAAGCGTTCTGAGGGCCTTCAGCGATACGGACGCCCGTGCCGCGCCATCGGCTGTGACGCTCGGGTCGCGGAATTTCGATGTGTCGATGGGTGTGACCGTGCTTGGCGCGGCAATATCCATAAGTACTTCCTGGTTCGGCAGCCGGACTTGAATGTTCTACCTAACATATAGGGCGAGATGCGCACCAATCTGATAAACTTTTCGTCGGTGCACACAGGTGTTGTGGCCCCACCGCGAAGGCGCGTTACTTGACACATCGCTCACGCCTGCACACGTCAGGTACAGGGCAGGGGACGGCTCATAAATTTTAAGGAAATCGAGATGGCATCACGATTAGGCGATATCGCTCCCGATTTCGAAGCTCAGACCACCCAGGGACCGATCAAGTTCCACGGCTGGATCGGCGACAGCTGGGCGATCATATTCTCTCACCCCCAAGGATTTTACACCCGTCTGCACCACCGAGCTCGGCTAAATGGCGAAACTTCAGCCCGAGTTCGAAAAGCGGAACGTCAAGATTATCGGCCTGTCCGCCGACGGCGTCGAAAACCACGATGCCTGGGCAAAGAACATCGAGGAAACGCAGGGCACCGCGCCGAAAAAACCGATCATCGGCGATACCGATCTCAAGGTCGCAAAGCTCTATGACATGCTGCCGGCCGGTGCCAGCGGGGATCCCGCCAGCCGGACCCCGGCGGATAACCAGACCATCCGCACCGTGTTCGTCATCGGGCCGGATAAAAAGGTAAAACTCTCTATCACCTATCCGATGACCACGGGCCGTAATTTTGACGAGATCCTGCGGGTCGTCGATTCCATGCAGCTGACGGCGCGCCAGCCAGTAGCGACCCCGGTGAACTGGAAGCCGGGCGATGACGTGATCATCGTCGCCTTGGTGTCGAACGAAGACGCGGCGGAAAAGTTCCCCAAGGGTTTTACCGAGCACAAACCCTATCTGCGGACGACTTCCGACTCGAGCTGAGCGGCGGGGTCGCGCAACCAAATAAAAGGGCGGTCCTGCGGGGCCGCCCTTTGTTGGTGAGCATGCGCGACACACCGACTTAATATTTGAATGCAAATAAGAAAACGGCGGTCAGGATACGCTGGATTACAGTTTCTATTAGCCGTCCTGAATTGGCTTCAGGCGACGCGTTTGCGTCTTGCCAATCCGAGACCGAGGAGGCCGAGCCCGAGAATCCCCAGCGTGGCTGGTTCAGGAACTTCGGTGGTGGCGATGAAGTCGATCAAAGCCAGCTGAAGGTCCGCCTACGTGTTCGTCGTCACCAGCGCAATGTTGATGTAATCAATCGCAGTGAAGTCCACCGGACCACCGACAAACGGTGCGTATGCGAAAAAAGAGGCACAAACGAAGCCAGCCCTGGCGTCGGAATCACCAGGCTCGACGTATTCACACCATCGGAAACTGTCAAAGCTATATTGGTCGAGAAATCTCCGGCAACTACAAGGAGGCTGAAGGCATTGAGGGAGCCGTCTTCTGTCACATCCACGCCCCCGAGACCGCCGCCCCCGATACCATTATATGAGATGTTTGAAACGGAGAACGCGTCGGTGTTGCCCAGGGTCAACAGGCCCGATGTACCGACACTGATGCTGACGCTTGAGGGTGTGGTGCCCGGACCGAGCTGCTCAACGGATATAGTGCGATCCGTAACGAGAATGTTCACTATATCGGACACGGTCGAAGAGGCAGCGCCACTGCCGCTGCCATCGACAACGAGCTGGTTGGTGGTGAAGTTGTCGATTGTGAGTGCCTGTGCAGAGCCGACCGACAGGGTCGTTACCGCAAGTGCCGTGAGCATCTTTTTAAATATCGATTCCTTCCCGCGCGCTAAGCTCATATATTTCGCACTCAACCTGGTTTTCTGACCTAAACTGCACGCAATAGTCGTGCCAGATTCTGGAAACACTATTTATCAAAAGGTTAGGTTAACGTCCAACTATGTGGGCCACCCTGGTTGTAAAATATACCGACGGTTTATCCGCGGTTTTGCTCAAGCAGGGGCCGAGCGGTGGCCAGGCGGTGGCTTCTGGCTGGAAGCGGACATCAACGAACACCGCATCTCGGCTTTATGATCAGCACTGGGGGAGACAGTGCCGCTCTTCGGTTTATCCCGAACGGATGATCCGGATGCTGCTGGTCGGTTACTGCTCGTCGACGCGTTCCGACCGTCGGCTGTGTCAGCAGGTTGAGCTTGGTCTGGCTTACAGGTGGTTCTGTCGGCTTGGGCCTGAGGATACGGTTCAGGTATCTGTGTTCGTCAAACCGCAGTTGCGCTAATCTGAAAAACACACACCTGACAATAAATACGTCTATAATCAAACACCGGGGCCGATCATGTACATCGATATCTATACCCATATTTTCCCGGCCGATTTTTACAAACGCATGAGCGAGATTGCACCGAAGCTCGGCAATATCGGCAAGCGCATGCAGATGGTGTCCGAGGTTCACGACCTCGATGCCCGGTTCCGCGCGATGGACCCATTCGGCGATTACCGCCAGATCATTTCGCTGCCCAACCCGCCGCTCGAAGACATTACCACGCCGGCGCAGGGGATCGAGCTTGCGCGCATCGGCAACGACACCATGGCCGAGATGGTGGACAAGCATGCCGACCGGTTCCCGGGGTTTGTTGCCGCCCTTGCCATGCATTCGATGGATGAGACCATGGACGAGCTACACCGCGCGGTGCGCGATCTTGGTGCGGTCGGCGTGCAGATTTTCACCAATGTCGGCGGCCGCCCGCTCGATCATCCGGATTTTGAACCCGTGTTTGCCGCGATGGCCGAATACGACCTGCCGATCTGGATGCACCCGGCGCGCACGTCGGACATGACCGATTACGCGGCGGAGGAAAAATCCCGGTACGAGATCTGGTGGGCGCTGGGCTGGCCGTATGAAACATCGGTCGCCATGGTGCGCCTGGTGTTGTGGGGATTGTTCGACCGGTATCCGAAGATCAAGATACTCACGCACCATCTGGGCGGCATGATCCCCTATTTCGAAGAACGCGTCGGCGCAGGCTTGGCTGTTCTGGGCGCGCGCACATCGGACGAGGATTATTCCGATGTGTTGCCGTCACTGAAGCGTCCGCATGGCGAATATTTCAAGATGTTCTACGGCGACACCGCCATGTTCGGCTCGTCGTCGGCCTTCCCGACCGGGATGGACTATTTCGGCCCCGATCACGTGGTGTTTTCAACCGACGCGCCGTTTGCTCCGGTGGTCGAGACGTTTGAATCACTCAAACGGCTGGAACTGGAAGCCGATGTGCAGAAAAAGCTGTATCAGGGCAATGCCGAAAAGCTGATGAACCGGTCGTTCGACTGAATAAATCAGCGCCTGATTCATCTTGGCGGCGACAGGCCGAACGCGGTAAACTAAGGCACATTTTTCAGGAGATACGGACATGGTCAGCCCCCAGAACGCCAGTTCACTGATCGAAGGATCTTTCGTCGCCCTTATCACGCCGATGAATGCCGACGGCACCATCGACTTCGAGGGCTTTCGCACCCTGATCCAGTTTCATGAGGAAAACGGCACGTCTGCGATCCTGTTCATGGGCTCGACCGGTGAAGTCTCAATGCTGAGTCAGGAAGAGCGCCACGCCATCGTGCGCAAAACCATGAAGTTCCGCAGCGGACGGATGCATTTCTATTACGGCTGCACCGGCACCACGACGGCGGGGACGATCGATTATGTGCGCCAGGCCGGCGCCGAGGGCGCGGACGGCGCCATCATCGCGGCCCCTGCCTATATCTGTGCATCGAACGCCGACATCGTGCAGTTCTGCCTCGATGTAGCCGACGCATCCACCATCCCGCTCGGCTTCTACAACAACCCGCCGCGGGTCGGCACCGACCTGAAGACCGAAGACCTGCTGCGCATCGCGGAGCATCCGCGCTTTACCGTGCTCAAGGAATCGACCACACGGGTCGGCCAGGTCGCACAGATCTGCGCGGCCAAGCCGAACATGTCGCTGATGTGCTGCTGCTCGCCCAATCTCGGCCTTGTTGTGCCGATGATGGCGCTGGGCGGTCATGGTACGGCCAATATGACGGGTAATATCATCCCCGCCGAAATGGCCGTGATCTCCACCCCCTGGGTGACCAGTGACGATGCATTTGCCTGCCGCGAAGGGTGGCTGACCAATCTGCCGATTCTGCATTTTGCCTATTCGGCGATCAACCCGGTTGCGGTGAAAAGTCTGATGCGGGCCGTCGGCCTGCCGGCGGGACCGTTGCGGGCGCCGTTGCAGCAGCTTGATCCGGTTGCCCTACAGAAGGGGCTCGATATCTGCCGCGATCTCGGTCTCGACAAGAAATACGGCTACCGGCTGGATACGGCGACCGCCATTGCCGCCGAATAGCGCCGCCGAATAAGCGGCCTTTCAGCCGGGCGTCAGCACACAATTAGCATAGTCGCTCTGGGTCTCGGCGTTGCACCGGGCGACATAAGGCGGCCACCCGCCGATATAGGGCGCGAAGGCGCGTGGTTTGCCTTCGACATTCGATCCCACGTACCAGGAATCACAGTTCGTGCGCAGCGATGCGTCGCCTGCGCGTTTGACCGCCGCCGACCATTCGGCCTCGGCTTCGAGCGTGGCATCTATCACGGCTTTGCCGTTATCGCGCATATATTCCAGACATTCGCCGACCCAGTCGCCGTGCTGTTCGGCGGACGTCACCATGGTTGCCAGCACCGACGGGCTGCCGGCACTGACCATGTTGAACATATTGGGGAAGCCGGAAATCATCAGGCCGAGATAGGTTTTCGGCCCTTCGTCCCATTTCTCCTGAATGGTCTGGCCGTCTTTGCCGGTGATCTTGATCCGCGTGACGCTGCCGGTCATGGCATCGAACCCAGTGGCATAAATGATGGTATCCAGATCGTAATCGACGCCTCCGGCCCGCAAGCCGCCGGGGGTGAGGCGCTCAATACCCTTGTTGCGGACATCGACCAGCGTGACGTTGTCGCGGTTGAACGTCTCGTAATAACCGGTGCCGGCGCACAGGCGTTTGCAGCCGAATTCCTCGTCTGGTGTCAGCAGCGCGGCAACCTTCGGGTCGTCGATGATCTCGTCGATCCGGCTGCGCCAGTAATCGATACATGCCTGGTTGGCGTCGTCGTTGAACAGGATGTCGTTGAAAGCGCCGAGGAACGGCAGGCCGCCGATATTCCAGAATTCGTCAAACCGGGCACGGCGTTCGTCCGGCGCCAGATCGAAAACGGAATCATCATGACGTTTAAACAGGAACGCGGTCAGCCCGGCATAGGCCTTGGCGCGAAATCCCTTGTAGTCGGATTTAATGTCTGCGACTTCCGCCGCTGAAAGCGGCCGGTTTTGCGCCGGTACGACGAAATTCGGTGTGCGCTGATAGAGGTATACATGCGCGGCGTCTTCGGCGATTAGCGGCGCTGACTGGATGGCCGACGACCCGACACCGATGATGCCGACGCGCTTGCCGGTGAAATCCACGGGCTCTTTCGGCCATAGACTTGTCTGATAGGTCTCTCCGGCGAAGGTGCCTTCGCCGTCGAATGTCGGTTTGATCGGGGCGGACAGGCAGCCGACTCCCATGATGAAATAGCGTGCCCGCAACGTGACGCCACGGTCGGTTTCCACTGCCCATTCATTGGCGGCCTCGTCGAATGTGGCAGCCTCTATGCGGGTGTCGAACTGAATGTCGCGCCGCAGTTCGAACCGTTCGGTCACGTGTTCGATATAAGACAGAATTTCGGGCTGCGATGCGTAGCGTTCCTTCCATTCCCACTCCTGCTGCAGCTCTTCGGAAAACTGATAAGAATACTGCATGCTTTCGATATCGCAGCGCGCGCCGGGATAGCGGTTCCAGTACCAGGTGCCGCCGACATTTGACGCACCATCGACGAGACGTGCAGTGAAGCCCTTCTGGCGCAGCACATGCAGCATGTAGAGACCGGTGAAACCAGCGCCCACAATGATCGCGTCGAACCGGTCGCCCGGCAGGATTTCAGCTTTCTCGTCTAATGTCATGCGCCATGTCCAACTTGCGCCGTGAGGCGGTTAATCATTCGATATCTTCGAGTATAACGGTGTTCATCAGGCTGACAAACCTCGTGATTTCCTGGCATGCAATGCTTTATGTGGGGCGGGCCATACATCATAGTTTAGAATGATTATAATCAACTTGCATTCTCGGCGGGCGTCCCTATATTTGAATTGTTCCAAACTCACTTCTGCACCTCGACGGGAGAGACACTATGAATGGAAGCGATAACGACTCGCCGGTAAATGCCCGGTAATGCACGGGGGAAATACCACCACCGATTTGTCGGTGATGGCATGGTGGCCCAAGGCCCTGAACCTCGACATCCTTCATCAGCATGATTCCAAGACCAACCCCATGGACGCCGGATTCGACTATCGCGCAGAAGTCAAAACGCTCGACGTGGACGCCTTGAAGAAGGATCTCCACGCCCTCATGACCGACAGCCAGGACTGGTGGCCGGCGGATTTGGGTCATTATGGCGGCCTGATGATCCGCATGACGTGGCACGCGGCGGGCACCTACCGGACCTCCGATGGCCGCGGTGGCGCAGGCACGGGCAACCAGCGTTTCGCGCCCCTGAATTCATGGCCCGACAACGTCAACCTCGACAAGGCGCGTCGCCTGCTATGGCCGATCAAAAAGAAATACGGCAACAAGATCAGCTGGGCCGATCTCATCGCCTATGCGGGCGCCATCGCCTATGAATCGATGGGTCTGAAGACGTTCGGGTTCGCGTTCGGCCGCGAAGATATCTGGGCCCCCGAACAGGACGTCTACTGGGGTTCCGAAACCAAATGGCTGGACCGCGATCGTTACGACAGCGACGACGATGCGGAATCCCTCGAAAACCCGCTGGCCGCCGTGCAGATGGGTCTGATCTATGTGAACCCGGAAGGCGTGAACGGCCAGCCGGATCCGCTCAAGACCGCGCATGACGTTAGTGAAACCTTCGCGCGCATGGCAATGGACGACGCGGAAACCGTCGCCCTGACCGCCGGTGGGCACACCGTCGGCAAGGCCCACGGTAATGGCGATGCGGACTTGCTGGAGGCCGCACCGGAAGGTGCCGGTATCGACGAGCAGGGCCTCGGCTGGAATAATACCGCCCCGCGCGGCATTGGCCGCGACACCATGTCCAGCGGCATTGAAGGCGCGTGGACAACCAACCCCACCCGGTTCGATAAAGGCTATTTAGATCTCCTGTTCCGGTATGAATGGGAACTGAAGAAAAGCCCGGCCGGTGCGTGGCAGTGGATGCCCATCGACATCGCGGAAGAGGACATGCCGGCCGACGTTGAAGACCCGTCGATCAAATGCATGCCCATCATGACTGATGCCGACATGGCGATAAAAATGGACCCGGCATACCGTGAAATCTCCGACCGGTTCAGGGACGACCAGGCCGCCTTCGAGGATGCTTTCGCCCGCGCATGGTTCAAGCTGACCCACCGCGACATGGGCCCGAAGGTGCGCTTCATCGGTCCCGACGTGCCGACCGAAGAGCAGATCTGGATGGATCCGGTCCCCGCAGGCGCGATCGGCTACGACGTTGACGGCGTGAAGGCCAAGATCGTGGATGCCGGCCTGGATATCGGCGACATGGTTGCCACCGCCTGGGATAGTGCCAGGACCTTTCGGGGATCGGACATGCGCGGTGGCGCCAATGGTGCACGTATCCGCCTCGCCCCCCAGAAAGACTGGGAAGGCAATGAGCCGGCGCGTCTTGGCGCGGTGCTGTCGGTGTTCGAATCCATCGCCGCCGAGTCAGGTGCGAGCGTGGCCGAAGTGATCGTTCTGGCTGGTAATGTCGGGGTTGAACAGGCGGCGAGGGCTGCGGGCTTTGATGTGACCGTGCCGTTCTCGCCCGGTCGCGGCCATGCGACGGATGCGGCGACCGACGCCGAGTCCTTCGCGCCGCTGGAACCTGTCCATGACGGGTACCGCAACTGGCTCAAGCAGGATTATGCCGTCAGCCCGGAAGAGCTGATGCTCGACCTCACGCAGCTGATGGGCCTGACCGCGCATGAGATGACGGTGCTCGTCGGCGGCATGCGCGTCCTCGGCACCAATCACGGCGGTACTGGCCACGGTGTGTTCACGGATCGCGAAGGGGCGCTGACGACCGACTTCTTCGTGAACCTGACGGATATGAACAATGTCTGGAAGCCGACACGGAAGAATTTTTACGAGATCCGCGATCGTAAGACCGACACGGTCAAATGGACGGCTCGGTCGGTCGATCTCGTCTTCGGCTCCAACTCGGTCCTCCGCGCCTATGCGGAAGTCTATGCGCAGGAGAAGTTTGTGAGCGATTTCGTGGCGGTCTAGACAAAAGTGATGAACGGGGACCGGTTCGACCTGGTCTGATTTCCGGCGAATGACGTCCGATGTTTGACGGGCGCCACAAAGACGAAAGGCGGCGTTTCACCCCAGGTGGAACGCCGCCTTTTTTGATTGGGTAGAGGTGTTATTCCGCTGCAGCCGCTGCCGCGCCAGCGTTCCCCGCCCATATCCCCAGCACTTCGTCGCTTTCCGGCACATAGCCGAAGATCTGTTCGACCGTCTTGATCGATGCTTCATGCAAATAGGCATTGGCGCTGCCGACGCAGTCCGGCGGCATGACGATGTAATAACCGTGGAAGAACGCCTCGCGCA
Organism: Alphaproteobacteria bacterium UBA830; assembly: GCA_905181725.1. Lineage (GTDB taxonomy): Bacteria > Pseudomonadota > Alphaproteobacteria > MPNO01 > UBA830 > CAXBCP01. The sequence continues at coordinate 45,540 of CAJIYX010000005.1, forward strand.
GGGTGGATTCCACGCACACATTGGTGGCGACCCCGGTCATCACCAGCGACTTGATGCCGCGGCGGCGCAGGATGTCGTCCATCTGGGTGTTGTGAAATGCCGAATAGCAGCGCTTTTCGACCACCTGTTCGCCGTCAACCGGTCCGATCTCGTAGAAATCTGCCCCCCAGGAACCGGATGCGCAGCAGACAGCGCCTTTGCCCTTTGCCAGCATCTTGGTCAGCATCGGCGCGGGCAGCAGGTCATGGTCATAGATCGCCTTGATCCAGACCACCATCACGCCGATATCGCGCGCGGCTTCGACCAGCTTGCCGATGCGGGCGGCGAGCGGTTTGTTGCCACTCATGTCGACGCCCTGGGCATTGTGAATATAGCCGTTCTCGGCGCAGAAATCGTTCTGCATATCGACGACGACAAGAGCCGTATGTGCAGGGTCGAGCATTTCGCCGAGCCCATTCAGCTGGCCTTCATGTGTATCAGACATTCGCTGTCTCCTTATCCATTTCCCAGTAAATGCAGCCCATCCCGCAGCGCAGCGCGACGGAGGGTTCGTAACAGATTGTCTTTGCGGGGCGGGTGCCGACGGCGCCCATGGTGGCGATCCACGCGATCAGCTCCGACGTGCCGCCATCGCCCGCCGCGATCATTTTTTCCATGGTGCATTCGCGTAGCACCTTTTCGGGGTCGCCTTCTTCGAGTAGGCCTAAAAACCAGCGGTCGAATTCCTCGTCGACGTCGAAATATTTCGGTCCGCCCGGATCGTGGCTCAATCCCCCCGTGCCCATGAACGCGACGCGCAGGCCGTCGGGCAGCTCGTTCTCGATGATTTCCTTCACCGCGAGCCCGAATGCATAGCAATGCTGCGACGACGGCACCGGCGGCACCACGCAGTTCATGTGGATCGGCACCAGCGGGATATCGTAATCCGGCGTCAGGTATTTCAATGGCACCGACCAGTTATCGTCGAACAGTAGATCCGACTTGGAGGTCGTATCGAAACCGCGCGCGCCCAGGCCTTCGAACAGCTTGCGCGCGATCGCCGATGCGCCTTGCACGGTATAGGGGTCGACATTTATCCAGTCGCGGAACCACTCGGCCGGCCCGGACCATGTTTCCGCCGTGCCGACGCAGAAATCGTGCAGATCGTGCAGCGGCATGTTGAGAACGTGATCGTTGGCGATGCCGATGATGAGATCGGGTTTCGATGCACGCAGCAGCTCGCCCAGCTTGTTGAAGCCGTCGGTCAGGCTTTTCTGTTCATGTTCGGGTGCCTGGTCGAGCCAGCCGGTCAGGCCCGGCGCGTGGCTGAGCCCAGTTGCAAAGACAAGTTCGGCCATTAGCGGGTTTTCCCTTTTCCTTCGACGACGCTTTTGCCGTAGGCCTGCGCCGAGGGCGAATTGTTGTGGTTATAGGCGCCGCCGTGAAACAGCCGCGATACCTGGGGGAGGAAATAGGGGTGCACCCCTAGTTCGCCGAGGCGCTTGATGTCCAGATCGCGGAACGCCTGGCATTCGTCTTCCGACAGGCCGTATTCCGCCATCAGGGTCTCAAAGTTATCGGCAAAATTGGTGTATTTCGCCGGGTCGCGGCGTGCATCGAAAATCATCCGGTTCGACGGCAGCTCGCGCTTTACGTCAGCGACAGGCATCTCTTCTCTCCCTCGTTTCACACGTTGGGGTAACGCGGTACTCTTATCCGAGCATAACAACGAAAGTTGCCGGGATGAAACCGTTCTTCGAAACCGTGATGGCCCCCGCGACCGGCTGGGCCGATGCGATCAAAACCGGCCAGCGCCTGCGCGTGACCGATCTTGAAGGTCTGCAGGTTGTCGATATGGCGGTGTTCAACGCGCAGAACGTGCGCGAAAAACTGTCGACGTCCTATTCGCGCTCGCGTGCCGGGACAGAGAGACTGGGGGGCGAGGACGGGCTCCATCCGCGCGACCGTCTGTTCGAAGGCGATTTTCTGATGTCGACCATCAATAACGAGATCATGCGCATCACCGCCGATACGGCAGATGTCAAAGGCATGCACGATGTTCACGGCCGCATGTGCAACCGCCATCTCTATGCCGCGATGGGTGCCGGCGAAAAGGACGGCTGCCACGAGATTATTTCCGGCGTCGTCGCCCCGTAGGATCTAAGGCCGGAAGACATTCCCGATACGATCGACCTGTTCATGAACTTTCATCACGACTGCACGCAGGGCTGGTGGGTGCTCGAAGACGGCGTGTCGAAACCGGGCGACTATATCGAATTCGAGGCACTGATGGATTGCGTGGTCGCGCTGTCCAACTGCCCATTCTATCGCGGCACGCCGATGAAAGTTGAGATATTCGAGGTAGACGCAACATGAACCGGGGTTCGATGTGCCCGGGTTCGGTGCGCAGGCGCGCGCGGACCGGGTGTGCGCCGCCGTCTCGGCGATGTGCGATATCGGCCCGCGCGACACCCTGGAAGGTATGCTCGCCGCCCAGATGATCGCGGTCCATTCGGCGGCGCTCGACAGCCTGCGCCGTGCCGCCGAACCGGCCGCCGCCGACTTGCGCCACGCCGCCCGCCTGCTCAGCGTCTTCCAGCGTCAGATGTGGGTGCGCGACGACCGCCGCAACCCGGTCCTCGCCCGCAGCCTCACTGGACGCCACGACCCCGATGCCCCCGGGCGTTCGCCCGGCGCCCGGGTCGCTCCCGCCGCGCGGGTTGCGCCCGCCCGGAAAATGTTCCGGGAGCGGACGTGTTTAACGGGACGGACGGCGGGTCGTGACGGCGTCTCGGGCTGTGGGAAGGGGCAATGCGGCGCGGTTGGTTGCGGTCTGCCGCGCTACCGGGTGCATTGGTGGCACCATCGGGTCCGGCGCGCCGCGCGGTAGCTGTAACGCGCTGCGGGACGGGTTTCACACCGCCTCTGCCCCGGCTGGAACAGTGCGCTCGGTGGCGAAGCTGCCGGAGACGGAGTGACGGAGATTCCGCTGTTCGTTGGGGCCCTTCGGGTGCATGGGGTTGTTTTGCGCATTTTCCAACGCGCGCCTGCTCCGGTCGTAACCACATGCCGCCCATTGACGGCGGCAGGATGAGAGAACACTCTTTTAGGAAATCAACGGGAGGGAAAACACCATGGCAATCGCCGCAATCAAGGAAGACATCTCGGTTCGGGACCAGGTCAGCGCCGAGGAATGGAAAACCCGGGTTGATCTCGCCTGCGCCTATCGGCTGATCGCGCATTATTACGTTAGCGATCTGACCTACAACCACCTGTCGGTCCGGGTGCCGGGCGAAGACAACACGATCCTGATCAAGCCGTTCGATATCATGTTCGAGGAAGTCACCGCCTCGAACCTGCTGAAATACGACTATGACGGCAGCCCGATCACCGCCGGCGCGCCCAAGCTCAAAGGCGGCGGGCTGATCATCCATGCGGGCCTGTTAAAGGAACGCACCGATATCAACGTCGTGTTCCACACCCATACCGCGGCCAATATGGGCGTGTCGTCCCAGAAATGGGGGCTCCTCACGATCAACCAGCACGCCATGCGGTTCCACAATCGCATCGCCTATCACGCATTCAAGGGTTTCGAGTTCAACCTGTTCATGCGCGACCCGCTGCTCAAGGATATCGAGGGCTACAAGGTGGCGCTGCTGCGCAATCACGGCTCGCTGGTGCTCGGCGACACGATCCCCGAAGCCTTCGTGATGCACCATTTCCTCGAATTCGCCTGCCGCGGCCAGATCGCGGCCCTGTCGGCGGGCTACGAGAACCTGAACTTCCCGGACGAGGAAGCCTGCGAATTCGCCGCCGCCCAGGTGGTGAAGGAAGGCGATAATCTCGTCGGCGGCAAAGACTGGCCCGCTTGCCTGCGCATGGCGGAACGGCTGTTCCCGGAGTTCATGGAATAGAGCGTTCTTTTCCGGTGACAGAATAAACACCAAGTCTCCAAGGACGCCAAGTTCACGGAGAGGCCTTTTGTTTGCCCTATAAACTGTCACCCCGGCCTTGTGCCAAGGCCCGGTCTTACTTCTTTTCCTAAGTATCAGTCTGGATCCCGGAATAAATCCGGGATGACAATCGTGTTTGGGTGGCTTTTCAGAACATCCCCGTCTGGTTATTCCCGCGAAGGCGGGAATCGCCTATGGGATGTCAGGCCTCCATGAGCCGCCCGTACCCCGTCGGCATATCGTCGATGCCGAGTTTCTTGAGCGCGTGCCACACCATGGCCTGGTTCGACGTCACCACCGGTTTGCCGATATCGGCCTCGATCGCGTCGATGGCCTCGACGGCGCGGATGGCGGTGCAGCTGAGGAAGGCGGCATGTGACTCCGGCTCGTCCTGATCGTTTACCCGGCGGCGCCATTCTTCGGGCTCCACGGCCAGCATCGCGCCACCGTCGCCGGTGATGCCAAGGCCGGTTTCGGACAGCACGTCCACGCTGTGCGATTTCAGGAACACGATTTCGCGGTCATTGGTCGCCTGAATATAGGGCGTGGTCAGGGTGATCTTTTTAGCATCGAATTTCTCGAACGCTTCGATGCAGCCCTTCGATGTTGACGTTGCAGGTTTGCCTGTAGCCGCCTCGATGCGCTCGATGATCCCGTCATCGAAACCCGGTGCGAACATGGATGCCGCCGTGCAGTGAAACACGATCAGGTCAACATCGGCATCGGCGAGCATCACGGCGCCGCGCTCGACGTCCTCGACCATCTCGTTGATGTGTTCTTCCTTGCTCGATAGCAGGCGAAGCCGCGTCGTGTGGAGTGCGACCCCCTGGGGCAGCATCTCCGTGATCTGCGGTTCGGCCGCCCGGTTGACCGAGGGCAGTAGCATGCCTATGCGGGCGCGGTCTCCGTAATTGGCTGCCATGGGCTCAGACCTTTCCGATGTAATCGGCCATGTTGGGCTGGCCGGAAATCTTGTCGATTGACGGGTCCATGTGGACCCAGGGCAGGGCGCTGTCAGCCCAGATGTTCAGCTTCACCGGCACCCAGGACGGGTCGTCCAGAGTGCCCGCATAGACCACCCGGATCTGCGGCCGCGCGCTCGGTACTGAAAACAGCGACGTGCCGCAATCGCTGCAGAAATTAAGCACGAGTTCGTTGCCGCTATCCGCTGAGCGCGTGCGTGATGCGGGCGTGCCCTGTTCGATCACCAGGTTCTCCGTCGGGATCTGCAGGTTCAGCCCGAACGCGCTCGACGTGCGGCGCTGGCATTCGGTGCAGTGGCAGAGATACGAGATCAGCGGTTCGCTGGTAACAGTGTAGCGGATCGCGCCGCAACCGCAGCCGCCGGAATAGGGTGCCATCATGGGTGTGCTCCTGTGTTCAAGTAGGCTTTTATTTGAGAAGAGATATTAGGGTGTGGGGTGGCTTTACGAAACGGATTATTGCGATACACTTTACCCATGTTTATAAAAAACTGCTGGTATGTGGCGGCGTATGACCGCGAGTTGAAAGACGGTGGGCCGCTGGGCCGCACGTTGCTGGGGGAGCCTGTGGTGATGTTCCGCGACAGCGCAGGGTACGCCGTCGCGCTTGAAGACCGGTGCTGTCACCGGCATTTGCCGTTATCGCTGGGCCAGGTCGTGGGCGACCGGGTGCAGTGCGGCTATCACGGGCTTGAATTCGATGTCTTGGGCGCCTGTGTTTCGGTGCCGGGTCAGTCGAAGGTGCCGCCGGGTGCTGCCGTGAAAGCATTTCCGCTGGTCGAAAAATACGGTTTCCTGTGGATCTGGATGGGCGATGCGGCGCTTGCCGATGAAGCGTTGCTGCCCGACTGGTGGTGGGTGGGCCATCCGGGCTGGGCGCATAATCCCGGCGCATTCCTGCATATCCAGTGCCATTTTGAGCTGATCACCGACAACCTGCTCGATCTGTCGCATCTCGGCTATGTCCACACCCGCACGCTCGGCAATGACGCCATTATCGATTTCCCCGTGAAGACCGAACGCCTGGCCGACCGGGTCCGCATGTCGCGCTGGATACAGGACCGCCCACCGCCGCCCTTGTTCAAGACGGGCGGCGGGTTCGACGGCACTGTCGATCGCTGGCAGATTGTCGAGGCGCAGGCACCGGCACATACCGTCGTTTATGCCGGATGCGGGCCGGTCGGTGCGGGCGAATTTGGCGGGCGAACGGAATATGACGACGGCATTCATATCCGCGCGCTCAATGCCCCGACGCCCGAGACCGAGAATTCCAGCTTCTATTTCTATGCTCATGTCTGGGATTTCCGCATCCACGACGCCGACTGGAAACAGCAGATGTATGACGGCTTCCTGATGACGTTCATGGAAGATGTCGACATCCTCGAAGCGCAGCAGGCATCCTTGATGCGCGACCCGGACCGGCCGCTGATCGATCTGAACGTGGATGCGCCGGGGCTTGCCGCGCGGCGCATGGTGGAAGAACGTCTTGCCGCCGAGCGGGACAGTAAGAAGGTTGCGGCCCGATAGGGGAAAACGCTAAACATTAGATATCTAAGTGATAGGGAGTGAAAACCGATGTTTCTTAAAAATGCCTGGTATGTCGGCGCCTGGGATACGGAGGTCGGCCGCCAGAGCCTGCTGCGGCGCACGCTGCTGAACGAACCGGTGGTGTTCTACCGCCAGGAAGACGGCACGCCTGTTGCGCTAGAAGACAAATGCGCCCATCGCCACGCGCCGCTGTCGGAAGGCAAGCTGGTCGGCGATCTGATCCAGTGCCCTTATCACGGGCTTGAATATAATGCGCATGGCGACTGCGTTCGCGTGCCGGGCCAGTCCGTGCCGCCGCCGGGATGCCGGGTGCGCTCCTACCCGGTGGTCGAACGCAATCACTGGATCTGGCTGTGGATGGGTGATCCGGCGCTGGCGAACCCGGACGATATTGAGGATTTCCACTGGATGGACGATCCCGAATGGCGCGCCAAGGGTGAGCTGATGCACCTGAAGGCGGATTACAAGCTGCTGGTCGAGAACCTGCTTGATTTGTCGCATTTGTCTTACATTCATGCGACGACGCTTGGCACCAGCGCGGTTGCCGAGACGCCGATGTCAGTCGACCGTAGCGACAGCCATGTCACGGTCACGCGCTGGGTGATGGATTCCACGCCGCCGCCGTTCTTTGAGAAAGCCGGCGGGTTCGCGCCGGATGAACATGTCGACCGCTGGCAGCACATCATGTGGACGCCGCCGGCCTTCGTACGGCTCGACGTCGGCGCCGCCAAGGCGGGCACCGGTGCCATCGACGGCGACCGCAGCCAGGGCATCACCATGCGGAACCTCAACGCGATCACGCCTGAGACCGACAAGACGACCCACTATTTCTGGGCGCAGGCGCACGATTTCCGCATCGACGAGCCGTGGCTCACCGACCTGCTGGTCGCCAATATCCACGAAGCTTTCCTCGAGGATCTGGAAATCATCGGTCTGCAGCAGGAAAACATCGATTCCGGCACCACACAGCCGCGCATCGACATCAATCACGATGGCGGCGGGCTGCAGGCGATCCGCACCCTGGAGGCGATGATCGAGGCCGAGAACGACCCCGGATCGGGTCGGATGGCCCAGGCTGCGGAATAACGTCGGCCGGATAGCACACAAAGAACCGGGCCCCAAATTGGGGCCCGGTTCTTTTTTAGCGCTCAGTGCTGTGGCACGTCAGCGGCGGTCGCCGAACAGGGTCAGCAGCATGATGAACAGGTTGATGAAGTCGAGATACAGCCGGAGCGCGCCCGAAATGGCGAGCTTGCCCTTGGTGTCTTCATCCAGGTGCTCGGCATATTCGTTCTTGATGCTCTGCGTGTCGTAGGCGGTGAGGCCGACGAAGACCAGCACGCCGATCACGGAGATCCCGAACTGCAGCGCGGAGCTGCCGATAAACATGTTCACGATCGACGCGATAATGATGCCGATCAGACCCATGAACAGGAACGAGCCCATGCCCGTCAGGTCTTTCTTCGTGGTGTAACCCCAGATACTCATCGCAGCGAACGTACCCGCCGTGATGAAGAACACGCGGGCCACGCTGGCGCCGGTGAACTGGATGAGGATGACCGCGAAGGAAACGCCCATCAACGCCGCGTAAAGCCAGAAGACCGCCTGCGCCGTCGACTGCTGCAGCTTATGAAGCCGCGCGCTCAGGAAGAAGACCAGCCCGAGCGGGGCCAGCATCACGACCCATTTGAGCGGAGTGCCGAACAACGTCTGGCCGAGGCTCGTATAAGCGACAAGCTGGCCCGCCTCATTTGTGACGAACGACATCTGCGAGATCACGATCGCAAAAATGCCCGTCAGCGCGAGGCCGGACGCCATGTAATTGTACACCCGCAGCATGTGCGCGCGGAGGCCGACATCGAATTCCGCCTGATCGATGGAACGTGAGCCGGTATAAATTGTTTTTTCGTTTCCGAAAGCCATGTCAGATCCTTTCGCGACCCGAGTGTTAAACCCTAGTGGGAATATGGGGTGCTATCGAGTCGAAATCAACCAGAACCCGTTGCAATCCCTCGTATGATTAACGAAAGTTAATGTTTCGTGAAGAGCGCTGGAATTCTGCCTGCCTGACGGTGCTTCCAGGTGGAAATAGCTTATTCGTTGCGCAGCAGGGGCGCGGCTTTCTGGCCCAGCGCGCGCCAGGTGCCGTAGAATCCGAGCGCCAGCGTCACCACGATGGCGATAGTCGCGGCGCTGGCCACAGCCAGAGGATCGAAACTGAACTCGAATTTCATCACTTCGGTGACCGCGGCCCAGGCGGCGACAGTGCCGATCACGGACGCGATCAGGGCCGTCACCAGGCCGAGCAGGCCGTATTCCAGCAGCAGCGTGCCCATGATCCGCCGTCTCGTGGCGCCGAGCACCTTGAGGACAACGGAATCGTATACCCGCCGGCGGTGACCCGCCGCAACGGCGCCCGCCAGTACAAGCGTGCCGGCGATGATGGCGATCCCTGCCGTCATCCGGATGGCGAGGCCGAGCTTCCCGAGGAAGCCGTTGACGGTTTCCAGCACATCGCGCACGCGTATGGTGGTGACGTTGGGGAACGCGGCGGCGACGGCGGTCTCGATCCCGGCTTCAAGCGCCGGGTCGGCATGGACGGTCGCCAGATGGGTCTGCGGCGCATTTTCCAGCAGGCCAGGGGAGAACATGAACAGGAAGTTCATGCGCAGCGTGCCCCAGCGGACATCGCGCAGGTTGGCGATCTTGCCGGTGATATTGCGCCCCAGAATATTGATCGTGATCGTATCGCCGATATCAAGCCCGAGGCTGGCGGCCGAATTCGCCGACAGGGAAACGAGCTGAGGGCCCGCGTAATCCGCCGGCCACCAGTCGCCGGCGACCACGGTTTCACCCTCCGGCAGTGCACGCGCCCAGGTCACACCGCGGTCGCCGCGGAGAATCCATCTGCCGTTCTCGGCAACGTTTTCGGATCTCGCGGTTTCGCCGTTGAGCCGGGTGACGCGGCCACGCAGCATCGGCGTGCGGCGCATTTCTCGGAACCCGGCGACGCCGGACACGGTTTTTTCGAAGGCGGCGACCTGATCGTTCTGGATGTCGATAAAGAAATAGCCGGGCGCGCGTTCGGGCAGGCTTTTTGTGATCTGGTTGCCGAGATTGGATTCGATCAGCGCCACGGTCACCAGTACCGTCAGGCCGAGGCCGAGCGACATAAAGACGCTGCCCGTCGGCGCGCCGGGCCGGTGCAGGTTGGCGAGCGCCAGACGCAGCCCGGTCCCGCCGACGCTGCCGAGCAGTTTTGCCGCGCGCGCAATCAGAATGCCCGCGATGCCGAACAGCGCCATCGCGACCGCCGATCCTACAACGAAATACATCGCGATCATGCGACTGAAAGCGGTCTCAATGGCGAGCACTGCTAGGGCGGCGAGTAAAACCACGGTTGCCACCACGAACGGCCAGCGCGGTGCAGCGCGGAACCGCGCGATAGAATCGCGGAACAGCCCGGCGGCGGGCAGGTCGCAGGCACGCGCGATCGGCCATATCGAGAACGCCAGCGCCGTCAGAATGCCGAACGCGGTGGCGAGGATCAGCGGCTGGGCATAGACCCCGATCCGGGCGACCAGCGGCAGCGCATCGCGCAACAGGTCCGCCAGCGCCGCCGGCGCAAGCCCACCGATTAGCAAGCCTATGGCGATGCCCACCAGGGCCATCGCCATGATCTGGATCAGATAAACCCCGAAAATCAGCCCGGAGGACGCACCGATACATTTTAGCGTCGCGATGGTCTGCATCTTGCCGGCGAGAAAATCACGCACCGCATTGCTGATACCGACCCCGCCAACCAGCAGCGCCGTCAGCCCCACCAGGGTCATGAACAATGTGGTCCGGTCGATAAAGCGCTTAATGATCGGCGATGCGTTGCTGCGGTCGCGGACCACCCATTGGGCGTCGGGGAAGGCGTCATCGAGGCCTGTCTTCCAAGAATCGAGCGCGGTACTATCGTTCAGCCGAATGCGATAGAAAAACCAGACTTGGCTCCCCGGCTGGACAAGCCCGCTATCGCTGACCGATGAAGCGGCGGCCATGAAGCGCGGCCCAAGCTGGAGCGCGCGTGCACCGGAAACGCGGTCGGGCTCGCGGTCGATAGTGCCGCGGATCTCGTAGGTTGCCTCACCGATATTGATCTTTCCGCCGATCTCGATTCCGAGCCGCTTCAGCAGAGCCGTGTCGGCGATCGCGCCCCAGACATCGCCGCGTTTTGCGAACAGATCCGGCGGCGGCGCGGCAGGGGATGTCTCAAGCGCGCCAAACAGCGGGTAGGCGTTGTCTACCATCTTCATTTCGACGAGCGAGCGCTTGCCGGTCTCGGTCGAGCGCGCCATCGAGCGCAGATAGACCACGCGCGAAACATCGGCGGATTTTTCCAGAAAGGCCCGTTCGTCGGCCGAAACATCCCGGTGTGTCATCCGCAGCGCGGCATCGCCGCCAAGCAGGATGGCACCGTCTTCTTCAAGCCCCGAAATGACCGATGATGCGATGGAGCCGACCGCCGCAATGGCGCCCACTCCGAGGGCCAGACATGCCAGGAAGACGCGAAAACCTTTTAGTCCGCCGCGCAGTTCGCGCCGGGCAATGCGAAAGGCATTGTTCACGACGTTGTTCCGGCAGTATTCACGACGTGACCCGGTCGGAGCTGATAAGCCCGTCCTGCAAGTCGATGACGCGCCCACATCGCTCGGCAAGGGTCGGATTATGGGTAATCAGCAGCAACGTCGCCCCATGGTTGGCGCGGAGCGAAAACAACAGATCGATCACGGAATCGCCGGTGCCGCCATCGAGATTGCCGGTCGGTTCATCCGCCAGAATCAGCCGCGGTTCGGCGACGATGGCACGGGCAAGCGCGACACGCTGCTGTTCGCCACCCGATAGCTGACCCGGATAATGCGACAGCCGATGGTCGAGCCCGACCGAGGCGAGAGCGGCGCGTGCGCGATCGAATGCGTTGTCGAGCCCGGCAAGTTCGACGGGGATCGCGACGTTCTCCATCGCATGCATGGTCGGTACGAGGTGAAAATTCTGGAACACAATGCCGACATTGTCGCGCCGGAACCGTGCCAGTCCGTCTTCATCCAGCGTCGCCAGATCGTGACCTGCGACCACAACCCTGCCGCCGGTCTGGCGCTCCAGACCGCCGATGAGCATCATCATCGACGTCTTGCCGGACCCGGACGGGCCGACCAGGCTGACGGTGTCGCCGGCGGCTATTTCAAGATTAATCCCTTTGAGGATATTGACGGAACCGGCTTCACTCTCCAGCTTAAGTTCAACACCGTCCAGGAGAACCATGGGTTCACGTATGCCGTTATCGTCTTTCATAATGCTCCGCAGGGGCTGCGTTCAGGGGGAATGTAACTCTCGATATAGAGCGTTTACGCCTGTTCTCAAGCAATGGATTGCGCTTGGTCTCCTCACGTTTGCGGGGGTTTCTTCCGTCGCTGCCGCCGATCAGATACGTCTCATGGTGCTGGGCGACAGCCTGACCGCCGGGTACGGCCTGCCTGAAAAGGAAGCTTTTCCCGTCAAATTGCAGGCCGCGCTTAAAGAAAGCGGCATTTCTGCCATCGTTATTAATGCCGGCGTGTCGGGTGACACCACGGCCGGCGGATTGTCGCGGATCGACTGGGCGCTCGCCGACAAACCGACCCATGCGCTGGTCGAGCTTGGCGCGAATGACGCGCTGCGCGGCATCGATCCCAGAACGACGCGCAGCAATCTGGATACGCTCGTCGCAAAGCTGCAGGCGGCGGGGGTAAAGGTGATGCTGGCCGGTATGTATGCGCCGCCAAACTGGGGCAAGGAGTATGAGACCGATTTTCGCAGCATCTATCCTGATCTCGCCAAAAAATACGGGGTTAGCCTCTATCCGTTTTTTCTCGATGGGGTGGCCGCCCAACGTGACCTGAATCAGCCCGATGGCATTCATCCGAACGAAAAGGGTGTCGCGATTATCGTAGAACGTATATTGCCGTCCGTGCGCCGCCTGCTGGGCGCGAAGGAGTAGCCATGGAAACGACGACACAGACATTTCGCCTAGGCCATGCCGCAGACGCCGACTGGGAAACGCTTGTGCGGTCCTGCCTCGCGCAGATCGGCGACGTGCCGTCAGGTGCGAATCTCGGATTTGTCTACGTCACCGATACGCTGGATGGCGATCTGCCGCTGATCGCCGACCGCCTGCGCGAGGCGACCGGGGTTGAGCACTGGGTCGGTACGATAGGGTTCGGCGTGATGGTTGGCGGCAGGGAATATTTTGAAACCCCGGCGATGGTCGCCATGCTCGGTGTGCTGCCCGAAGATTCCTTCTGTATTCTACCCACGGTGGACACACCCGGCGATCCGCTGCCCGATAATGTGATGAACTGGGCGGGCCGCGCGAATCCGGTTCTGGGTATCGTCCACGCAGATCCGCGCAATGCGTATATCGGCGATATTCTCAATGCGATCACCGACGATACGGACGCGTTTCTGGTCGGCGGGCTCACCGCATCACGCGGCAAGCAGGCCCAGATCGCCGACCGCCTGACCGAGGGTGGCGTATCGGGCGTACTCTTTGGCGAAGATGTTCGGGTGGTTACCGGTCTTAGCCAGGGCTGTTCGCCCGTTGGCAACATTCACGAAGTCACCAAAGCGGATGAAAATATTATCGCCGAGCTGGACGGCCGTCCCGCACTGGACGTTTTCCGCGAAGATATCGGCGAGGTGCTCTCGCGCAATCTGGAACGGGTGAGCGGCTATATCTACGCGGCGCTGCCGATCGCGGGCGCAGAATCGGTCGGCGACCCAGGCGGCGACTCGGGCGATGATTCTGCCGGCGATGCTGGCGACTATCTGGTGCGCAATATTGTCGGTATCGATCCTGGCAACAAGCTGGTCGCCATCGGTGAGCGCATTTCCGCCGGTGACCGGGTGATATTCGTTCGCCGCGACGGGCCTGCCGCAGCGGAAGATCTCGACCGCATGCTGGCCGATGTGACCAGGCGTGCCAAGGGGACACCAAAAGCCGCGCTGTATTATTCCTGCGTCGCCCGCGGCCCTAACCTGTTCGGCCCCGATTCCGACGAAATGAAGGCGGTCCAGGCTGTCCTCGGCGATGATGTGCCGCTTGTCGGCTTCTTCGCCAATGGCGAGATTTCGAAGAACAGCCTGTATGGCTATACCGGCGTGCTGACCCTGATCCTGTAAACCTGTGCGGCGCGAAAATGATCCGGCTGTTCACGGCACTCGGCCTGCCCAATGACCTCCGCACCAGACTGATCGTGCTGCAGGGCGGGATCCAGAGGCGCTGGAAAGATGGATCCCGGCACAAGGCCGGGATGACAATTGAATAAGAGGCAGGCGGAGAGGGACCCCACTCCAAACGCGTCTTAGCACTCGTCAATCTGACGGTTTACTGTCCGCAAATGCTGGATGGACGGCGTTGAAGCTGTCCAGCCATTCGACCAATGCCGGAAATTCGGGCCGCCAGTCATACTGCTTGCGGAAGTCGATATATTCCAGTGCGCAGGCGAGACCGATACCGCCGACGGTCAGCGGTGTGGCCGCGGGAGGCGTGTCGGACATTGCCGCCAGGCCGCGCTGGACCTTGCCGCGCTGGAAGTCCAGCCAGGGCTCGTACGGCGTTTGATCGGGACGGTAGCGGCCTTCATAGGTAACCAGAAGAGCGGCTTCGAGAATGCCATCCGCCATCGCGGCGTCGCGCAGGGCGGCGAAACGCGCACCGGTTTCCACCGGGATGATCTTGTCGCCACCGGACAGTGTGTCGAGATATTCAAGGATGACCCGGCTGTCGAACAGGGCTGTGCCGTCCTCGATGATCAGGGCCGGCACCTTCGCCAGCGGATTGAGCTTTCGCAGCGAGTCCTCATCATCCGGCACACCGATATCGACGCGGTCGGACAGACCGAGATGCGCAATGGAAAAGGTTCCCTTGCGGCCAAAAGGCGACGGTCCGCGCAGCAGCAGTTTCAGGGTCATCGGTGTTCCTTCCGGCGTGTTGAACTCAGATTATCTTTGTCTTTCCCGCGACGTCTCAGGTCAAGCCCCGCTCAGGACAATGGGCCCCGATACCCGGTTCCGACAGCGGGGCCCGATAGCGGGGGTGTCGGATGGGTGCGGCGGCTGTTTGATTCGGCTACACTCAATCCGGCTGCGTAACGAACTGCAAGAATGCCGGCGCGGGAACCACCACTGGAACCCACCGCCAGGCACCATTACCGGACGGGGACGGATAAGGCGAATATGCCGGTTTTTCTCAATCAGGACGATGCGCTCGCGTTATGGCGCGATGCGCTGAGTGCCAGCGTGCGGGGCGATGGACCCGACCTGTCGGCGCGCCAGATGTCGATCCTGCTGGCGGTCTATACGATGACACCGCCGCATACCGTGCGCGGCCTGTCGGATTCGCTGAATATTTCTAAACCGGCGATTTCGCGCGCGCTGGACCGGCTCGGCCAGCTCGGTTTTGTCCGCCGCCGGCGGGACGATTACGACCGCCGCAGCATAGAGGTGCAGCGCACGGTCAAGGGCGCCGTTTTCCTGTCTCAATTCGCCGATCACGTGTCCGAAGCGGGCCGTGAGCTCGACAGCCCGACCCCGTTCGAGGCCGGCACCCCGCCCGAGCTACCGCCTGCAGACTCAGAATACTGAAGACGCCGGCTGAGCATGTGGTGGTATTCAGGCACCGTCGAAATTCTTTACACATTTGTGTGATCGGTTGGTGATCAATCCCTTAACCTGTTGTTTTAATGTAATAAAAATACTTGGCACAGTTTTTGCGCGTGTTAACGCAATATTAAGAAACAACGATAAACAAGAATAAACCAAGGGGTAGATATCATGGGTCTCTTCAACAAACTTTCCACTACCGTCTCGGCAGCGGTTGTTGCCGTCAGGCTTGCGATTTCCGCACCGGCCGCCAATGCCGGCGTGATCCAGCTCGGCTTCATCATGGACAGTTCTGGCAGCATCGGCTCCAGCAACTGGAACACGATCAAGGGTGCCCTCGCCAATGCGGTGAATACGCTGGTCCCGACCAACGGTGCCTATGAAAACACCGTGGTGAACTTTTCGAATACGACGACCGCGGCGGTTAATCACGTTCTGATTGACAGCGTTGCCGCGCGGACATCCGCGGCGAATGCGATCAACGCGATGGCCTTTATCGGCAACACGACAAACATGGCGGCGGCCTTTAGTGCCATGACGTTAGCGCTGACCATCTCGCCCCAACTGTCGCCGGTCGCAACCTATGAGGGGAAGATCGTCGGCTAGAACATCGTCAATGGTCCGTCCGCGACGGCGGATTATTCGGTGTTGCCGAGCAGTGTGTACACGATCCCCGCCTATAGCAGCGTCGGGCCGACCGAAGAAGAAGCGCGGGAGGCGGTCCCGAACCTGCGGGTCTCCGCAAACGATATGGCCGGCTGGTTCAGCGCCAAGTCCTATGCGGAGACCGCGGCCTGGTCCAAGATTCCCATCGACGAGGACACCGACCACATCGTCGGCGCCCATATAATCGGCCATCACGGCGAGGATCTGATCAATCTGTTTGTCCTGGCGATGAAAAACGGCATCACGGCATCGGTGCTGAAAGACACGATCTTCGCCTATCCGACGTTCTCATCGGATGTGAAAAACATGTTCTGACATGCGGTGATAAAAACTTCCCAATACCGACGGATCAGGTGCCGATGGTGTCGGTCTTGACCGCCTTGATGTTGAAGGCCGCGGCCATCAGGGCCTTGGTATATTCCTCGGCGGGCTGATCGAATATCCGGTCCGCCGGTCCCTGTTCGACGACCTTGCCGTCCTTCATCACGATCAGTTCGTCGGCAAGTGCGCGGACGACTTTCAGGTCATGGCTGATAAACAGATAGGCAAGATCGTGTTTGTCCTGCAGGTCGCGCAGCAGGTCGACGATCTGGGCCTGCACCGACATGTCGAGCGCCGATGTCGGCTCGTCCAGCACGATAAATTGCGGTTTGAGCACGATGGCGCGGGCAATGGCGATGCGCTGGCGCTGGCCACCGGAAAACTCATGGGGATAGCGGTCCTGCGCGTCCGCCGGCAGGCCGACCTCGTCCAGTGCCTCGGCTATCGCGGCGCGGCGTCCCTCGTAGGTATTGGCCGCAAGGTTATGCAGGCGCAGCCCTTCCTCGATGATCTGGCCGACCGACATGCGCGGCGACAGCGACGAGAACGGATCCTGAAACACGACCTGCATCTGTTTGCGCAAGGGGCGCATCTCCCTGGCACTGAAGCCGTCGATGCGCGTGCCGCTGAAGGTGATCGGCCCCTCGCTGATCTCGAGCCGCAGCAGGCCCATCGCAAGTGTCGTCTTGCCCGATCCGGATTCGCCGACCACGCCGACCGTGTGGCCTTCGCGCACGACGAGATCGACGCCGTCGACCGCTTTTACATGGCCGACCGTGCGCCGCAGGATGCCCTTTTTGATCGGGAACCAGACCCGCAGGTTGTCGGCTTCGATCACCGGTTTCGCGTCGACGCGCGCGGGCAGGGGATTGCCCTTGGGCTCCGCCGCCAGCAGGTGTTTGGTGTAATCGTGCTGCGGCGTCTCAAACAGTTTCTCGGTCTCGGCGACCTCGACCAGCTCGCCGCCCTGCATCACGCAGACCCGGTGCGCGACCTTGCGCACGATGACCAGATCGTGGGTGATCAGCAGGATCGACATACCGCGCCTGGCCTGGATATCACGCAGCAGGGCGAGAATCTGTGCCTGGATGGTCACATCGAGCGCGGTGGTCGGCTCGTCCGCGATCAGCAGGTCAGGATCGTTCGCCAGCGCCATCGCAATCATCACGCGCTGGCGCTGGCCACCGGATAACTGGTGCGGATAGGCCGACAGGCGGTCCTCGACATCGGGCAGGCCGACCTCGCTCAGCAGTTCGATGACGCGCGCGCGGGCAGCGTCCTTATCCATCTTCTTGTGGATGAACAGGATCTCGCTCAGCTGCTTTTCGATGGAGTGCAGCGGGTTAAGCGATGTCAGCGGTTCCTGAAAAATAATGGCGATCCGGTTGCCGCGGATTTTCTGCATCTTCTCGGGTGGGGCGCCCACGATCTCCCCGCCCGCCAGCATGATGGAGCCCGATGGGTGATGCGCCGTCGGATAGGGTAGAAGCTGCAGGATAGACAGCGCGGTCACCGACTTTCCCGAGCCGGATTCGCCGACCAGCGCCAGCGTCTCGCCGCGCGCAATTTCGAACGACACGTTTCTGACCGCACGGGTTTCGTTCTCGCCGCGGCCGAACGACACCGACAGGTCGGAAATTTTGATCAGGGGTTCAGTCATTGTCCGGCTATTCCCCGAATGTCTTTCTGGGATCGAACGCGTCGCGCACCGCTTCGCCGACAAAGATCAAAAGGATCAGGGTCATCGAGATACTGATGGTCGATGTCAGGCCGAGCCACGGCGCCTGCAGGTTCGACTTGCCCTGCTGGAGCAGCTCACCCAGCGACGGCGAGCCCGGCGGCAGGCC
Organism: Alphaproteobacteria bacterium UBA830; assembly: GCA_905181725.1. Lineage (GTDB taxonomy): Bacteria > Pseudomonadota > Alphaproteobacteria > MPNO01 > UBA830 > CAXBCP01. Next base: position 63,522 of record CAJIYX010000005.1, read on the forward strand.
AAGGCCGAGGAAATCGAGCGCGGTCAGGCTGGTGATCGAACCGGTCAGGATCAGCGGCAGGAAGGTCAGCGTCGCGACCATCGCATTGGGCAGCACGTGGCGGAACATGATGGTCACATTGCCGACGCCGAGCGCGCGTGCCGCTTTGACGAACTCGAAATTACGTGCGCGCAGGAACTCGGCGCGCACCACGCCGACGAGCGATGTCCAGCCAAACAACAACAGGATCAGCAGCAGCGTCCAGAACCCGGGGATAATCACGCTGGATAGGATGATCAGGATGTAGAGCTGGGGCAGCCCTCCCCAGATTTCGATAAAGCGCTGGGCGATAAGATCCAGCCAGCCGCCGAAATAACCCTGGAACGCGCCGGCGACGATCCCGATGATCGACCCGATGATGGTCAGGATAAGTCCGAACAGCACCGATATCCGGAACCCGTAAATCACCCGCGCCACCACGTCTCGGCCCTGGTCGTCGGTGCCGAGCCAGTTATCGCCCGATGGCGGCGCCGGGGCCGGAACTTTGAGGTTCAGGTTGACGGTATTGTAGCTGTAGCGCACCGCCGGCCACAGGATCCAGCCGCCCTTATCGGTAATCAGCTCCTGTACATCGACTTCGCGGTATTCGGCTTCGGTCTCAAAGTCTCCCCCGAAGACGGTCTCCGCATAGGTGTTGAGCACCGGGGTATAGAGCGCGCCCTCATACCAGACCGCCAGCGGGCGGTCATTGGCGATGAACTCGGCCGGCAGGGTACCGAGAAACAGTACAAGGAACGCCCATAGCGCCCAGCGACCGCGCCGGTTGCGGCGAAAATTCACCAGGCGGCGCGCATTCAGCGGCGAAATTCGCAGGCCGAGGAACCGGGGTGGCCCGTCTGTTACCCGCGCCGGTTTCGCTGTGTCCAAGCTAGCCGCCCTAGACATGACGGCCCTCAAAATCGATGCGCGGATCGATGATCGTGTACATCAGATCACCCACCAGGTTCATCACCAGACCGAGCAGCGTGAAGAAATAGACGGTCGCGAACATGATCGGATAATCGCGCTTGATCGCGGCTTCGAAGCCGAGCAGGCCAAGCCCGTCGAGCGAGAAAATAATCTCGATCAGCATCGCACCGGTAAACAGAATACCGATGAACGCGCCGGGGAAACCGGCGATCACGATCAGCATCGCATTGCGGAATACGTGGCCATACATCACGCGGCGCTCGGTCAGGCCCTTGGCGCGCGCGGTCTGGACGTAGAGCATGTTGATCTGGTCGAGATAGGAATTCTTGGTCAGCATGGTCAGCGACAGGAAACCACCCAGCACCAGCGCCGTTATCGGCAGGATCAGATGCCAGAGATAATCAAAAATCTGGCCCACCACCGACAGCTCGTCGAAATTCTCCGATGTCAGCCCGCGGAGCGGGAAGATATCGAAAAAGCTGCCCCCCGAAAACAAAACGATCAGCAGGATCGCCATTACAAAGGAGGGAACCGCGAACCCGATGGTCAGTATCGTCGTCGTCCACACATCGAACCGTGTGCCGTCCATCACCGCCTTGCGGATGCCGAGCGGGATACACACCAGATAGACGATCAGCGTGGTCCACAGGCCGAGCGAGATCGAGACCGGCATTTTCGACAGCACCAGATCAATCACCGTCTCATCACGGAAAAAGCTGGTACCGAAGTCGAAAACGATGAAGTCGCCCATCATTTTCAGGAACCGTTCATGCAGCGGCTTGTCGAACCCGAACTGCCGCTCAAGATCCTTGATGAATTCGGGGTCGAGCCCCTGGGCGCCGCGATAGCCGGTATCGGCGGTCGATGCCGATGCCCCGGCGGATGTCCCGCCGCCCGCTATTTCGCTGCCGCCGCCGCTGATGCGGCCCGTGGTGCCGGCATCAGTGCCGGAGATTTCGGCGATGATCTGTTCGATCGGCCCGCCCGGCGCCAGCTGCACGATGCCGAAATTGATGACCATGATCCCCAGTAGGGTGGGGATCATCAGGGCAAGCCGGCGGACGATATAAGAAAGCATTCGGTGTTCTTTTCCCGCTACTTCTTGCCGGGGGGCGGCAATGCGCTCGGTGGCAGGGGCGGTGCGATACCGTCCTCGATCATTTTTGCCTTGGCCGCATCGAACCACCAGGTGTCGATCACGCCCATAGCGTAACGGGGCGACACTGCGGGTCGGTTGAACTTGTTCCAATAGGCGATGTTATGAGCGCCCTTGTACCACTGCATCACCGCATAGCGGTTCCACATGATAACACGGTCCAGCGCGCGCACGGCGGTGGTCAGCGCGGGGCGCGATGTCGCCGTCACGACCTTTTCGATCAGCGCATCTACTGCGCTATTCTTGACGCCCCCGACATTGAAAGAGCCCTGCACACCGGAAAATTCCGATCCGAAGTAGTTGCGTTGTTCCAGCCCGGGGGTCAGCGGCTGAGCAATACGCCGGATAACGATGTCGAAATCGAACGTATCCTGGCGGCGCTTGAAATTGGCAGTATCCACAATGCGGATATAGGCCTGAATGCCGAGCCGCTTCAGATTATTTATATAGGGGCCGATAATGCGTTTGAAGCTGGCCTCGAAGAGCAGAAATTCGATCTTCAGCGGCGCGCCCGCCGCATCCTTCAGTACACCGTCCTCGATCCTGTATCCCGCCTGTTTGAGCAATCGGCTGGCTTTCCGCAGGCTCGACCGCAGCTTGCCGGAGCCGTCCGTCTGCGGAGATGCAAAGGGCGTGGTGAACACTTCTTCGGGGAGTTCGCCGCGAAACGGTTCCAGCAAGGCAAGTTCGTCTTTCGTCGGCGGTTTTTTGGCCGCCAGCGTTGAATTCTCGAACATCGAATTGGTGCGCGCATACTGGCTGTAGAACAGTGTCTTGTTGGTCCATTCGAAATCGAAAGCCATGTCGATGGCGGTCCGCACGCGCACATCCTGGAATTTCTCGCGCCGCAGATTCAGGATAAATGCCTGCACGCCCGAAGGTGTCTCATCGGGCAGGACTTCGCGGATGACCAGTCCGGCGTTGACCGGCGGTTTATCGTACTGGGTCGCCCATTGGCGCGACGTGAAGTCTTCGCGAAAGTCGTATTGCTGCGAGAAAAACGCCTGAAACATGACCTCGCGGTCCCGGTAATAGTCGACCGTGACCGCATCGAAATTGTAGCGCCCGCGGATGACCGGCAGATCCTTCGCCCAATAGTTTTTGACACGGCTATAAGTGATAGACCGTCCCGGCTCGTATTTTCCGACGCGGTAGGGGCCGCTGGCCAACGGCGCCACGAACGTCGTTTTCTTGAAATCCACCTTGTCGTAATAGGCCTTCGAGAGCACCGGCAGGGCCGCAAGCCGGGTTGCCAGATCACGGTGGATGCCCGGCTTGAACGTGAACTTCACGCGGCCCGGCGACGTGGCCTCGGCGCGATCTACGTCACGGAAGTTGATTCGGTATCGCGGGTGGCCGTTTTTTTTCAGCGAGTTATACGTGAATACAACATCGCCGGCGGTGATCGATGTGCCGTCGTGAAATTTCGCGCGGGGATCGATATTGAAGGCAACCCAGCTTTTATCGGCGGGCTGCTCGACGGTTTTCGCAACGAGCCCGTAATAGGCATCAGGTTCGTCGAAGGCCCGTGCCATCAGCGTGTCGAATAACAGCGATTCGGCCAGAGGTTCTTTCCGGCCTTTCAGGATAAACGGGTTCACGGTCTCGAAAGTATCGAGCCCCGGCACTTTCAATGCGCCGCCCTTGGGTGCATCCGGGTTGGCGTAGCTGAAGTGGAGAAAGCCGTTGCCATATTTCAGATCGCCAAAAACACTTAGCCCGTGCTTTGGGTCGGCGTTCTGGGCATTGGCGGTAACAGCGCTTGTCGCGAGCACTGCGTACGCGGCGAGGGACAAAAGGATACGGTTCATTGCGGAGGCATCTTACGCGCCAGGCGTCTTGCGCGTTAAGGCTTTTTGCCGTTCTGCTTGATAGCGGCTTCCTTCGCCGGATTGATCCACCAGCTCATCACGTCGGGACCGTATTTCGGGTGCTTCGATATGCCGAATTTATCCCAGTATGCGAGGCGCTCGATCCGGACATGCCATTGCGGGATGAGGTAATGGTTCCACTGCAATACACGGTCGAGCGCGCGGGTAGCGGTGACCAATGATTTCCGGTCAGGCGCGTCGACGATTTTTTCGATCAGCGCGTCCACCGCCGGATTTTTGACGCCGATGGTGTTCCGGCTTCCCTGCCGGTCGGCCGCGTCCGTGCTCCAATAATCGCGCTGCTCGTTTCCGGGGGATTCGGATTGTCCGGCGCCGCCGACGATCATGTCAAAATCGAATGAGCGCGTCCGATTGATGTATTGCGATTGATCGACAGTGCGGATCTTTGCCACAATTCCAAGCCGTTTAAGGTTTTGTGCAAAGGGTGCGACGATGCGTTCGAACGCGGGGCTGACGAGCAGAATTTCGATCGAAATGGCCTTGCCGGTTTTCGGCGAGATCAGCTTGTTGTTCTCGATTATGTAGCCGCCCTTCTTCAGCAGCCGCAGTGCCGTGCGCAGGTTTTTGCGAATCTTGCCGGATCCGTCGGTTGCCGGTGGCGTGTAAACCTTCGTGAATACTTCGTCTGGAATTTTGCCGCGCCACGGTTCCAGTAACGCCAGTTCGTCCTTCGACGGCAGGGCCGTCGCGGCCAGCTCCGAGTTTGAAAAGTAGCTGCTTGTCCGGGCGTATTGTCCGTAAAACAGGTTTTTGTTCGACCACTCAAAATCGAACGCATAGGCCATTGCGTGGCGCAGCACAGGGTCCTGGAACTGTTTACGACGGATGTTGAAAACAAAGGCCTGCATGCCCGTCGGCCGCGCATGGCGGACCTCTTCGAGCTTTACCCGTCCGGCTTTGCGCGCTGGAAAATCATAGCCGGTTGCCCAGGTTAGTGACGCATTTTCGTTCCGGATGTCGTAGCGGCCCGATTTGAAGGCTTCGAGTGCGACGGTGTGGTCACGATAATAATCGTAGCGTATCCGGTCGAAATTGTTCTGGCCGATATTGATCGGCAGGTTCGCGCCCCACCAGTCCTTCACCCGGTCGATTTCAACGAACCGGCCCGGCTCGAATGCGCCGATACGATAGGGCCCGCTGCCCATAGGGCGTTCCAGTGTGGTTTTGGTGAAGTCGCGGGTCGACCACCATTTCTTCGACATCACCGGTAACTGTCCGGTGATATGCGGCAATTCGCGGTTCGGTGGGCCGGTAAACTCGAACTTCACTTTATGCGGCCCAAGCTTCACTGCCCGCGAGATGTTCTTGTAGTAAAATCGGTAGAACGGTGCGCCGTCCTTTTTGAGCGTCTCGAATGTCCAGATCACATCATCCGCTGTAACAGGCGAGCCGTCATGAAATCGTGCTTCCGGCCTAAGCGTGAAAGTCGTGTAGGACAGGTCGTCCGGCACCTCGACGGAGGCGGCGATGAGCCCGTACTCGGCGGAGATCTCATCCAACGGGGAGGTCATGAGGGTTTCGTATACCTGCCCGATGCCTCTCGATGGGTTACCCTTGATGGTGTACGAATTGAATGTGTCGAAGGTTCCGGTGGCAAAACGCCGTAGCGTGCCGCCCTTCGGTGCGGTCGGATTTACATGATCAAGATGTTTGAAGTCTGCGGGATATTTCAAATCGTCCAGCAGGGTCAGGCCGTGGCTTATCTTTACACCGGCCTTCACGTTGGGTTTGTCCTGCGCGACGGCGGGGGTGGCAACGGGCGTGATGGAGAGTGTCAGACCGGCGCAGATCAGCGCCGCGGTCAGGATTTTCATGGCCTTTGGTCCCTGTTTTAACGTGCTCTTGAATGTGATGATTCCTGCCGGAATGACAAGTTTTCCCGGGAACAACACGATTAGTTGAGGTGTTAGCCGTCTAGAAACGACAGGATTTCCGCGTGCGTACGGGAATCGCCGCAGGCCAAGATGGTCCCGTCGGACGCGAGTGTAAGCGGATTTCCCTGCCAATCGGTTACCACGCCGCCGGCCGCTTCGACGACCGGTGCCAGCGCGCAGAAATCATAGGGCTGCAGGCCGGCTTCCAGCACGACGTCGACGAACCCGGAGGCAATCTGGGCGTAGGTGTAACAATCGCCGCCATACACCACGTGTTTTGCGCCCGCCGCGACTTTGCGCCAGCGCGCGTCCTGCCCGGGGCCGAACAGATCGGCCGCCGTTGTCCCGGCAATGGCGTCCGACAGAGACGGACAGGCGCGTGTCTTGACCGGGTCGCCATTATAAAATGTGCCCGAACCGGCGGCCCCGATCCAGCGTTCGCCATTCACCGGCTGGTCGATTACGCCAAGGATCGGTGTGCCGTTGCGCACCAGCGCGATCAGGGTGCCGAATATCGGCCGTCCGCTGATAAACGATTTCGTGCCGTCAATCGGGTCAATCACCCAGACATATTCAGCATCCGTATCCGTGTTGCCGAATTCCTCGCCGATAATGCCGTCGCGCGGTCGTGTATCTGCCAGTATCGCCCGGATGGCCTGCTCGGCCTCCCGGTCGGCGACGGTGACCGGCGACGCATCGGCCTTGCCGTCGACCTGGATGGGCTGGCGGAAATAGCCACGGATAACAGGTCCGCTGGCGTCTGCCAGGCGATGGGCAAGATCGATAAAGTTAGGAGGACAGGCGTCAGTCATACGCGCAGTCTGTCGCAAATTGGGGTCGTTTGAAAGGGGATGGTTTGAAACGGAATGCGCAGATACAGGCGTTAATGCCCGACCTTGTAGCTGAAGGCCGACACGACGCGGTTGACGCGGTGGCCGTCATCGGACAGCGGCAACAGAATGCTGCGATACAGCACTTCCTGGCCCTTCTTGTTGAAGAACCGTCCGACATCAGCCATCGGTTTTTTGAGATCGACCGACGCACGGCAGAATGACAGGCCCATTTCGGTGGAGGATGGAAGCGTGTCGAGCACGGAAAGCCCGGTCGGGTCCCGGCCAAGTGCTGCCCGGACATGTTCGCCGGCGGCGACGACCCTGTCATCAAGCTCGCTGACGCCTACTTCTATCACCAGGGAATCTTCGGCCCCGAACGGGCAGTCATCCATATCCAGCACAGATGACATTGGCAGTTCACCATCTTTGCGCACGCTTTCCCAGAACTTAAGCGCTTTTCCCACTAATCTGTTCTCGACACTCGAACGCACGCGCGTCGTCGCCTCAGAAGCCGAATGCTGATGATCCAATGTCACCCCCCCTAAAATACGCATACTCTACCTACTACCAATAAGAACCTATTCTGTCCGGGTAGTGGTTTACAAATAGTTAATGCACCCTCGAAAGAGCCGATGAACCAGCAATTTGGGGTAGTGCGCGGTTTTATTTTAACGGTGCGGGGGTATCGGCCAGGGTACGTAGATAGGCGATAACATTGGCCCGGTCGCTGTCTTTGCGAAGACCGGCAAAGGTCATTTTGGTGCCCTTGGCATAGTCGCGCGGCTTCAGCAGGAACGCGTTCAGATTTTCGTAGGTCCAGGCTGTGCCGGCCATCGCAATGATGGCTTTTGAGTACTTGAAGCCGTCACGGGCGCCCTTTTTGGCGTTGACGACATTCCACAGGTTCGGACCGATGCCGTTTTTGCCGTCTTTATTGACGGTATGGCATGACTTGCACTTGTTGAACACGCGCTTGCCCTTATCGAGATCGGCAGCGCCGAACATTTCGGCATTATTGATTATCGGGGCAGCTGGCGCAGTGGGCGCGGCGCTGGCGGTCTGTGTGACCTCCGCGACGGCAGCCTTGGCCGGCTCGGCGGCGGCTTTCACGGCTTCCATAGCCGCCTGTTTGGCCGCTTCCAGCGCTTTGGCGGCGGCATCGATTGCGGCCTGTGTGGGCAGCGGGGCAGGCGTGTCGGCCGCTGCGCGCAAATAGGCGATCATGTTTGCCCGTTCCGATGCCTTTTTCAGCCCGACAAAGGACATCTTGGTACCCGGAATGTAGTCCTTCGGCTTCGCCAGGAAGGCGTTCAGGCTTTCATAGGTCCACGAACCTTCTTTTTCGAGCAGGGCGCCGGAATACTTGAATCCCTCATGCGAGCCGCGTTTGGCGTTGACCGTGTTCCACAGCATGGGGCCGATTTTGTTTTTGCCGTCTTTGGCAAAGTCGTGACAGGCAGCGCATTTCTTCGCGACCTTCTTACCCGCTTCGACATTGGCAGAGGCAAGCATGGCCAATATCGGTTCCAGCGGTTGCTTGACCTTCGGCTTTTTCACGGCGGCCGTTACGGTTGCGTCGCCCCCATGTCCGCCACCACCACCATGTCCGCCGCCCGTGGTTACCAGATTGTCGCCGATCTTGCCGATGACCACCAGGGTAAGAACCGCGACCAGAAGTGCACCGACGATCTTGTTAAGCTCGAATGACGACATGTCAGAATTCCGTTGGAGTGTGAAAAGTTGCAACCGATTGAACCGGCAGCACAAATTAACTGTTACGTACGAGTCTGTCTAATTTCCCCGACTTTCCGTGTCACGAATACGGCATTCCCGCCAGCGAACAAGGGGTATAATGTCGCACCTGCTTGCCTGTCCGGTGTCCGGAATGCATCAAAACACCAAGAGAATGCGCCCAAACTTATGTCCAGACCGTTAAATCCCGTCGTTATCGTGCCTGCACGGCTGGCCGCGACCCGTTTTCCCGACAAGCCGCTCGCCGATATTCATGGTGTGCCGATGATCGTGCAGGTACTGCGCCGCGCGATGGAGGCCGATATAGGCCCTGTTCTGGTGGCCTGCGGCGACCGGGAAATTGCCGATGCGGTCGAGGTCGCAGGAGGCCGGGCGGTGATGACGGATCCGGGTCATCCGAGCGGGTCCGACCGGGTGCATGAGGCACTCGGGCTGTTCGATCCGGACCGGCGCTACAATACGGTGGTCAATATTCAGGGTGATCTGCCGACCATCGATCCCGGCGTTATTGCGGCCGTGCTCGATCCGTTCGATGTTGAAGAGGTTGACATCACGACGCTTGCGGTCGAAATCACCGAGGCGCGCGAACGCACCGACCCCAATGTGGTTAAGGCGGTAATTGCCCTGGCCGGTGCCGACGCCGGTGCGGACACAGGTGCGAACGCAAAGGCCCGCATTGGCCGGGCGCTGTACTTCAGCCGGGCGACCGTGCCTGCGGTGGCGGAAGGTCCGCATTATCATCATATCGGGCTGTATGGATTCCGCCGCGATGCGCTCGATCGTTTCGTGGCCCTGCCGCCCGGACGGCTTGAGGTGCTCGAACGGCTCGAACAGCTCCGCGCCCTCGAAGCCGGGATGCGCATCGATGTTGCGCTCGTTGACACTGTTCCGCTCGGTGTCGATACTCCCGCCGATCTGGACCGGGCGCGGGCATTTCTGGCGTCCGGTTTAACCTGAATCGGGGTTCGAAAATCATGGTTTCTCGCAAAAAAGCCGGCGGCAGCGCCCGCGCAGCGCCTTCGCGCACCATCGCGTTTCAGGGCCAGCCCGGCGCCTATTCGCACCTGGCCTGCCGTCAGTATTTCCCGGACATGATGCCCATGCCGACCGCGGCATTCGAGGATACCTTCGCTGCCGTGAGTGATGGCAAGGCGAAGCTCGCGATGATCCCGATCGAGAACTCGGTTGCCGGGCGCGTAGCCGACATTCACCGGATCATGCCGGATTCCGGTCTGCATATTATCGGTGAGCGGTTCCTGCGGGTGAACCATCATTTGCTCGCGCTGCCCGGTGCGACGCTGAAATCGATAAAGCGCGTGCACAGTCACGTCCACGCGTTGGGCCAGTGCGGCCGGTTTCTCCGCAAACACGGGCTCGAAGCCGTCGTCCATGCCGACACCGCGGGGGCGGCGGCAGACATCGCGGTGTCCGGCGATACCGCCCAGGCGGCAATCGCATCCGAACTCGCCGGTGATGTGTATGGGCTTAAATCGTTCCGCGCGAATATCGAAGATGCCGAACACAACACTACGCGCTTCATCGTCATGTCGAAGACGGCGTCCCGACCCAAGCGCAATAACGGCCCGGTGGTGACGAGTTTTGTCTTCCAGGTGCGCAATGTGCCTGCAGCCCTGTACAAGGCGATGGGTGGGTTTGCGACCAACGGAATTAACATGACCAAGCTTGAAAGCTACATGGTCGACGGCGATTTCGTGGCCACGCAGTTCTATGCCGATGTCGAGGGCGATCCGCGGGATACAAACCTGAAGCTGGCACTCGAGGAATTGGACTTTTTCACCCATAAAGTGACGATCCTCGGCACGTATCCGGCCGATCCTTTCCGGTTCGGAAAATAATCTCGGCTCGGGTTGGTGGATATCCAAACCTAGCTTGAGGCCGCGCTGCAGGACGCGCAGGCAGGCCGTTTTCCGGAAGCGGAAGCAAAGCTGGTCGCAATCCTGGAGCCACAGCTGAGCGACAACGATACCGCGACGATCCAGGGGATCCTGGGCGCGGTATACGCCTCCATGGGCGACCATGCTGCCGGGGCGCGGGAACTTGCCAGGGCCGCCGCCGTGAATCTGGACGATGCGTCGATCCAGTCCAATCTGTGCAATTGCCTGACCCAGACCGGCGCACTCAATGAGGCGATTGCGGCGGGCAGTGCCGCGACCGGGATCAATCCGGGTTTCGTGGAAGCGCATAACAATCTCGGCAATGCTCACAAGGCCGCGGGCGATTTCGACCAGGCGGCGCAAAGCTATCGCCAGGCGCTGCAAATCAATCCCGGCTATGCCGTCGCGCATAATAATCTGGGGCTTGTGCTGTTCGTCGCCGGCGATCTGCCCGGCGCGGCAGCCAGCTATCAGATGGCCCTGCAGCACCGTCCCGACTATGCGGCGGCGCATTACAATCTTGCCGACGTCTATCGCGGGTCGGGGGACCTGGACAACGCCCTGGCATGGTGTGAACGCGCGCTTCAGTTCGATCCTTATCGGGCCGAAGCCCGTCAGAACATGGCCGTCGTCCTCCGCGACCGCGGTGAGACCGAAAAGGCGCTGGCCAGCTTTCGCCGGGCGCTGGATATTGCCCTTGGATACGAAGAAGCGGTCAAGGGCATCGGCGAGGTCCTGATGGAAGTCGGCCGGCGTGCTGAAGGGCTGGAAGTTCTGGCCAATACGTTCGGCGTTATCCGTTTCGAGGCGGGCGCCGGCGTTTCAGTAAAATACGGGGATCGGCCATGAAGCGCATCGATCAGCAGAATGGCGGGTCAAATCCGAGTTTCATCGGCACGTGGATGTTGGATTCACCATCGATCTGCAGCGATATTGTTGAATTTTTCGATGCACACCCGGCCCTGCAGCGCCCGGGGGCGACTGCGGGCGGGACCAGTACCGACGTCAAGAAATCGACCGATATTGTCATCCATCCCGCCGATCTCGCTAAGCCCGGCAATGAAGCGTTCGGACCTTACATCGACGCGCTTTTTGCTTGCTACACGGATTATCTCGCGCAATGGCCGTTTATCGAGACCTTCCTGCCGCGCACCGATATCGGCTCGTTCAACCCGCAGCGCTATGGCCCGGGCGGTCATTTCCAGCGGGTGCATACGGAGCGCGCGTCGCTATCGGGCCTGCACCGTGTCTTCGCCTGGGTGACCTATCTGAACGATGTCGAAGATGGCGGTGCGACCCATTTTCCACACTACGACCTGACCGTTCAGCCAGAGGCCGGCAAGACGCTGATATGGCCGGCCGAATGGACCCATGCCCATGCCGGGCAGGTTCTGCATTCCGGCATGAAGTACATCATTACCGGCTGGATACATTTTCCGTTTGAGACCGACTAGGCAGGCCGGATAACGCGCTCTAGCCTTGGCGAATCCATTCGTCGATCAGCCGCCGGGCGATTGAATCGGACCGTGGGCGCTGGGCAATCCCGGCGCCGCCATCGGCGAGATCCTGGCGGGTAAACCACTGCAGGTCTTCAAGCTCATCATCCCACGGGATCAGTTTTTCGGTCACTGCATCGGCGAAAAAGCCCAGCATCAGCGATGACGGGAACGGCCAAGGCTGCGACGAGTGATAGCGGATATTAGTGATCTCGACGCCGGATTCTTCCATCACCTCGCGGGCAACCGCCTGTTCAAGACTTTCGCCGGGCTCGACGAAACCGGCCAGCGTCGAATACATGCCGGGCATCCATTCCGCCTTGCGCCCGAGCAGCGCCCGGTCGTCCTTCTGCACCAGCATGATGACGGCGGGGTCGGTCCGCGGGAAATGCCCGGCGCTGCAATTCTGGTTCAGGCATTTCCGCAGATGGCCCGCATCCTGGCTTTCGGTCGGGCTGCCGCAGACGCCGCAGAACAGATGACGCGAATGCCAGTGCATGATGCCCTTGGCGTATGCAAGGATCGATGCCTCGGTCCGGTCGAGCACCGCGCCGACCGATCGCAGGTCGACGAATTCGCCGTCGGCCCGCAATTCGTTGACCTCGTGCGCTTCCATTGGCGAGATATCGATGGCGAAATGCGCGATCTCGTTGCGTACCCCGAGCAGGACCGTGGTGGTTGCAGTTTCCATCAGCGCCCGGGTCTCGGCGATCGACATCATCACACCGCGCGGCGCGGCGCCTTGTTCGATCAGGCTGCGTGACCGCCAGACCGGGATAAACATGGTCTGTTTGGCGGCATACTGGGCGGTGACCCAGGCATCGTCCCGCCGGAACTGGGCGACCCGGTCGAGCACTTCGTCGGCATAGTGATTCTGAGAATTCATGAGCGTATAAGTCGCATACCAGCGCAAAGGGTGCAATTACACAGCGCTTACCCGATTTTCTGCCGTTTTCCCCGCTATCCTCCGCCAATATTATCAGGCGATTCCTCTGCCGGAAAAAGCAGACTCCGTTTGGTCCCCGCGCCGGACCTGATATACTCCCTGCGGGAGGCTGGCGGCGGACGGATTGCTCGCCAACCCGGTCAGATCCGGAAGGAAGCAGCCGTAACGAGATTTACCCGGGTCGCCTCACCAGTCTCCCACCTATTGCTCGACCGCTTGAACGACCCCCGCCACCCGCAGGTTTAGCGCCACCCGCAGGTTTAGCGCGCCGGGCTACCCGGACAAATTACCGCGAGAAAATTACCGCCCGTCATGGCAGAATCCCCAGATACACCTGATACCGAGCCCTACCGCGTTCTCGCCCGTAAATACCGGCCGAGCGATTTTTCGTCGCTGATCGGTCAGGAAGCGATGGTTCAGACCCTGTCCAACGCCATCGCGTCGGGCCGCCTCGCGCATGCCTTTATCCTGACTGGCGTTCGTGGCGTCGGCAAAACCTCGACCGCGCGCATTATCGCCCGCGCGCTGAACTGCACCGGCACTGACGGCGAAGGCGCGCCGACGGCGGAGCCCTGCGGCACCTGCCAGAACTGCGTCGCCATCGCCGAAGACCGCCATGTAGACGTGATGGAGATGGATGCCGCGAGCCGCACCGGTGTCGACGATATCCGCGAGCTGATCGACGGTGTGCTCTACCGCCCGGTGTCGGCGCGCTACAAGGTCTACATCATCGATGAAGTGCACATGCTGTCGCGGAACGCCTTCAATGCGCTGCTCAAGACCCTCGAAGAACCGCCCGAACATGTAAAATTCATTTTCGCGACCACCGAAATCCGCCGCGTGCCGGTCACCGTGCTGTCGCGCTGTCAGCGCTTCGACCTGCGCCGGGTAAAGTTCGACGTGCTGGTCGATCACTTTGCCCGCATCGCCGAGGCCGAGGGCGCGACCATCGCCCGCGGCGCCATCGGCCTGATCGCGCGGGCCGCCGACGGATCTGTGCGCGACGGGCTGTCGCTGCTTGATCAGGCAATTGCCCATAGCGGGCCCGAAACCGAGATTAACGAAGACATCGTCCGCGAGATGCTGGGCGTTGCCGAGCGTGTGCAGGTGTTCGACCTGTTCGAACAATTGATGAAAGGCGAGATCGCCGCCGCGCTCGAGCGCTTCGATTCGATGTATCACGCCGGCGCAGACCCGGTGACCATCCTGCAGGACCTGGCAGAGCTGACCCACTGGCTGACCCGCCTGAAGGCCGCACCCGAAACGGCGGAGGCAACGCCGACATCGGATCTGGATCTCGATCGCGGCCGCGATGTATCCAGCCGGCTCGCCATGTCATCCCTCGCGCGGACATGGCAGATGCTGCTTAAAGGTCTGGCGGAAGTGCGCAGCGCGCCGTCCGCCGCCCAGGCTGCCGAAATGGTACTGGTGCGCATCGCCTATACCGCCGACCTGCCATCCCCGGCCGAGGCGATTGCCGTGCTCGATAAGGCAACGCCTGCAGTTGCTGCCCCGACAGCCGCCGCCCCGACAGCCGCCGCCCCGGAACAATCGGCAACCCCGCAACCGTCGGCCGACGCTGTTGCAGACGCCCCCGCGGTCTCTTGCGATTCAAGCGCGATGGAGGATAGCCCGACGGCATTGTCACAACCGGCAGTACCTTCAGCCCCGCCCGTCACCATGCAGTCTCCGCCGGAGCCCGCGCGGGGCGAAATGACGTCGCATCCGGTTTCCCCGGTCGGGTCTGCGGCGTTGGCCCTGCAGTCTATCCCCGGCACGGATGACACATTTGACGGCACAGGGGCTGTCATCCCCCGTACGTTCGAAGACATGATCGCCATGTTCTCCGCCAATGGAGAGCCGCTGCTGCACGCCTATCTGGTCAATAACGTTCATCTGGTGAAGTACGAGATCGGCAAGGTTTCGCTGCGCGTGTCCGAGGAAGGCCCGCGCGATCTCGCAAAGGATCTCAGCCGGTGTCTGAACGACTGGACCGGGCGCGCCTGGTTTATCGAAGCCAGCCAGGAAGAGGGCGCGCCGACCCTGCAGCAGCAGCGGGACGCCGCGGTGGCGGCGCGTTATGCCGAGGCGGTCGCCCATCCGATGGTGGTGATGGCGCTTGAAGCCTTCCCGGGCTCAAAAGTGGCAGAGGTCCGAAGTGTCGCCGACCGCGATGCGGCAGATGAATCGGGTGCGCTGCCTGCTGATCCGGGCATGCCGGGTGTGCCCGACGACCTGAGCTTCGATCCAGAATATTTCGACCCGGATGATTTTGACCCCGCCTGGTTCGACCCTGACAATACCGACGAGGACTACATATGAAGAACTTCGGCAACCTGATGAAACAGGCGCAGGAAATGCAGACGAAAATGCAGGAAATGCAGGACCGTCTTGCCGCGGTGGATGTGAACGGTGCCGCGGGCGGTGGCATGGTGACCGTTACCATGAACGCCAAAAGCGAAATGAAGGCCGTGAAGATCGATCCGTCGCTGTTCAACAGCGAGGATGCTGAGGTCGTAGAGGACCTGATCGTCGCCGCCTGCAACGATGCTAAGGTCAAGGCCGAGGCCACGATGCAGGAAGAAATGGCCAAGATTACCGGCGGGCTGAACCTGCCGCCGGGCATGAAGCTGCCGTTCTAAAATAGGGTTTCAGCCATTTCATCTCCCGAGATAGAACGCCTTGTTCAGCTGCTGGCAAAACTGCCGGGCCTTGGCCCGCGCTCGGCCCGCCGTGCGGCGCTGCATCTGATTAAGCGCAAGGGTATCCTGCTCGAGCCGCTGGCCGCCGCCATGACGCAGGCCGCAAGCACGGTCCGTACCTGCGGCACCTGCGGCAATCTGGATGCGACCGACCCCTGCGGTATTTGCGCCGATGACCGGCGCGATCAGTCGATGATCTGCATCGTCGAGGATGTTGCCGATCTATGGGCGCTGGAACGCACGGCGACCTTCAAGGGTACGTACCATGTCATCGGCGGCACGTTGTCGGCGCTCGACGGGCGCGGCCCGGAAGACCTGAATATTTCGCAGCTGCTGGCCCGGGTCACCGCCGGCGGGATCTCCGAGGTCATCCTCGCCACGTCGGCGACGGTCGACGGGCAGACCACGGCGCATTATATCTCCGACCGGCTTGAAGATATAGGCGCTGAGCGCGGGGAGGGCCCGCATATCACCCGTCTTGCGCATGGTGTGCCGGTGGGCGGTGAGCTCGACTATCTTGATGATGGCACGCTGTCGGCAGCGCTTAAGGCGCGCCGGCCCGTCTGAATCTCCGACCAGATATTGGCCCGGATTTTAACTGGGATTTGGGCCTGAAATCTTTCTGGATTTCTCGAAAAAACCTTGTTTTCAATTGCCTGCAGGAATTCTGCCTGAGAGTTAAGCGATTTTTAGGAAATCTCCGGCCATAATCGTAGGTCGACAGAGTTAAATTCCAGGCAGATGAACCAACTACAGCAAATAGAACCGGTGACGGCAGACTGGTGGGCAGACAGGCTACAGGGAACCAACATTAACCCTGTCACCCTACTGGCAACCGACTATCTGAATCATTTCAACGAAGTGATCATGCTGATCGAAATGGTTGCCGACATGCCGGACATGATCGAGGACGTGCTGGCATGGGAGCCAAAATCCTATTCGCAGCATTTCGCCGATAGTGGCTTCAAGGACAAGAACCTGGCCATTGAAGCGTATGGCGTAGCGCCGGAAGACCTGAAGGCCCAGTTCAATGCGCTGGTTGCCTGTCTGAACGGCAATATTTTCAAGACCCAGCAGCGCCTGAAGAATGTCGACCCGGAGGAGCCCGAAGAAGCCCTTGCCGAGTACGTTCGGGTATCGGTCGACAAGTTCCATCGTTTGGTCGAAATGATCAGCAGTGCCGTCAATGGCGGCACGGTCAAAGCCACGCCCGCGGAAGCGGAGGCCTCCTGCGCCCAGGCGGAGATTGACGCGCTGTTTTAAGAGTGCGCGGGCGCTACCTGAAAGGCTTTCTTACAGAGGCATTTTCTCTGCCGCTAATCCCAACAAAAATTGTCATCCCGGGGCTGTCCCGGGACCCAGAGTGCTTCCAAACTACATAAACAGTGGGTCCCGGGACGAGGCCGGGATGACAAGCAAGTGTGGAGCGGACATCAAAGCAATCCGTTTTACAGGTTTTATCCTAGGCGTGTTGAAGCTGGCTGGAGCCCTTAGGCGTCTTCCAGCGTCATCTCCGCGTTGCGGCGCATGGCCGAGATCATTGTTGCGCCGAGCAGGAAGTTCCGGGCCTTTGCCGGGTGGCCCGCCATCTCGCGCAGATTTTTCATGTTCGCTGCCCGCGCTTCGGGGTCGGTGGCTTCCAGGCGTTTCTTGTTGGCGATCGTCTGTTCTTGCACGAACTCGACCGCGTAGGTCCGGCGTTGCTTGTCATACAGATCCATCAGGCGTTCGTCCTCACCGTCGATGATTACCGCCGCCAGCTTATCCGTCAGGTTAACCGCATCCTGGATGCCGCCGTTCAGGCCCATGCCGCCGATTGAATTGTTCACATGGGCCGAATCGCCGGCCAGCAGTATCCGGCCGAGCCGGAACGTTGACGCCACGCGCTGATGCACGTTGTACAGATTGCGGTGAACGATGTCGTAATCGCTGTCGCGCTTGAAGAATTTCTGCATCTTCTCCTGGACGAAATCATCGGCGAGTAGCGCCTCTTCGTTGGCTTCGGGGTCGGCGGGGAAGACCAGGCGCCACAGCCCGGGAGGGCCATCGGCCGCGACCTTGAAGCAGTTGCACCATTCGTCCGGGTCGGCGATGTAATTGCGGAATGACATGCCGCGCTCCGCCTTGAAATCGAATGGCGTCGACAACACTAGGAAACGTTCCGCCCAGGTAAAGCCCTCAAACCCGATCCCGGCGGATTTGCGCACCACGCTGCGCCCGCCATCGGCGCCGATCAGCCAGTCGCCCTCGAATGTCTTTTCGCCGTCCGGCGTGCTGGCGGTCACGGTGACGCCATCGGCCGTGTGGTCGAACCCGGTCACGTCATGGTTGAACAGCACGGTCACGGATGTCTCGTCCTGCAGCTTGGCGAGGAAAATTTTCGCCAGCTTGAACTGTTCGCAC
>CAJIYX010000006.1 GCA_905181725.1 Alphaproteobacteria bacterium UBA830
CCCGCAGTAATTTTATGGCGGGATTTACCAGCGCAGCCGATAGGCCTTTATGGAAAAACCAGGGACGACAGGCTTCTTCGCCCTTCATGAAGGTTTCGCGAACGACCGTCCATAACAGCTTAGCCGATGCTTCACTGGCGTCGGTATTCAGGGCGGCGCGGCAGAGCGGCTGCCACAGGTTTTCGTAGAGCACGGATTCCTTGCCGACGGCCGCCAGAACCGTATCTGTTTTGACGGCGCGGTTCAGCCGGTACACCTGTTTGAGATAATCTCCGGGCGTCGTTCCGGGAATCCGCCGGTCCTTGGAGAGGATCCAGGTCGGCAACAGGCGGCCGCCGGGGCGCACGCGCCAGCGTTCACCGCTGGACAGGTGCATGAACGGAAAAGCGGCCGGCGCAATTTCCTGAATCATCTCGCTTGCGTCCAGATCGGAAAGATAGGCCCGCGTCGACTCGTTCGCGCCCAATAGCAGGTGGTTGCCGTTATCGATTACGCATCCGAGGCTTTCGTCATGGAACGAGCGTGCCCGGCCGCCGGCATGACCTGCCGCTTCATACAGCGCGACATCGACGCCGGAGAGCGCCGCGCGGGTGGCGCAGGCAAGGCCGGAAATTCCGGCACCTATGACGTGAACGGTAGCCATTCGGTCTTTTCCATATTAAACGGGGGGCGGCGAACTTCTCATGACGTCGCCCGGATACGCAAGAGCAGCCTGAGCGAGATCATCAGGTTATCAAATCGGGTGAGGCGCGCGCCTGGCGACGCCGGGTCCCGGTCTTCCAGCCGGGCAATTTGGCGGACAGTCTGCATCCGGTATCTGGCGAGCATCTTTCGCAGCTCGGGTGAGGCGCTCCTGATATCCATCGCCTCGGCGCGATTGATTGTCTCGCGCGCGCGGGTGAGAAGGCCCTGATAAACAGGCTTAGCGGCGGGCCAAGAAATTTCCGCGCGATTCACCCGATGCTGTTTCAGCATCTCGCCGGGCAGGAGGTTGGGAGAGCGCGCGCCGGCGAAAACAACTTCGACCAGAAACCGCGCGACGAACATGGCTTCGGCTATCGGTGCCGAGTGTTCGTCATCATATGCCTGAGCCACTGCGGCACCGATAGAAGCCGGGCCGAACTGGGCCAGTGTGGTCAACTCACTGATCCGCGCGATCTCCGCGCCCGACCCAATTTTTTGTGCCGCCTGATCTATCCGTTGCGCGAGAGCTTCCTGCGGGGCTTCAAGATCGGAAAGATCGCCGCCGAACAGTGCTGCTCTTAAGACGGCAATTTTTGACGCGGCGGTCGGGTCCGGCAGCGCATTGTGGGCAGGAAACAGGTCAGCCATGAGGTCCATGCCAAGTATAATAGCCGTGCTCCTGTACGACTCGGAATGGCGTCCTTACAGTGACGGCATTATGTCACCCCAAACCACCGAACAAAGCCACGCCGAATACTGCGCCGAACAGGTCCGCACGTATGACTATCACCGTTATTTCGCGGCGACGTTTGCGCCTGCCGATGTCCGCCGGGGGCTGATCGCGCTATACGCCTTCAATCTGGAAATAGCATCCGTCCGCGAACGCGTGAGCGAAACGCTGCTGGGCCAGATGCGGCTTCAATGGTGGCGTGACACCATCGGCGAGGTCTATGCCGGGACCATACGCAACCATGCTGTGGTCTCCGAGATCGCCTGGGGTATCGGCGCGTTCGATCTACCCCGGCAGGTTTTTGAAAAAATGATCGACGGGCGCATGTTCGATCTGGAAGACGAGCCGCCGGAGGATAGCAGTGCCCTAGCGGTATACGCGTCGGCTACATCGGGCCAGCTCGTGGCGATGGCAGCATATATCTGCGGTCAACCGGGTTTCGCGGCCGATGCCGACACGATCGGCACATCATGGGGAATGACGGGGCTCCTTAGAGCGTTGCCGTACCAGGCGGCCCAGCGCCGGGTGTATTTGCCAAGAGATATTCTGCGTGCGTCGGGTCTTGCACCGGATGATGTCGTTGAACGGCGAAACCCGCCGGCGATGACAGAGGCGGTAACCCGAATGGTTAGCCTGATCGAACGATCGAGACCCGATCCGATGCGTGTGCCGCGTGCGGTTCGCCCCGCCGTCGTCTATGCGGCGGTTGCAGGACCATACCTACGGCGGCTGCAAAGGGCAGGGCATGATGTCTATGCAGGCGATCTCGTATTGTCGCGGCTTGGCGGGCAGATGCGGATATTCCGGAGTGCTATGACCGGAAAAATCTGACGGACCGGCAGTTTATTCAGCGGCAACAGACGCGTTTTGCCACGTTTCGAGATCCGCGAGTGCACGGTCTGAATAGGCTTTCTTGCGCTCCCGTCCTTTAACCCGGTGTTTGAGCGGCGGCACCAGACCGAAATTTACGTTCATCGGCTGGAATGTTTCGCCATCCGCGCCGCCGGTGATGTGATCGATCAGTGCGCCCAGCGCCGTTGTGACGGGCGGTGGGGTGAATGTCTCGTCCATGTTTTCAGCGGCGGCATAGCGCCCGGCGAGCAGGCCGATCGCCGCACTTTCGACGTAACCCTCGACACCGGTGATCTGGCCGGCAAAGCGTATCCGCGGCATCGCCTTCAGGCGTAATTCGCGATCGAGCAGACGCGGTGAATTGAGGAACGTGTTGCGGTGAATGCCGCCAAGCCGGGCAAAGGACGCGTTTTCAAGCCCCGGAATCATGCCGAATATCCGTGCCTGCTCGCTGTACTTGAGCTTCGTCTGGAAGCCGACGAGATTATAGAGCGTCCCCAGGCTGTTATCTTGCCGAAGCTGAACAATGGCATAGGCCTTACCGCCGGTATGCCGGTTGGTCAGTCCGACGGGCTTCATCGGCCCGTAGCGCAGCGTATCTTCGCCGCGGGATGCCATGACCTCAATCGGCAGGCATCCCTCGAAATAGGGCGTACTTTCTTCCCATTCCTTGAATTCGGTCTTTTCCGCGGCCTCGAGGGCGGCGAGAAACGCCAGGTACTGCTCTTTGTCCATCGGGCAGTTGATGTAATCCTTGCCGGTTCCACCGGGGCCCGGCTTGTCGTAGCGCGACTGGAACCAGGCGACATCCAGATTGATCGACTCGGTGTAGACGATCGGGGCAATTGCATCGAAGAAGGCGAGGGCGTCCTCATCTGTCAGGCTGCGGATTGCCTCGGCCAGTGGTACCGAGGTCAGCGGGCCGGTCGCGATAATAACGTTTTCCCAGTCTTCGGGCGGCAGACCGTCTATTTCGCCGCGCTCAACGGTAATCAGCGGCTCATCGGCAAGCGTTTTGGTAACGGCTGCGGCAAACTCATCGCGATCGACCGCCAGAGCGCCACCGGCAGGGACCTTGTTGGCGTCCGCCATTGCCAGGATTAACGACCCGCAGCGGCGCATTTCCTCGTGCAGCAGGCCAACGGCGTTGTATTCGGCATCATCGGAGCGGAATGAGTTGGAACAGACGAGTTCGGCGAGATTATCGGTCTGATGAGCGTCCGTTGTACGGTCGGGGCGCATCTCGTGGATGACAGCCTGCTGGCCGGACCGGGCAATCTGCCAAGCGGCTTCGGAGCCAGCCAGACCGCCGCCGATAATATGAACTGTTTTCAGGTCAGCCATCAGGAAAGCCTCTTTTCAACGAGGTCGCACAGTTTGCGCAACATGGGATCGCGCAGGCCAAGCTCTTCAAGGTGTTGCGTGGTATTGAACAGGTAATCTGTACAGGGGCCAAGATGACCGCAGCCCTGGGCGATATGCCGGGCGGTTTCCTCGAGCGATTGCGGGCCCGCATAGTTCTCGGACTCGCGGTTGGCGACAAAGGTAATCGCCTTCACCGGACCTTCTGCGGTCCGGACGGTTCCCCATTTGGCAAAATAGGTTTCCCCGGTCATCTCGCGCATAAACACGCTGGTGAGTTCTTCCTCGGCACGTTCCCGCTTTACACCCAGGACGACACCGTTGCAGGAACCACCCGTATCAAGCGCCAGCATCATACCGGGCGCGTCAGGCGATCCGCGGCCGACTGTCGACCAGAAGCAGAACTGCCTGTGATAGCCAAACAGCCGTCCGATACGCTTTTCGTCGTAGTCGAACGCAGGGTTCCAGATCAGCGAGCCATACCCGAAGACCCAGATCAGATCGTCGTCAGGGGCGGACGCGATCATTTCGTCGCGTTTTGCCAGCCGAAATTCGCGGGTGTTCCGCTTCATCACGCCTTCCAGACCGGCTGCGATGATCATTTCATCGTGGCGACCGTTCAGAAAATCTTCTTTGGAAAGCTGTTGTCCCTGAACGGGAAGCGGCTTCATCAATTTACTAACCAGTTCAATAGTTTAGACGGAGAAAATGCCTTATTCCGGCGCCCGGGTCGAGGGCAGTGGCGCATTTAGCGGTTTTCAGGCTGATTTTCGTGAGGTGGTTCCCCGACCAAGACCCAGATAGGGCGCGAGATATTGTCCGGTAACGCTCCGTTCGACCACCGCGACATCCTCCGGCAGGCCTTCGGCCACGATTTCACCGCCGCCGTCACCGCCTTCGGGACCCAGATCGATGATCCAGTCCGCGGTTTTGATGACATCGAGGTTATGCTCGATAACGATCACGGTGTTGCCATGATCGACCAGTGCCTGAAGGACTTCGAGCAGTTTGCGGATATCGTCGAAGTGAAGCCCGGTTGTCGGCTCATCGAGGATGTAGACGGTCTGGCCCGTGGCGCGTTTCGAGAGTTCTTTGGATAGTTTTACCCGCTGGGCTTCGCCGCCAGACAGGGTGTTGGCCTGCTGGCCGATCTTCACATAGCCGAGCCCGACCCGAAGCAGCATCTCCAGCTTGTCGCGGATCGACGGTACTGCGAAGAAAAAGTCGACACCTTCCTCCACTGTCATATCAAGGATATCGGCTATTGATTTGTTTCTAAACAGAACTTCGAGCGTTTCTCGGTTGTAACGCTTGCCTTTGCAGATATCGCACTGCACGTAGACATCGGCGAGGAAATGCATCTCGATCTTGATGACGCCGTCGCCCTGACAGGCTTCGCAGCGGCCGCCTTTGACGTTGAACGAAAACCGTCCCGGCTTGTAGCCGCGCGCTTTCGATTCCGGCAGGCCGGCGAACCAGTCGCGGATCGGAGTAAACGTGCCGGTATAGGTCGCGGGGTTGGAGCGGGGAGTCCGGCCGATGGGAGACTGGTCGATATCAACGACCTTGTCGATAAATTCGAGCCCCTTGATGTCCTTGTACTCGCCGGGCACCACGCGCGCATTGTTGATCCGCCGCGCCATGGCTTTGTATAGTGTCTCGATAATCAGGCTGGACTTGCCGCCACCGGAAACACCGGTCACGCAGGTCAGGATGCCGAGCGGGATATCGACCGAAAGGTTCTTCAGATTATTGGCGTTTGCGCCGGTTATCCGAAGGCGACGTTTCTTATCGAACTTGCGGCGCTCGGCCGGTATTTCGACCTTGAGATCGCCCCGCAGGTACTTTGCGGTCAGGCTGCGCTTTGAGCGGAGAACCACCGCCGGCTTACCCGATGCAACAACTTCGCCGCCATGCACGCCGGCGCCGACCCCCATGTCGATCAGGTAGTCTGCCGACCGGATGGCTTCCTCGTCATGTTCGACCACAATGACGGTATTACCGATATCGCGCAGGTGACGCAGCGTTTCGAGCAGACGCGCGTTGTCACGCTGATGCAGGCCGATTGAGGGTTCATCTAGGACGTAGAGTACACCGGTCAGACCGGAGCCGATCTGGGATGCAAGTCGGATGCGCTGGCTTTCGCCGCCCGACAAGGTCCCGGACGTGCGCGACAGGGTCAGATAATCGAGCCCGACATTGTGGAGAAAACCGAGCCGCTCGTTGATTTCCTTCAGGATACCAGTCGCAATTTCGTTCTGCTTGTCGGTCAGCCGCTCTGAGACGGAGGCAAACCATTCATAAGCACCGCCAATCGAATACTCGGTGATGTCACTGATGTGTTTTCCATCGATTTGGACCGCCAGCGCTTCGGGTTTGAGGCGCGCACCGTCGCAGATTTCACACTTTGACACCGTCTGGTATTTACCCAGTTCGTCGCGGGCCCAGCTTGAATCGGTTTCGCGAAAACGGCGTTCCATATTCGGCACCACGCCCTCGAACGGACGGTCGATTGTGTAGGACCGCTTCTCGTCCGCGTAGATCATCTTCACAGCCTTGTCGCCGGAACCGTGCAGGGTCACGTCCTGCGCTTTTTTCGGCAGGTCTTTGAAGGCGGTGTTGACGGAAAACTTGAAGGCACGTGCCAGGGAATCGAGCGTCTGGTCGTAATAACTGGATGATGAGCTGGACCACGGAGCAATCGCGCCGTCTTTTAGCGACTTGTCGCTGTCCGGCACCACAAGTTCCGGATCGAAATACATCTTGGTGCCAAGCCCGTCGCAGGCGGGGCAGGCACCGTGAGGATTGTTGAACGAAAACAGCCGGGGCTCGATCTCGTCAATCGTAAAGCCTGAGACAGGGCAGGCGAATTTCGCCGAGAACAGCGTGCGATCGTTGGTGTCGGCGTTTTCGGCAATCGCCAGGCCTTCGGTTAGGCCTAGCGCGGTCTCGAGCGAATCCGCGACGCGGTTGCCCATGTCCGGGCGCACGACGATCCGATCGACCACGACCTCGATATCGTGCTTGTAGTTCTTATCGAGAGCCGGGACATCCTCGATGTCATACATCTCGTCATCGACACGAACGCGGGTGAAACCCTTTTTCTGCAGCTCGGCGAATTCCTTGCGGTATTCACCTTTCCGGCCACGGACAATCGGCGCCAGCAAGAACAGCCGGGCGCCTTCTTCCATTTCTTCGATGCGGTCGACCATCTGAGATACGGTTTGGCTTTCAATCGGCAGACCGGTCGCCGGTGAATAGGGGATGCCGACCCGGGCAAACAGAAGCCGCATGTAATCGTATATCTCGGTGACCGTGCCGACGGTCGATCTGGGATTCCGCGATGTAGTCTTCTGTTCAATTGAAATAGCCGGAGAAAGACCCTCGATGGAATCGACATCCGGCTTTTCCATCAGCTCAAGAAACTGGCGCGCATAGGCCGAAAGGCTCTCTACGTAGCGCCGCTGTCCCTCGGCATAAATCGTGTCGAAGGCCAGCGTCGACTTACCCGAACCGGAGAGGCCAGTGACAACCACCAGCGAATCCCGAGGGATATCGACGTCGACATTTTTGAGGTTATGTTCACGGGCACCGCGAACGACGATCTTTGATTGCATCGGTGTGGGTTACGGCCAATAAAGCTGTGTGGATTTCGCAGATGATAAAGCGCGCTTACGGGCAAAGCGACTCGTTAAGGGCCGCGCGGCAAAGGAATTGTGGATCAAATGAAAAAACTCGCCATTCTCGACGATTATCAGAACGTCGCCATGGAAATGGCCGACTGGTCGCCGCTCGATGGAGACGTCGAAATCACGGTCTTCAACGACCATCTCTCGGATGAAGATGCTGTGGCGGAGCGCCTCAAACCGTTCGAAATGGTGATGATCATGCGGGAACGGACGGCATTTCCGCGCTCCTTGTTCGAAAAGCTGTCAAACCTCGAACACCTGATCAGCAGCGGGATGCGCAACCTGTCCGTAGATGTGGATGCAGCAAGCGATAATGGGGCGATTTGCACCGGAACGCCGTCTCTCGGGTATCCGACGGCGGAACTGACCTGGGGGCTCATTCATTCGCTCGCGCGGCATGTGCCGTTCGAGGATCGCGAGACCCGCGCCGGTGCCTGGCAGAAGACCGTCGGTATCGGGCTGCGGGACAAGGTGCTGGGGATCATGGGGTTGGGCCGGATCGGTGTCGATGTGGCACGGGTCGGGATCGCGACGGGGATGCAGGTGATTGCCTGGTCCGAGAACCTTACCCAGGACAAGTGCGACGAAGTCGGCGCGCGCCTGGTCACGAAGGAAGAACTGCTGCGGCAATCCGATTTCCTGACGATTCACCTGCTCCTCAGCGACCGCACACGCGGTTTGCTGCAGGCGGCTGACCTGGCCCGGATGAAACCGTCCTCCTATATCATTAACACTTCGCGCGGGCCGATCATCGATGAGCCGGCGCTAATAGACGCGCTGCAGAACCGGAAAATCGCGGGTGCGGGCATCGACGTATTCGAAGTCGAGCCGCTGCCGCTCGATCATCCGCTACGCGATATGCCGAACATGGTGATCATGCCCCATCTCGGTTACGTGACGGTCGAGAACTATCAGAACTGGTATGGCGGTACGGTCGAGAACATCCGGTCCTGGCTCGATGGTAAGACGATCAATCAGATGTCTGGCCGCAATCCCAAGACGCCTGGTTAGAACACCGTTTCGGCGCAGTGCGACAACCGAATCGCAGCCGCTCATTTCGGGCAATAATCCCTCGCCACAGCGGGTTAGCGCGCCGAGTACGCTATGGCGTCGCGCGGCCAGTAGGCTATTATGAGTGTCAATCAAATCCGGACCACGGGAGCAGGGCATGGCGGGCAGCGTCAACAAAGTAATTCTTATCGGCAATCTTGGCCGGGACCCGGAAGTCCGGCACACCAATGACGGTCGCCCGATCGTTAATTTGTCCGTTGCAACGTCGGAATCCTGGCGGGACAAAAGCAGCGGCGAGCGTAAAGAAAAGACCGAGTGGCACCGCGTCGTGATTTTCGATGAAAAGGTATGCGAGGTCGCCCAGAAATATCTCAACAAGGGCTCGACGGTTTATCTCGAAGGCTCGTTGCAGACCAGAAAATGGACCGACCAGCAGGGTGTGGAGAAATACTCCACCGAAGTCGTGCTCCAGCGCTTCAGCGGTAAGCTCACGATGCTCGGCTCCCGTGGTGGGGGCGGTGGCGGTGATTATGGCGGCGGTGGTGGTGGCGGCAGCAGTGATGATTTCAGCGGCGGTCAGGGCGGCGGCGGCGGCCAGGGTGGCGGCGGCGGTGCACCGTCCGGCGGCGATCTGGACGACGAAATTCCCTTCTAGACGCGGAGCCCGGTATGCCTCTTCTTCGGCGAGCACTGTGGATGGCGGCGAAACGTGCTGCCGCTGATCCGCGGGTGCAGGCGAAGGCGCGTGAGGTTCTGCAGGAAGAAATCGTTCCGCGTGTGCGCACGGCGGTCGATGTTGCTAAGCCGGAAATCCGGCGAGCGCGGGACAATGTTCAGCGCGCAGGGCAGGAGATCAAAAAAGCCGTTTTGGAGAGTGCTGCGTCAAGTCGGGCGCGCGATTTTCTAGAAGGAACGAAGAAGCCGCCCGAATAGGGGCGGCACCGAATACATCCGATTCATTTTCGATGTGATTTCAGATATTTAGCGGCTTGTCTTCGGTGTCAGATTTCTTGTCCGAATCGTCCCGGAAGGGTAGAATTAGAGTGATTTTCGCGGCGCTTTCTTCTGCATCGCAGCCCCTTATCGAAAGACCCGTTTCTTGGCTAAAACACCGGTAGAACCAACTCCCTTAGATCCCGATATCGAAGACATATCGATCGAAGAGGAGATGCGTAAATCCTATCTCGATTACGCCATGAGCGTGATCGTTAGCCGGGCGCTGCCGGACGTTCGCGACGGGCTGAAACCTGTTCATCGCCGCATCATGCACGTGATGAACGAAAGCAATTACGACTGGAACCGACCTTATCGTAAATCGGCCCGCGTCGTCGGCGATGTCATGGGTAAATATCA
>CAJIYX010000007.1 GCA_905181725.1 Alphaproteobacteria bacterium UBA830
ACCTCGGCCTCTTCCGTCAAGAAAAAAAGAAAATATTACCCCGAAAGGCTCTCCCATGGATGATGCAACAGAAACTGGCGACGCCACACCGAAGAAGAAATCGGTGTTTTCGCTCGGACGGATTATCCCGTTGGGTCTTCTGGCTGCTGGTCTGGTCTCGTTTTTCGCGTTCGAGCTAAATCAGTATATCTCGCTCAATGCGCTAAAAGAGAACCGCGAAGTACTCCAGTCCTGGGTCGCCAACTATGGCACGATGTCTGCATTGGTCTTTGCCGGGATTTATGCCGTCGCGGTCGCGTTTTCCATTCCGGGTGCAGTGTTTATCACGATTGCCGGCGGGTTCATGTTCGGGCCGTATTACGGCACCATCTATGTCGTCATCGGGGCGACTATCGGCGCGGTCGGCGTGTTTCTTGCTGCCAAGTACGTCGTCGGCGATGTTCTGCGGGCCAAGGCCGGCCCCGCGATCAAACGTATGGAGGCGAGTTTTCGCGAAAACGAGCTGAGCTATCTGCTTATCCTGCGGCTTGTTCCGCTGTTTCCGTTCTGGCTTGTGAACCTTGTGCCGGCATTACTCGGCGTTAGCCTGCGGACCTATACGATCGGGACACTTCTTGGAATCATTCCGGGCGCTTTCGTTTATGCGCTGGTCGGTGACGGCGCGGGTGCGATCCTCGATGCCGGGGGCGATCTCAATCTCGACATTATCTTCGCGCCGCGTTTCCTCACGCCGATTATCGGTCTTGCCGTCCTCGCCTGCATTCCGATCGCCTATAAGAAAATCAAAGCGCGGAAAGCTGCACCTTCGGTCTGAGCTACTCGCCAGCCTGAGCCACTCTGCCCAAACACAAGGGATCTGACATGACGAACGAAATTACCGCCGACATTTGCGTCATCGGCGGCGGCTCCGGAGGTTTGTCCGTTGCTGCCGGTGCTTCCCAGATGGGGGCCGACGTGGTCCTGCTCGAAAGTGGGAAGATGGGCGGTGACTGCCTGAACTACGGCTGTGTCCCGTCCAAGGCGATGATCGCGGCGGCCCATGCGGCCCACGCGGTGCAGAACGCCGACCGCTTCGGGGTCGACGCGGGTGAACCATCGGTCGATTTCGAAAAAGTTCATGACCATGTCCACGGCGTCATCGGTGCCATCGCACCGCACGATTCCGTTGAACGGTTCGAAGGCATGGGGGTGCGCGTCATGCAGGAGCGCGGCAAGTTTGTCGGCGCCAACAAGGTGCAGGCGGGAGACACGGTGATCACCGCGAAGCGTATCGTGATCTCGACCGGCTCACGTGCCGGCGTGCCGCCGATCCCCGGTCTGGCAGATGTGCCCTTTCTGACCAATGAGACCGTCTTCGATAAAAAGACAGCCCCCGACCACCTGATTGTCATCGGTGGCGGGCCCATCGGCAGCGAACTTGCCCAGGCGCACCGGCGCCTTGGCTGCAAGGTGACCATTCTTGAGATGTTCGCGGTGCTAGGCAAGGACGATCCCGAGCTGACCGAGGTCGTCAAGAACCGGATGAAAGCCGAAGGCATTGTGATGCGCGAGGGCATCAAGATCGTACGGGTTGAGCGCGCGGATAGCGGCGTTACCGTGTTGATAGAAGATCCCAATAACGAAGTTGGGGGCGAGGAAGAACGCATTGACGGATCCGACCTGCTGGTATCCGCCGGGCGTGCGCCCAATCTAGAAGGGCTCGATCTCGAAGCCGCCGGCATTGAATACGACAAGCGCGGCATCACAGTGGATGCCCGTCTGCGCACGACGAACAAGAAAATATTCGCCATCGGCGATGCCGCCGGAGGGGCACAGTTTACCCATGTAGCCGGGTATCACGCGGGTATCGTCATCCGGAACGTGCTGTTCCGGCTGCCGGCGAAAGTCAACTATTCAGCGTTGCCCTGGGTGACCTATACCGACCCCGAACTTGCCCATGTCGGCATGACCGAGGCCCAGGCCAGGGAAAAACACAGTGATATCCGTGTACTCCGGCATCCTTTCGCCGAGAATGACCGCGCTCAGGCTTTACGGGAAACCGACGGAATGGCCAAGGTTATCACCACGGCTAAAGGCGTTATCGTCGGCGCATCGATTGTCGGGCCGCATGCGGGCGAGTTGCTGCAAAGCTGGATTTTGCCGATCCAGAAAAAGATGAAGATCGGCGCCGTTGCGGGTCTGATAATTCCCTATCCGACACTTGGCGAGGTAAATAAACGGGCTGCGGGCAGTTATTACACCCCGAAGCTATTCAGTGAGAAGACGAAGAAAATTGTCCGTTTTCTGCTGAAGCTGGGTTGAGATTCTGCCCTGCCTTCTGTGGATAAAATATCATGCTCACAACTAGTTGAGGACCGGTGAGCATAGTCTGCATTGTTTGGTGGGAGGAATCCCCATCTAATAAACGGGACGGCGGAATTCCTACGCAGTCCCAGGTTTCCGTATAGTCGTCGGGGGAAAATCTATGATCAAGAAAACCATCACGCCCCTCAGCGTTGTTGCTCTTGCCGCCGGCACCATTGCCCTTCCCGCCGCCGCCGCTGGCATTTCCAGCGACGCGCCGGTCCAGATCGCTGCTTGCGGTCCGTGCAAGGCGAAGAACCCCTGCAATCCCTGCGGTACAAAAAAGAAAATGTAAGAGCGTTTCTTCACGCTTTTGCGATGCTAATGAACTCCCTCCCCTCGGAGAGGGAGTTTTATCTCATATCAAGGGCGTAGAGCCTGCCAGAGGGCTTCGCTATAGTCCTGCCCATGGATGAGAAACCCAAACGCCTGCCGATGCTCCTGACGGGGATGTCGGCGCGGTTGCTACTGCTCACGGTTTTCTTCGTGATGCTGAGCGAGGTTTTTATCTACGCACCATCCATTGGCCGTTATCGCATCAACTATATGTAAGAGGGGATTGCGGCGGCCCATTTGGCCAGCCTTGCGCTCGAAGCGTCGACGGACAACCGCGTCAGCACTGAATTGCTTGAAGAACTTCTCAAAAGTGCGAAATCCTATGGTATCGTTCTGCGCCGCTCTGATTCCAGGGCATTAATGCTGAGCCGCAACATGCCGCCAAAAGGTACTTGCTGACTACGATACCGGCGACAAGGAGTTCTTCGCGTTGATCGGCGAAGCGCTGTCAGTTATGTGAAGCAATGAGCGCCGCATGATCCGTGTTGTCGGACCGTCGCCGCCAAACCCGGACGTGCTGGTCGAAACCGTGATAAATGAATGGGTCCTGTCTGACCTGATGCTGGATTATTCCAGCAGAATTCTTGTTCTATCCGTCGTTAGGTCACTGATGACCGCGACGCTGGTATTTCTGCAGCCTGCAGTGGCTTTTCGTCCGTCCGATGCTGGGTATTACCGACAGCATGGAAAGATTCCGTCGTAACTTCGAGGATTCGCGGATGCTGATCCGCCCGGACCGCCGGCGCGACGAGATCGGCCGCGCCCAACGCTAACTGGCCCAGATGCAGCGGCGCCTGCGCGATGCGCTCAAATAGCGCGCCCGGCTGGCAGCGCTCGGGACCGCAGTCACTAAGATCAATCACGACCTGCGCAATATCCTGGCGACGGCACAGCTTGTTTCCGATCATGTGTCGGACAGCGCCGATCCCAACATGAAGCGGATTGCGCCGACGCTGCTGGGCGCCATCGACCGTGCCGTGGCTCTGTGCAGCCGGACCCTCAGTTTTTCCAACGAGGGTGCACCCGCGCCGGAGTTGAAGCATTTCGATCTCGCCGGGCTGGTCAGTGATATTGCCACCGAGATTTCGGCTCGCGAGAACCAGAGCGGCATGATCGAGAACTCGGTCGCCTGCGATTTACATATTTTTGCCGACCGGGATCAGCTTTCCCGAGTGTTATCCAATTTGGTGTTAAATGCCTTCCAGGCAGGCGCGACCCAGGTTGTCGTGATGGCTCAGGCCGACGCCGAGATGAGGTCGATCGAGGTCGCCGATAACGGTCCAGCCGTGTCGGCGGTACGGGCCTCGGGCTCGCGATTGCGCGCGATCTCATGCGCGGTCACGGCGGCGATGCTGAACTGGCGCGAAGCGGCGAGGACGGCACGACATTCGTGCTCCGGCTGCTGGTGGAGGAGAAACGAGAGCGTGTGCGTTTCGGGCGGGCGGTGCAGACTGGCACTGCCGAGCCAGGGTCACCTGCGAATGCGGCGGAATAGCGCGTTGCGAAGAAACCCGGGAGCGTTTATTTATCTGAAGGATGATAAGATAGACCAATAGATTGAAGGCGGAACAGGCTATGAACCATATTTCGAACTGGATTCTAGGCTTCGCGACCATTGTCATGGGGCTCGGCGGCCTGTTCGTCGCGGCACGTGCTGGCGTCGGTCTTGGTTATTTTGGCGGTCTGGCAATATTTGTCTTCGCGGTGCTGTTTGTCTTCCTGCTGATCCGCACATCAATGGATCACGAAGAACAGCATAACTAGGCGGCATCCAGCCTAGCCCAGCAGCCTGGCCGGGCAACCTAGTCGAGCTTCAAGCGGGCGAGCCAGATAGCGGCGGCCCCACCTGCGGCGGACAGTCCGATCATCGTGTAGAACGCGCCGCCTGCAAAATTTTCATACAAACCACCGGCGACCAGCATGGTCAGGCCCATCACCAGACCGATGGCAAAGCCCGAATACAGGCTCTGTGCGGACGCAGACATG
This sequence comes from Alphaproteobacteria bacterium UBA830, assembly GCA_905181725.1. Taxonomy (GTDB): domain Bacteria; phylum Pseudomonadota; class Alphaproteobacteria; order MPNO01; family UBA830; genus CAXBCP01. The sequence continues at coordinate 4,666 of CAJIYX010000007.1, forward strand.
TGCTCCGGCACCGTCTGCAGCATGTAGTGCATCGCTGCCAGATGCGCCGCGCCGAAGGTCAGTCCGTGCAACCATTGGGTCGCGAACAGCACGCCGATATCGGTCGTGTTTGCCAGGATAACCCAGCGGACAATGCCGCCAATCGCGGCGATATACATCAGCCGGATCGGGCTGATGCGGGCGAGGACCGCGCCTGAGAAGGCAAACAGGATAATCTCGGCGAGCACCCCTTCGGCCCACAACGCGCCGATTACGTCGTCCGGCAGGCCGGCCTCGCGCCAGTGGATGGTCCCGAACACGTATAGTACGGCGTGGCTCGACTGCAGCAGGCTGACCGCGATGATAAATACTAGGAACGGTTTCTGACGTAACAGCACGAAGGCGGGAAACCGCACTGTCGGGCGGTCGCGCGCCGGGCGCTCGGGCAGACCGAACCCGGCGATGAAAGCCGCGACCATGGCTGCAACGATCATCCAAAGGATCGCCTCGTCGCCGGACCGCTCCACCACCCAGCCGCCGGCATAGGCGGCAAGGATAAACGTGATCGACCCCCAGAGCCGCACCCGTCCGTAATCGAACCCGTGCTCGACCGATGCGCGGGACGCGAGATTCTCGCCGAGCGGGATCAACGCCATAAACATTGCACTCGCCAGCACGTTGACGGTGAACAGCGCCCAGAACCCGTCAGCGATGCCGAACAATGCATAGGTGATCACGCCGCCCCCGGCCGAGATCATGATGATTTTCTTGTGGGCGCCCGACCGGTCGGCGAAATGGGCAATCAATGGGCTGGCGAAGGCACGCATCCACACCCCGACCGACAGGATCAGGCTGATCTCTGCCGCGTCTAGTCCGCGATATTTCAGCCATGCCGGCCAGAACGGCAGATGAATGCCGACCGCCAGAAAGATCGCCGCGTAATAAAAGGAAAACCTAACAGCCATGATTGCGATGACCCTTTAGCATGTTTCACGCCCGACTTGTCATCGGGTGCGCGGTGTAGCGCGGTCCCTACATCGGCGTGGCAAACCTCAGATGTCCGCTTTCCTGATCGCAGTTCAGCAGATCGACCCGCTTGGCGGCGATCTGAAAACTGTCCCCCTCCGTGTGCAGAGACCATGTCACCCGGCTGGAGAACCAGCGCTGTTCTTCGCGCCGGTATTCGACGAAGGCGAGATAGACCGTCGCGGTCACCCGGTCGCCGGTATCCTCGGTGATCTGCACATTCGACAGATGCCGGTTGGTGCGTGCCGGCGGCCATTCGAGCGGCGACAGGTCGTTCTTCAGCCGGTCGATCCGCATCCGCAGCAGGGTCTTGTCTTCAAAGAAAAGCGAGACGTGATCGGTGGCACTTTTCTGACCCCATTCATAGGGCATCCAGTATTCGGCATCGTCCTCGTACAGGTTCAGCCAGTCGTCCCAGCGGCGTTCGTCGAGCAGCCGGGCCTCGTGAAACAGAAACTGCTGAACAATGTGCCAGCGTTCGAAGGATGAATTCATCTCAGGCGCCTGCCGTGTCATCTGCCATGTTGTTGGGCGCCATATATTCAGCGGCCATGTATTCTGCCCACGCGCGGTGCTGGTTGCGCATTGCCACCTCGTTGGTGCCGGCCCCGCCGGTTCCACCTTCCAGTTTGCGTTCCTGATAGATCCCGCGTGACCAGTCGAGCCATTCGGACGTGCCGTATTCCAGCGCCTCCTGAATGCGCTCAAACACTTCATGGTCGTCGCTGGTCACGATGGAGGATGGCGAATTGTTGGCATTTACCATCCGGACAGATGCTTCGAACATGCGTTCCGGTGCGCCGCCGCGCCGGAAGATGTAACCGTGCTGTTCGGTGCAATCGGCCGCCGATGGATGCAGGATGCGGACCTGCGCCAGACGGGAATTCACCAGAAGATTGGGATACACGATCGTGTTGTGGCGGTTGAAGGCGAGAACTTCATCGGTGCGTTCCTCGCCATGGGCCGCGATCATGGTGTCGCGATACTGGGCCTGCAGCACGCGCCAGCCGTTCTCGTCCATCACGGCCTTTTCGGCATCCTCGTCGATCGCCTTGGTCAGGAATCCACCCATCCAGCAATGGCCACGGGGCAGGGCGGCGACGTGCAACTCATCCCATTCGCTGAAACTGAGTCCGTTTGCCTTGACCGTGTCCCATTCGATGGACGGCTCGCGCCCGCCGTGATCGACGCGGTCGGCGGCATCGACCGCGCTGTGATGCAGAATCAGCGGGTGCAGCAGGTCGATGGAATTCTCGATCTGAAGCTTCCAGTTGCCGCGGTAGCGCTGCACCGTAGTCCCGCCTGTCATCTCCAAGGTGCCGTCCGGCGACCGGTCGACGAAGTTATCGAATGCCTCGCGGACATCCGGGCCGAGATAGGTCTGGAGGTCATCGCCGTCGGCGGCGTGGCTGCCAAAGATGAATCCCTGGTAGCTGTCCAGCCGTGCCACGGGTTCCAGCGCCAGCGCATCGACGCGGGCATCGAAACCGGTGTCGTAGCCTTTGCGCAGCGGCACCGATTTCAGCGAGCCGTCGGTCCGGTATGTCCAAGCGTGATAGGGGCATTCGAAATGTGCCGCATTGCCCGATTTTTTAGGACAAACCTCGGCGCCACGATGCGTGCAGCGATTGTCAAAAGCATAAATCTCACCGTCTTCGTGGCGGGCGACGATAATCCGGTCGCGGCCCATACGGGTGGTGAATAAATCGCCCGGGTTGTTGAGCTGGCTCTCATGCCCGAGCCAGAGCCAGACACGGCCGAAAATATGTTTCATTTCTTCTTCGAAGATATCCGGGTCGGTATACAGCCGCCGGCTGACGCGTCCGCGCCCGACAAGTTCGCTCAGATTTCCGGACATTCTCGCAGCCTGAAACCCGCGGTGCCGGGCTGTGGCTATGCCACCCGGTCCGTGCTATCGAAACCTGTAAACAAAACGGATGAGGGACAGCCATGCCAGCCAAGACAATCAAGGTTGATAGCGCCGCAGAAGCCTATCTGACGCTCCTGAAAGACCGTGAAGTCGACTACCTGTTCGGCAATGCAGGTACCGATTTCCCGTCGATTATCGAAGGCCTGTCGAAATCGCTGACCGGCGAAGGCAGCGCACCGACCCCGATCACGGTGCCGCATGAAAACCTTGGCGTTGCGATGGCGCATGGCTATTACGTCGCGACCGGCAGACTTGCCTCGGTGATGGTGCATGTGAATGTCGGCACCGCGAACGCGATCTGCGGCGTGATGAACGCCGCGCGCGAGAACGTGCCCGTGCTGATGACATCCGGCCGCACGCCGCTGACCGAAGAAGGTTTCGACGGATCGCGCTCGCTCTATATCCACTGGGGACAGGAAATGTTCGACCAAGGCGGCGTGATGCGCGAAATGGTCAAATGGGATTACGAGCTGCGCAATGCGAAGCAGGTCGAAACCATTGTCGACCGCGCCGTCACCATAGCCATGACCGAGCCCCGTGGCCCGGTGTACCTGTCGCTACCGCGTGAAGTCTTGGCCGAAAAGCCCGGCGATTTCACCTATCAGTCACCGACCCGCCGCCAGCCTGCACGCGCTGCTGCGGCCGATGCAAACGCGATCGACGAGGCCGCGGAAATTCTGGCGGCTGCCGAAAACCCGATCATCATCACGGCCAGTATGGGCCAGAACCGCGCCGCCGTGCCGGCCCTGGAATCCCTTGCCGAGCGCTATGCCGTGCCGGTCATCACCTACCGGCCGCGCTATGTGAATATGTCGTCTGACCATCCGATGCATATGGGCTATGAGCCGGGCCCCTACCTGCCCGACGCAGACGCGATTCTGGTGATCGATTGTGACGTGCCGTGGATTCCGTCGCTGCACAAATTGAACCCCAACGCCAAGGTCATCCAGCTTGGGGCCGATCCGCTGTTCGAGAACTATCCCGTCCGCGGCTTCCCGTGCGATCTCGGTATCCGGGGCAGTTCCGGGACGGCCATTCCCATGCTCGAAGAAGCGATGGCGAGCCGTGAAAAATCGGCCCAGCCCCGCATCGATGCGCGCCGGTCTAAAATCGCCGGTATCAAGGGGGATCAGGCTGCGGCCAACCAGGCGCGGATCGAAAAGATAGCATCCGGCACCGCGGCAATGGACAACGCGTGGGTCTCCCACTGTCTGAACCAGGTCAAGCAGGACGATGATGTCCTGATATCTGAATCCCAGCTCGCGCTCGGTAATATCGCGCTGCGCGAACCCGGCAGCTTCTTCGGCACCAGCCCGTCCGGCGGGCTCGGCTGGGGGCTTGGTGCGTCTCTTGGCGTCAAACTCGGCCAGAAGGACAAACGCGTCTTCTGTGTAGTCGGCGACGGCGCCTACATGTTCGGCAACCCGACCCCGGCGCATTTCGTGTCGGCGGCGTATGACCTGCCGGTCCTGACGGTGATCATGAACAACAAGATGTGGGGGTCCGTGCGTAAGGCTACCCTTGGACTGTATCCCGACGGCGCGGCGTCCAGCTCGAACCAGGCGCCTTTGACGTATCTCGATCCGGCGCCCGAATATCACAAGATCGTCCAGGCCTCCGACGGCTATGGCGAGGAAGTGACCGATCCGGGCGACCTGCAGGCCGCACTCGAACGCGGCATCAAGGCGGTCGAAGTTGACAAGCGCCAGGCGGTCATCAACGTCCATACGACGTATGATGACGCCGCCGCCAAAGCGGACGCAGTACGCTGATGACGTTTCCGGCCGATACTCTTAATGGGCAACTCGAAAATCTGGCGGCGCACCCGTTCTACAAGGGACGGCTTCCTGCCAGCGTCGTCGATGCGGCCGATTTTGCCGCCAACACGCCCCTGATGGGCCGAAGCGATCTGGTCGCCGAGATGGAAAATCCGGGCTACGGCGCCTTCGGCGGCACCAACCCCGTGCGCATGAATCTGAGCCCGATGGGCGGGTCCCTCGTGCCGGCCATGCAGACGGCGGGCGATATGGCCAATATGATTGCTGCTGCGCGCACCCATTTGGATGCTTGCGGTGTCGGTCCGGGCGATGTCTGTGCGGTCACGTTTGGCTATCACATGTTTGTCGCCGGGCTGTTCTATCAGTCGCAGATGGAAGCCCATGGCGTCGCCTGTATCCCGCTCGGGCCGGGCGAGGCCGAACGCACGGTGGATGTCTGTACGAAGCACAATGTGACAGTGCTGGCGGGCAACCCGTCATTTTCGCTCAAACTGATTGACGCCGGGTTGAGTCCGCCGAAGGTGTTCTTCGCGGGCGGTGAGGCGTTTACCGGCAATCCCACACTCTATGGGGCAGTGAAGGCAGCCATGCCGGACACGATCCTGGTCGATTCCTTTTCGCTGTCGGAATTCCTGCCCGTCGCGCGAACCTTCCCGGGTGGCGAGGGCGTGCACGTGTTTGACGAGCTGGTCTATGCCGAGGTGATCGATCCTGCGACCGGTGAGCTGGTCGCCAATGGCGAGCGCGGTGAGCTGGTGCTGACCCATCTGAAGAAAGAAGCCCAGCCGCTTGTGCGTTACCGCACCGGCGATTTGACTGTGCGCCGCATCACCGATCCCGTGCATGGCCGGACCGTCAACCTACCGCGTGTCGTCTTCGGGCGCACCGACAACATGGTGAAGGTAAAGGGCGTAAAGATTTATCCGTCCGAGGTCCGCGCCGTGCTGCTTGGCCTCGACGGGCCGACCGGCACCTACCGGCTGACCGTTTCGGCAAAGGATGGCGGCGGCGATCGTCTGGCGCTCGCGGTTGAAGGTTCAGGCAACGATGATGTTTCAGCGGAAATTGCGCGGCGGTTCAAAAGCCAGACGCTGATTTCGGCGGACGAAATCGTCTTTGCCGACAATATTGAAGAAGGACCGCTTGCGGTCGATGAGCGCGAATAGACGCGCCCAGAACGAATTGTGGAAAGTGCAAAATGACTGATACCCCGTGGCGCCTGCTTGTCGATAAAAACTCCTATGCCGACTTTTCCGTGTCGGTGTCTCCCGCCGTTGAAAAGGCGGTCGTCAATGGAGAAGCGCCGCCGACTATTTTTCTCAACGTGTTCGATCAGGATTCGATCACGGTCGGTGTCAACGAAGACCCCGAACAGGTCCTTAATCTCGATTTCTGCCGCGAAAACAACATCGACTTCCGTCGCCGGGTGAATGGCGGCGGCGCGATCTATACCGGCACCGGTTCCGCGTTCATGGTCTATTTCGTACCGACCTCGCATCCGGATGTGCCGGAAACAACGACTGAAGCGTTCCCGAAAATTCTGACCGCTTTTGCCGAAACGCTGAGCGAGAAGTTCGGCTTTCCCGCCGAGTACCGGCCGCTGAATGATGTGCAGGTCGAGGGCCGAAAACTGGTGCCGACATCGCTTAAGATCGAGAACGGCGTGATGACGTTCCGTTTTGTTGTCAACGTGAAGGAAATGGATACCGAAATCGCCGGAACCGCGATGCCGATGCCGCCCGAAAAGGTGAAGGACAAGGTGCTCAAGGACCTGCAGTCGCGCTTCACCTGCCTTGAACGTGAAGCCGGCCGAGATATTTCCGCCTCTGATCTTGAAGACATGGCCCGCAGTGCCGTCGCCCACGCGTTCAGCAATCCGGTACTGGAACCCGGCGAGCTGACTGATACCGAGCGTAAATACGCCGAAGACTTCCGCGCAGAGTACGATAACGACGTCTGGCTGTTCGGCAAAAGCGAAAAGGTCCGTTTCGGCGATCTGACCCAGGCGGGTGACACCGTCGGGCGTGGCCGTGAAAAGGCCGTCGGCGGCATGTTATGGGCGACGCTGGTGGTGCGCGACGGCAAAGTGCTGCACGCAATCCTCAACGGTGACTGGCATCCCCGTCCTATCGATTCCGTTGGCTGGCTCGAAGAAGCGCTTACCGGGGTGGAGGCGACTGAAGCCGCTATGCGCGACGCCGTCACGGCCTTCATGGGGCGCGACGACGTCGAATTTGCCAGTGTTGAGATCGACGACCTGATGTCGGCCTTCGACAAGGCGCTGGCGGACCAGAAGCGGGTTGGGTGATGGCGGCGGACGCCCTGCCGGCTGAACCCGGGGCAAACGTCCTGACTTTCCGGCTGGATGGTACTGTCACGCTGCCAATAGCGACGCTTGATAAGCCGGTTTTTGCCGCTGGTGACTACCTCTATGCCGGCAGCGCCTTCGGGCCGGGCGGAAGCCGCGCCCGAGTGTCCCGCCATTTACGCGCCGATAAGAAACCGCACTGGCATATCGACCATCTTTCAGCCCGCGCTGCCTGCATAGACGTGAAAACCTATCCGGGCCGGCGTGAATGCGAACTGGTCGCCGATATGCTGGCGGCCGGCGCGGATGTGCCGGTGCCGGGGTTTGGCAGTGCCGACTGCCGCGACTGTGCGGCGCACCTTGTCCGTCTTGCCGCCGGATATCAAAACAGCAATATTGTTAACGGGGTAAAACAGGGAAAATCAGATGGCAGGCGTTAATATTGAACGCCGTGCGGACGGTATAGGCCGGGTCGCGATAAATCGTCCGGATAAGCGCAACGCGCTGAATGACGACGTGCGCAATACACTGATCGCCGAACTGCCGAAGCTAATCGGTGACGATGCCGTGCATGCCATCCTGGTGACCGGTGAAGGTGGCCATTTTTGTGCCGGCGGCGATATCGCCAGCATGGAAGGCCTTGATTCAAAGGGCGCGCGGGCCCGGATGAAAGCCAATCATCAGATCGTCCGCATGATCGCCGAGGCCGAAAAACCGGTCGTCACCGCGATTGAGGGCTTTGCTGTCGGCGCCGGTGCCGGTCTGGCCATGCTGGGCGACACGGCAGTGATCGCAGAGGGCGGGACCATCGGGTTTCCGTTCTTCAAGGTCGGCCTGATCCCGGATTACGGCATTCTGCATACGTTGCCGCGCCGTGCCGGTGGGGCCAAAGCGCGCCAGTTGCTGCTATATGCGAAGATGGTCAAAGCGTCCGCCGCCGTCGAAATGGGCCTTGCCGACGAACTTGTCGCGGAGGGCAAGGCGGAAGAAACCGCCATTGAACGCGCGCTTGTGCTCGCCGCGATGCCGCCCTTTGCCTTCGCTATTGCCAAGCAGCAACTCGGCCTTGCACCGGTGAAGCTGGAAGAGGCGCTAGAAATGGAAGCGCTGGCGCAGGCGGGCTGTTTTGGTGCCGATGAATTCCAGGAAGGATTTTCGGCCTTTATGGAAAAACGGGCCCCGGACTTCCGAAAGGGGTAGCAGCTCATGCTGCCCCAGACCTTCTGCACACGTCTTACCAATCTGTTCGGTATTGAACACCCACTGATCTGCGGCGGTATGATGTGGCTGGCGGATGCTGCCTATGTCAGTGCGGTCGCGCGGGCGGGCGGCATCGGTTTCATCACGCCGCGGTCGTTCCCGATGCCGGAAGATTTTCGCGAACAGCTGCGTATGGCGCATGATCAGTCGGACGGCAAACCGTTCGGTGTGAACCTGTATATCTCGGCGCGCCCCGAAGCGAACGAGTTGTTGGAAACGTTTCTCGAAATTTCGATCGACGAAGGCGTGAAGTTTATTGAATCCGCCGGGTTCTCGCCCAAGGCGTTCATGCCGCGCATCAAGGATGCGGGCATGATCGTGATGCATAAATGTACGACGCTGCGCCACGCGGTGTCCGCCCAGAATGCCGGTGTCGACGCGATCATCATTCTCGGTGCTGAGGCGGGTGGTCACCCGGGCAGAGATATGATCGGCACCATGGTGCAGGGCGCAACGGTGCCACAGGCGCTTGACGTGCCGGTGGCGCTCGCCGGTGGCATGGGCACGGGGCGCCAGCTTATGGCCTGCCTGTCGCTCGGGGCCGACGGCATGGTGCTCGCGACGAGGATGATCGTGTCAGAGGAAGTCTGGGCGCATCAGAATTACAAGAAACACCTGTCGGAGCTTGGCGCCGGCGATACACGACTGATCATGAATATTTTCGGTGACAGCTCAAGGGTGCTGAGCAATAAGTCATCGGCCCGAGTGCTGGAACTCGAAGCCGAAGGCATTACCGATTACGAGGCGTATCGGCCGCACGTTCAGGGCATTCTGCAAAAAGAAGCCTATGTAGACGGCGATTGGAATAAGGGCACCGCGTCTATCGGTCAATCCGTCGCGTTTGCCGGTGATATAGAGCCGGTCGAAACCATTATTGACGGCATCATTGCCGAAGCCGCCGCGGTTCGTGACCGGCTGAACAGTATTTAGAAAAAAAGGAATTGGAAATGGCGTATGACGTCAATTCACCGGATTTTACCATCGGTGTCATCGGCACCGGCACCATGGGCCGCGGGATCGCGCAGATTTCAGTCACCGGCGGCTTCAAAGTCAAAATGTTCGATGCCCAGGAAGGCGCTGCGGACAAGGCGCGGGAATTTATTAATCGTATGGTGAGCCGCGCGGCCGAAAAGGGCCAGATGTCCGAAGCGGATGCAGCCGCCGCAAATGGCCGGTTGCAGATCATCGGATCGCTCGCCGAGATGGCCGATTGCGGCATGGTGGTCGAAGCGATCGTCGAGAACCTTGACATCAAACGCGCCGTGTTCGGTGAGCTTGAAGGCATTGTTGCCGACGACACTATTCTTGCGTCCAACACGTCTTCGCTGTCGGTCACGCAGATCGCAGCGGGCTGTATGAAGCCCGAACGTGTCGCCGGATTTCATTTTTTCAACCCGGTACCGCTGCTCAAAGTGGTCGAGGTTGTCGACGGAGAAATGACGGCACCGTGGGTCGGCGACAAGCTGGACGCGATCGCGCGCCGATACGGCCATAAGCCGGTCCGCACGCAGGATACGCCCGGCTTTCTCGTGAACCATGCAGGTCGCGGGCTGTATACCGAAGGGGTGCACATCCTCGCCGAAGGTATCGCCGAAGCGCATCAGGTGGATGACGTCTTGCGCGAAGGCGGTGCGAATTTCCGCATGGGGCCGTTCGAACTGATGGACACGACCGGGCTGGATGTGTCCGGCGTGGTGATGGAATCGATCTACGAGCAGTTCTACCAGGAACCGCGCTTCAGGCCGCAGGCCTTCATCCGGAACCGGATGGCGGCGGGCCTGTTCGGGCGGAAGGTCGGCAGAGGTTTTTATGAATACGAGGATAACAAGAAGGTGGCACTGGCCGCTCCCGCAGCACCGACCGATCTCCCCGACAGCGTCTGGATCGGACCGGAAGGGCATGACAGTACGCAGATCCTCGCAGATTTTCTCAAAGACAAGGTCGAGGTAGAGACCGGCGCCAAGCCGTCCGCCCGCGCGATCTGCATGGTGGCGCCGATGGGCCGCGATGCGACGATGACGGCAATCGATCTCGGTATAGAGGCCGAACGCACGGTCGCGGTCGATACCCTTTTCGGGCTCGAAGGCCGTCGCACGATGATGACTACCAGTGTTACCGATGAAGGCGTGCGCGATCTGGCGCACGGCGTACTGGCATCCGATGGCGGTGCGGTGACGGTGATCCATGACAGCCCCGGCTTTATCGCCCAGCGGGTGATCGCCACAATCGTCAATATCTCGTGTGAGATTGCGCAGATGCGCATTGCGACACCCGAAGACATCAACAAGGCGGTCAGTCTCGGCCTTGCCTATCCGCAGGGGCCGCTCGAATTCGGCGATACGCTGGGTCCGGCAAAGATCCACGGTATCCTGACGGCGATGCATGATTTCTACGGTGATCCGCGCTATCGCCCCAGCCCGTGGCTGACGCGACGCGCAAGGCTAGGCCTTTCGCTGATGACGCCGGAGGCTTAGTTTTTCCGTCTGGACCGGATAATTACAGGACCCTGATCAGCAACAGCACACCCGATGCCATAAGCATATAGATCACCAGCTTGCGGAATATCTCCGGCGAAAGGCGGCGGCGGATTTTACCGCCGAGCTTCAGGCCGATCCAGACTGGGATCACGCCGATGGTGGAGACCAGTGCGGTTTCCACATTCATCAACCCGATCTGTGACAGCCCGATCGCCATCACGATGCTGGATGAAGTGAACGAGCAGTTTATAGCCTGTACGAAGCGTTCGCGGTCGAGGTGCAGCGACATCATGTAGGGCAGAACCGGCATGAGCTGTGATCCCGTCAGCCCGTTGACGATGCCGGTGGCGAGCCCGGTGATGGGCGCCAGCGGTTTTTCGAGGCGGGGCGTCATGGTCAGATTCGGCGTTTTAAGCGCGAACAGCCCGTAGACGATCAGAACCACCCCTAGCACGGCGGCCGCCAGACGCGCCTCCATCCAGGTCAGCAGCACAAGACCGATCACTACGCCGATCATACCGGCGATGATCAGCGGCCAGAACCGGCGGATGGATTCGCGGCAATGCCCCACTTCGACCTGAACTATAATGTTGCTGGCAATCGACGGCACCAGTACCAGCGGCAACGCAACTTCCAGCCCCATGGTCAGCGCCAGGATCGGCAGGCAGGTCGTGGCAAACCCCATACCGGTGATTCCCTTGGAAAAGGCGGCGAAGAAAAACGCCGCACACGCGATGACGAGTAGGGTTGGGTCCATTCGACCGTTATCGTGGTTTGTCGGATAAAGAACAATCGCCCGCAGGTCCTGGTAATAATTCTGAGGTGCGGGGAGACGTTTAACGTTATCCTTTTCGCGACGAACAAAAAGAGGTGCGCTATGACCGAGGATCTATGGCAATGGACAGCGACCGACCTGGCGTCGGCGATCCGTACCCGAAAAATCTCCAGCCGGGAGGCTCTTGAAAGCTGCATTGCACGGCTTGATGAGGTGAATCCGCGCATAAATGCGGTCGTGGACGATCTCCGCGAAGAGGCACGCTCCATTGCCGATGCAGCGGACAAATCGGTGAAAGACGTCGATGCGCTTGGCGGTCTCCACGGTGTCCCGATGACGGTTAAAATTAACGTCGATTATGCCGGGCGAGCGACCACGAACGGTGTCGTCGCTTTTAAGGACATGATCGCGGCGGAGGACTGCGTGTCAGTCGCCAATCTGCGTAAGGCCGGCGCGGTGATTTTTGGACGAACAAATGTGCCGGGGTTTTCGACCCGCTATTTCACCGACAACGCTCTGCATGGACGCACGCTGAATCCGCGCAATGCCGGTCTTACCCCGGGCGGGTCGAGCGGCGGGGCAGCGGCCGCCGTGGCCGCCGGGATTGGTCCCCTCGCTCATGGCAATGACCGGGCAGGCTCGGTACGCTATCCGGCCTATGCCTGCGGTGTCGCTGGCCTTCGGGCATCGGTGGGGCGCATCCCGGATTACAATCCCAGCACCACTGAAGAACGTGGCATTTCCTCCCAATTGACCAATATCCAGGGACCGCTGGCGCGCACCCTTGCCGATGTGCGGCTTGGATACGAGGCACTGGCCCGGCCCGAACCGCGCGATCCGTGGTTCGTACCGGCAACGTTCGATCCGGGACAGATATCGCGGACGCGGGTGGCAGCGATTTTCACTGCCCCTGCCGGCGCCGATCTTCATCCCGGCGTGGACGCTGCGGTCCGCCAATCGGCACAATGGCTTGAAGCTGCCGGTTACCGGGTCGAAGAAGTTGAACTCCCCCATTTTACCGAAGCGGCAAACCTGTTCTGGGCATTGCTAATGGCCGAAGAGCGCGCGGCTTCGCCGGAAGAACGGTCGGCGTCATCCAGCGGGATCGAACAGTTCGGAGACGATGCTGTAAAACGTGCCCGGGCATCCACCCGGGCCTACGCGGGTGAGCTTGACTATGCCGAATACATCCGCGGCCTCGCGCGGCGGACGACGATCCTGCGTGAATGGCAGATGTTTTTCGCCAAATACACCGTGCTGGTGATGCCGGTATGCTTCCAGCCACCGTTTCCGATCGACCACGACCAGCAGGGCGATGCCGCGGTCGCGCAAATGCTGGATGCGCACCATCCTATGTTGGCGGTATCGATTCTAGGGCTGCCGGGCCTGTCGGTGCCGGTCAGCTGCGACGACGACACGCCGATTGGCGTCCAGATTGTCGGACCGCGCTTCGGCGAAGAACTGTGCTTCGAAGCGGGCGCGATTATTGAGGCGCAGTATTCGGTGCGGATGCCGATCGATCCGGTGAGTTAGGTCTTTTTGGCACTTTAATTGTCGAAACCGGCCACGAATTGATCGTGTAGTGTTAGTGCGTGTCGAATACCGCCTGATAGAGGTTGACCTGGTCCAGGATTGCCGCCGTCTCAACCGCTGTCGGGTTGTCTGGATCTGCCGCGGGCGGAAGGCCGCCGAATTTCATGAGGCAGGCGAGCAGTAATAGGCGCGCCTTGGTCGATGTCAGATTGCCGCCGCCGATATGGACGCCGGCCTGCGCCGCAAAACCTTCATTGTTGCCGCGCCCGACCCGCACGACCGGCATGCCACAATAGCTGGCTTTGACGGTCAGCGCGTTGCGCACCGAGTTGGTCATCGTGCCGTAGGGCGCCTGGCCCTCGATCACGAATCCCGCCAGCGGCGCATAGGTAAAGTTGTCGTTCATCAACGCGAGGATATCGACTTCGCGGTCCGGGCCGGCATCCACCGATTCCGGTGTGTAGTTGCCTTCTTTGAGGATGTTTACTTTGGGGATGGCGGTTTCCAGCAACCTGCCGTCGCCGTCCTTGATCGCGATGTCGACCGGGGCGAAGCCGGCGCCGGACTTCAGATAGCCTGTGACGCTGTTTGGCAGGCGTGTGCGGTTTACGTCCGACAGATAAGTATGCTTCGCACCCGGCAGATAGGTAAGTATGGGTGGCATGCCGTGGCGCACGGCGCCGAGCAGCCCGCCATGGCCACCGGTCGCAACATAGCCGCCCGGCCGAGCTTCGCCCTTTTGGACCTCGCGGGACGCGAAGATCTGCTGTTCCTGGATCGCGACCATCCCGGCACGGTTTTTGCCGCTGCCGTCCTGCCACACCTTCGAGGTAATATATTCGACCGAATCCACAATATTTTTGGGACCATCATTGCTGATTTCGCCATTGGTGCGTTGCGCCGCGTTGCCCGCGACCGGCAGCGTGGTATCAAGCAAAAGGTTGAACCAGTATAGCGTCTCTTCCAGTCGTGGACTCGCCTGGGTCCAGATCGCGCCGAGGTAGTCGCCGGTTTCCAGGATGTCATGGATGTCGTTCACCATGGTCGCCATCACTGCGCGTGGCGGCGAGGCAGCAAGATGTACCGGGCGGTATGCGAAGAAGTCGCGGCCCAGGCTCTCGGGTGGGATATCTCCTTCACCCATATCGGTGCGTTCGGCGGCGCCGAGACCCTTGGTGTATCCACCCGACGGCAGCACCCGGTAAAAATCAACCTCCGCCTTGCTCGACACCAGATTGCCGGTGCCATTATCGGCGATTCCGAGGCGGTCGATTTCCTCAAATATACGCGATCCGTCAGGATAATAGGCCTGGCGGGATTTCTCCGCCGGGGCGAGGGGGAACGCACAATCGTCCTCCCACGCGCTGCCATCCGCCTGGCGGCCCATGTAAGGCAGGGGATAAAGCCCGTCTTCGGGTTTCAGTTCGACCTTGTAGACGGGTGTGTCGGCATCTGTTTGGGGTTTCTCATGAAACAACCCGGTGTCGTCGATATAGCCGTCCGGCGGTCCGTACAGTTCGGCGACGTCGCGTTCCAACGGATGCGCACTGAACTGTTCGACATAGACCGTGGCCGGCGCTGCCAGCCGCTGTGTCCGGAGGACATCGAACTGCGCCACGCTACCATCCGGGTTGGTTTTCAGCGGCAATCCGTGTTGCGCGCGCGCTTTGTTGCTGGTGACCAGCGGCGGGCTGTTGCCGATGGTAGCGTTCGCGCCGGAAAGATGGGCGATGCGGGGCTTGTCGGTCATATCGGGCTCCGTTGGTTTAGAACTGGCGTCACCACATCAACTGGCCGCCATTGGGATGGATGATCTGACCGGTCATATAGGCGGACCGGTCGCTGAGCAGGAAATCGAGAACGGCGGCGACTTCTTCCGGTTGTCCGAGGCGGCCGATCGGCAGGCTGTTCGCTAGCGTATCGCGCGCTTTTTCATATTCGGCCTCTGTCCGTCCTGATTTCAGGATCGGCGTGTCGATAGGGCCAGGGCCGAGTGCGTTAATGCGGATGTTATGGGCGGCGAATTCGATGGCGATTGACTTGGTCAGCGAATAGATCGCCGATTTTGACGCCATATAGGCCGCAGCCCCAGGCACCGCCATGACCGCGAAATCGGATGACATGTTGACGATGGCCCCCGTGTTCGCGCCGATCATGTCCGGCAGCACCGCCTGGCAGCATAGAAACGTGCCTTTGACGTGGATATCGATCATCCGGTCCCAGTCCGCTTCGGGAATGTCGCCCGTCACGCCCCGGATATAGATCCCGGCGGCGAAGAACGCCGACAGCACGGGGCCGATATCGGTGTCGATCTGTGTCTTCATTTCGTGCACCGATGCGCCGTCGCTGACATCGACCTCGATTGCGGTCGCCGATCCTCCGGCTGCAGCGATTTCCGAAGCAACGGTTCTGGCGCCGTCGCCATCCCGGTCCGCCACGATCACATGATGCGTCTTGGCCAGGCGCAGCGCCGATGCCCGCCCGATACCGCTTGCCGCTCCGGTAATGAGTAAATTTGCGTTGTCCGCCATCAGAACAACCCCGCCCCGCCATTAACGCGGAGGTCCTGGCCGGTCACGAAGCTGGCGTCGTCTGAAAGGAGGAACAGCGCCGTTTCCACCATGTCTTGCGGTTGGCCGATCCGGCCTAGCGGAATGTTTTTGGCGCGCCCGTACATGTCGTCTTCTGTCAGATTGCCGCGCGGCTGCGGCGTGTCTGTAATGCCGGGGGAGACTATATTGGCGCGAATGCCCACGCGCGCATGGTCGAGCGCGATCGCGCGCCCGAGCCCGAGCACGCCACCCTTGGTCGCCGCATAGGCGGCGCTCTGCGGTGCACCGCGCCGGGCGATAGACGATGAGAACAGCACGATACTACCGGATTTCTGTTCCAGCATTGTCGGCAGCACGGCCTGGCAGGAGAGCATCGTGCCCTTCAGGTTGACCGACAGGTGGGCATCCCAGTCGTCTTCGGTCAGTTCGAGAAACGGTGTGGCCCGGTATATCGCTGCACAGGTGGCAAGCCCTGCGATCTTTCCTGTTTTCTCTTCGGCCTGTGCCACTGCTGCGGCCATCGCGTTCGCGTCACGGACATCGATCTCACAGAAGTCGAGGTTGTCGTCATTCGTGCCCGCAAGGTCCCCCGGGTCGGTATCCCAGGCAGAGACATGATAGTTCTCCGCCAGCAAGCGGCGGGTCAGCGCATGGCCGATACCACTACCGGCGCCGGTGACGATCATGGTTTCCATTAAGTGTCGTTCCGCATGGTTGATCCCGTCGGGCCAACTTTACGCTTTCAGGGCGGAAGGAGTCTATCGATGGGTGGGCTCTGCGGCGCAGCGGGTGAGCGTGGCGGATATATCGTTGCGTTAACGATAATCTCCGCTTGATTTTCGCTATTTTCAGCGCATGTTCGCAACATGACAGAAAAACAGAAAACTCGACGCCGTGCGCCTGTGCGCGGGCAAAAATCGACGCAGAAATCTGCCACGTCCCTCGTCAATCTTGCCCTGCAGGGCGGCGGTGCGCATGGCGCCTTCACCTGGGGCGTGCTGGATGGACTGCTTGAAGACGGGAGGATCACGTTTGACGGGATCAGCGGTACCAGCGCCGGCGCCATGAACGCGGTCGTGCTTGCCGACGGATATGTCCGTGACGGCCGGGACGGGGCCCGTCAGGCGCTTGAAAATTTCTGGCGCGTGGTCAGTCGTGCGGCCCATACAAGCCCTATCCGGCGGTCGCCGATGAGTATCTTTTTCGGTGACTGGAACCTCGATACGTCTCCGGCCTTCGTCGCCTTCGATCTGATGTCACGCCTGGTATCGCCGTATGAATTCAACCCGATGAACGTCAACCCGTTGCGCCAATTGCTTGATGACAATGTCGATTTTGACCGGGTGCGGCATTGTAGCGATATCTCGCTGTTTATCTCGGCGACCAACGTGCACACCGGGAAGGTCAAAGTCTTTAAAGGGGCCGATGTGACCGTTGACAGCGTGATGGCCTCGGCCTGTCTGCCGCATCTGTTCCAGGCGGTGGTGATCGACGATGTGCCCTATTGGGACGGCGGGTTCGCCGGTAACCCGGTGCTGTTTCCGTTTCATGATTCCTGCAAAACGTCCGACCTGCTGCTGGTTCAGACCAGTCCCATCGCCCGGGAATCGACACCCAGCTCGGCACGGGAAATTCTCGACCGGATGAACGAAATATCGTTCAACAGCGCGTTGCTGCTTGAACTGCGCGGCATTGAATTCGTCGACCGGCTGATCGATCGCGGCATTCTGGACGAAGACGATTATCGTCAGGTGCGGTTGCACCGGATTGACGGCGGCAGAGAGCTGGATTCATTACGGGCATCCAGCAAGATGAATACCGAATGGCCGTTTTTCGTCCATCTGAGGGGCCTCGGCCGGGACGCCGCCGCGGAGTGGCTTGATCGGCATTCGGAAAAGGTCGGCCGGGAATCTAGCCTGCCCATCGCGTCCGTTTTCAATTAACGAAACCTCGGAAATTCGCCCGTATTTCACCGGAGAGACCCCATGCGCCTGAAAGATAAAGTCGCCCTGATTACCGGCGCCGCCAGCGGTATTGGCAGAGAAATAGCAGAGGCCTACGCGGCCGAAGGGGCGAAAATCTGTATCGCCGATCTCAAGCTCGAGGCCGGACAGGCCGCCGCGGACGATATCGTCAAATCCGGTGGCACCGCGATGGCGGTCGAAATGGATGTGACAGATGAAGCTGCGGTCAATACGGGCGTCGCTGCGACCGTCGATGCCTTTGGCGGGGTTGACGTCCTGATCAGCAACGCGGGCATTCAGCATATCTCGCGGCTGATTGATCTTGAATTTTCCGCCTGGAAGAAACTGCTCGCGATCCATCTCGATGGGGCATTCCTGACGACGAAGGCCTGCATGCGGGTGATGAAAGATGCGGGTAAGGGTGGCTCGATCATCCTGATGGGGTCAGCCCATTCGAAGGTCGCGTCGCCGCTAAAGGCTCCGTATGTGACCGCCAAGCACGGCCTGCTTGGCCTGGCGCGGGCGATCGCCGTCGAAGGGGCTGAATTCGGCGTGCGCTCGAATGTGATCTGTCCCGGTTTTGTGCGCACCTCACTGGTCGAAAAACAGATTCCTGAACAGGCGCGCAATCTTGGCATCACCGAAGAACAGGTGGTGAACGACGTTATGCTGAAAGATACCGTCGATGGTGAGTTCAGTACGTTGGACGATATCGCCGAGACTGCCGTGTTTCTTGCGGCCTTCCCGACAAACGCTCTTACCGGGCAGTCGATTGTCGTGAGCCACGGCTGGTTTATGGAGTAGGTCCGTCGAGCCGCTGCGAAGAACACTGGATTATTTGCCGGCTGACACTTACGTACACTTCACGCAGATGCTGACCGGGGATTTTTGATGCGCTGTTCTTTGTTAGGGTTTTTGGCCGCGCTCGCGGTGATATCGATTATGGATTTTGCGTCGGTTTCGGCGCAAACTCCTCGCACGATAGCTTGGGAGGATCTTGTCCCGACCGATGAAAAACCATTGAAAGATCCGTTTTCTCATCTGGAACCCGTCCTGGCGGCGCAGTTATACGGTATAGCGTCGGTCCGCCAGCAGATCGACAAGGGTTTTCTTTCTCCGGTCAGCCCTGAATATGAACAGGTCGTCGAGTTGACCGCCGATCTCAAGAGCCAGGGCGTGGAGGTGGACTCCCTACTCATGCGTTTCGACGAGGTTGAGGCAGAGGCGATACGTCAGGACAGCGCTGTGGTGGCAGCGCTGAACGGGCAGTTTGTACGTATACCAGGCTATGCGCTGCCGCTCGAATATGACGGGGCCGCGATTAGTGAATTCTTGCTAGTACCGTATGTCGGCGCGTGTATCCATGTCCCGCCACCACCCCAGAATCAGATGGTGTTCGTAAAACTGGCGGAACCATTCATCGTCACGAACCTGTTTACACCCGTCTGGATCACCGGAAGAGTGACGATCGAACGGACAGAAAAGGTTGTGCCGTTTTCCGACGGAAAAGCGCCTGTGACCGCTGGATACGTGGTTGAGATTGCAAAAGTAGAACCGTATCGGAAGCAGTAAGCCGCCGCGTGCGATTAGCGTATTTCGGGCCCTGTCGATTTCAATATTGATATGTAATAACATAATATATTATCAGAAGGCCTCTAGCCAATCACAGAAAGGTTCGTGATGAAGAACGCATTGCACCGCCCCGGGTTCCTCAGTCTTATCATTGGAGGCTTGTTGGTCGCGTCCATCCCAGTTGTATCGCACGCCGCAGATCGGGGTCATGACGCGCACGAACACGGTGTCAGCGCCGCCAAGCTCGCGGTCGACGGAGACACTGTTGAAATAGAACTCCGTTCGCCGGGCGCAGATATCGTCGGATTTGAACATAAACCGGCAACAGAAGCGGATAAGGCAGCGGTGAAAAAAGCGGCGGTCATACTGGCGAAAGGGGCCGGCCTGTTTGTGCCTGCGCCAGCGGCTGGTTGCCGACTGATCAACTCAGATGTTGCTGCTCCGAGTACGGAAAGCGAGGACAAGGGCCATAAGCACGGGACCTACCATGAGCAGGGAGAGGAGAAGCACGGCCACGGTAATGAGCATCAAAATAAAAACCATGCCGAACCGGAGAAACACGAGCAAGACGGTCATTCTGAATTTTCCGCCATTTACCGTTTTCGCTGCACTGCCATCGATAAACTCACCTATTTCGATGTCAGGATGTTCGACTACTTTCCCGCGGCGCGGGAGATGGAGGTTCAGGCGATAACGCCGAAGGGTCAAATCCTCCGCGCGCTCAAGCCTGGCTCGGCGCGCCTGGTCTTCTAGGTTCGCCAGTCTGCAAAAGATGGTTTCTGCCATAGCCCAATCAGTCCACCTGTCGGACGTCACATACAAGTGGCGGCCCGATCTACCGCCCGTGCTGGATATATCGACGTTTTCGGTTGCCCCAGGTGAGCGGCTTTTTATCAGTGGCCCAAGCGGTAGCGGGAAGACGACCTTTTTGAACCTGATTGGCGGAGTTGCGCTGCCGGATACCGGCGAGGTCACCGTTTTGGACTCACAGCTGAAGGGCTTGTCACCGGCAAAACGGGATGCTTTTCGCGCTGATCACATCGGCGTGATCTTTCAGCTGTTTAATCTGGTGCCGTATTTGTCATTGATCGAAAATGTATTGTTGCCCTGCCGGTTCTCGAAACGTCGCCATGCGCGCGCCGCTTCAGAGGGGGGCACGCCTGAGAGCGAAGCCCGCCGTCTACTTACGTATATGGGTATCTCGGAGAGTGCTTTGGATAACCGGCGCGTAACAGATCTCAGTGTCGGCCAGCAACAGCGCGTCGCTGCGGCCCGCGCTCTTATAGGGGCTCCTGAACTATTGATCGTGGACGAGCCAACCACGGCGCTTGATGAAAATTCCCGTCAGTCCTTTTTGGAAATTCTTTTTGAGACCGTGGCGCGGAATCGCCAGACGCTGATCTTTGTCAGTCACGACGAACGGATGGAAGCTTTATTCGACCGCCACATCGTTCTGTCAGACATTAACCGGGCGGCCCAGCCTGAAGATATTGCCGGATAAATCCGAAATATGTTTACATTCCACCTCGCTCTAAAAAGCCTAATCAGCCGACGTGTCACCGTCTTTTTGACGGTCTTGGCCATTGCGATGAGTGTGATGCTGCTGCTGGGTGTCGAACGTATCCGCACAGAGACGCGCTACAGTTTTGCAAGCACGGTTTCTGGAACCGACCTGATTGTCGGCGCCCGCAGCGGCTCGATCCCGCTCCTGCTTTATTCAGTATTTAGGATCGGGAATGCGACCAACAATATCTCGTGGCGCAGCTATCGGGAGCTTGCGACGGATCCGAATGTGGCGTGGACGATTCCGTTATCGCTCGGCGATTCACATCGCGGCTTTCGCGTTCTAGGCACGAATGGCGATTATTTCAAATATTTTCGATACGCCCGGTCTCGCGCGCTCAGATTTACCGCGGGCAAACCGTTTGAAGACGTATTCGACACGGTTATTGGCGCGGAGGTCGCTGATGCGCTCCGCTACGAAGTTGGCGACAGGATTGTTGTGGATCATGGCGTGGGACAGATCGGATTCTCCAGTCATACCGACAAGCCGTTCCGCATATCGGGGATTCTCGCGCGGACGGGTACACCGGTGGATCGGACGGTTCACGTCAGCCTTGGCGGTATTGAGGCGATCCACATCGATTGGCGGTCGGGTGCCCCGGCGCGTGGTCTTCGGATCGATGCGGAACGTGTGAGGCAGATGAATCTGCAGCCGAAGGCGATTACAGCTTTTCTGGTTGGTCTCAAGTCGCGTTTCGCAACTTTCACCGTGCAACGCCGGGTCAACGGGTACGGCGCGGAGCCTTTATTGGCTATTTTGCCGGGTGTCGCGCTTCAGGAATTGTGGTCGCTCATGGGCACAGCGGATCGCGCGCTTGTCGCTATTTCTGTCTTTGTGGTGGCGACCGGTCTGATCGGCATGGTGACGATGCTGCTGTCGGGGATGAACGAACGACGCCGTGAAATGGCGATCCTGCGTTCGGTGGGCGCGCGACCGGGCCATATTTTTTCGCTCTTTATCGCGGAAGCAACGCTGGTCGCAGGTATCGGAGCGATTTTGGGCACGGTGCTTCTCTATGCCGGCCTGTTTGTCGCCCAACCGGCCATTGAGGATGCATATGGACTGTTTCTTGAAGTCGGTCCGCCCACCAGGATAGAAATAATATATCTCGGTGCCGTCGTGGTCGCCGGTGCGATTGCCGGCCTGATCCCGGCTTTGAGGGCGCTTCGTCTGTCTCTGGCGGACGGAATGATTGTCAGAAGTTAGGAAACCACGCCCAAACCGCCACAAAAGCCTGACGATTCGGCCTAAAGGGGCTTGAATCCAGCAGTGGGGTGGATACATTGCGGCCGTTCCGCATCGGATGAGATCTGACAGCACCGGGCATCGCGAATATCCGGGGCTTTCTTTCATATCCGCAGCGGAATTCCTTGGCTAAACCTGTCTGCGCGACACTCGCGTGGACCAGAATGAAGAGCGCGTTTTGCCCGAAGCATCATCAGAAGCAACACCAAAAACGACGGGCGTTGATCACGCTCAGCTCGCCAACGCCATCCGCGCCCTGTCGATGGACGCCGTGCAGGCCGCCAATTCCGGCCATCCCGGCATGCCCATGGGCGCTGCCGACATGGCAACGGTCCTGTTTACGAAGTACCTGAAATACAATCCGGCGGATCCGAACTGGGCCGACCGTGACCGTTTCGTGCTATCTGCAGGCCATGGCTCGATGCTGCTGTATTCGCTCCTGCATTTGACCGGTTATACCGACCTGAACATGGACCAGCTGCGTAATTTCCGTCAGCTCGGCAGCAAGACCGCCGGTCATCCCGAATACGGCGAAGCCGGCGGCATTGAAATGACCACCGGCCCGCTTGGGCAGGGTCTGTCGACCGCAGTCGGCATGGCCATCGCCGAACGGTCGATGAATGCGCGTTACGGCGACGATCTGGTGGATCACCGCACATGGGTTATCGCTTCCGATGGCGACCTGATGGAAGGTATCAGCCACGAAGCGTCGTCTCTGGCAGGCCACATGAAGCTTGGCCGCCTGATCGTGCTGTATGATGACAATGATATTTCGATCGATGGTGGCACCGAGATGTCGCTCTCCGATGACGCGATCGGCCGGTTCGATTCATATGGCTGGCACACCCAAAGCTGCGACGGGCATGATGTCGCGGCGCTCGGCACCGCGATGGAAGCGGCGATAGCGTCCGACAAGCCGTCGATTATTGCCTGCAAAACGGTGATTGGTTTCGGCGCGCCGAACAAGCAGGGCACGTCCGGCGTTCATGGTGCACCGCTTGGCGGCGACGAGATCGCCGCCGCCCGCGAAGCCCTGAACTGGCCGTATGAGCCGTTTGTTATTCCGGACGAGATCGCGTCTGCCTGGCGCGAAGCCGGCCGCCGTAATGCGGATGTGTACGCGGACTGGACCGGCCGTCTGGGCGCTGCAGATACCCGTGTCGAGTTCGAACGCGCGATGGCCGGCGATCTGCCGCAGGGCTGGGAAGAGTCGGTTATCGAGTTGAAAAAAGGCTTCTCCGCCAATGCGCCGAAACTCGCAACCCGCGCGTCATCCGGCAATGTGCTTGATGCGATTACGCCGGTGGTGCCTGAAATGATTGGCGGCTCGGCCGATCTGACCGGTTCGAACAACACCAAGGCCGCCGGTTTCGGTGCGCTTGCCCCGCCGCATTATGCCGGCCGCTACATGTATTACGGTGTGCGCGAACACGGCATGGCAGCGGCGATGAACGGGATGGCGCTGCATGGCGGTATCATTCCCTATTCGGGCACGTTCCTGATTTTTGCGGATTATCTGCGCCCGTCGCTGCGGCTAGCAGCCTTAATGGGCATCCGCGCGATCCACGTGCTGACACATGATTCCATCGGTCTCGGCGAAGATGGCCCGACCCATCAGCCGGTCGAACATCTGGCCGCGTTGCGGGCTATCCCGAACGTGCATGTCTTCCGTCCCGCTGATGCGGTGGAAGCCGCCGAATGCTGGCAGGCAGCGCTTGAACATACCAAAGGCCCGTCGGCGATGGCGCTGACCCGTCAGGGCCTGCCGACCCTGCGGACCGAGCACACCGACGAGAACCTGTCGGCTAAGGGCGCCTACGTGTTGGCCGATGCGGATGGCGATCGCCAGGCGACGATCCTGGCAACCGGATCTGAGGTCGAAATCGCCATGGCGGCGCGGAATGCGCTGCAGGCTGGTGGCGTACCGACGGCCGTCGTGTCCATGCCCTGCTGGGAGCTTTTCGAAGCACAGCCCGATGAGTATAAAACGGGCGTCCTCGGCGACGGTGTGCGTGTTGCGGTAGAAGCCGCAATCGGCTTTGGCTGGGAACACTGGACCGGCGCCAAAGGCGGCTTTGTCGGTATGACCGGTTTTGGTGCTTCGGCGCCGGCTGATCAACTTTACGAACATTTCGGGATCACGGCCGACGCGGTGGCGGCGGCGGTAAAGGCCCGGCTTTAGCCCGGGGTAAGAAAGACTTTGAAGAACGCTACGATGTATCAGAACGCAGTATTGGAGGATTAAGAAATGGCGGTTCGTGTTGCAATTAACGGCTTCGGCCGGATCGGGCGGCTGACGTTGCGCGCGGCGCTCGAAGCAGGGCGCAAGGATATCGAAGTGGTCGCGATCAACGATCTCGGCTCGGTCGACATGAACGCATTACTGTTGCAGAACGACAGCACGCATGGCCGTCTGGCCAAGCCGGTCAAGGTAACGTCGACCGGCATCAATGCCGGCAGCGGTGTCATCAAGGTGTTTGCCGAACGCAACCCGGAAGACCTGCCCTGGGGTAAGCTCGATATTGATGTCGTGCTTGAATGCACGGGCATTTTTACCAGGCGTGAAATGGCCGCCAAGCATCTTGCAGCAGGCGCCAAGAAAGTGCTGATCTCGGCACCGGGCACCGGCGAAGACCTCACCGTCGTTTACGGCATCAACGACCACAAACTGAAGAAGTCGCACACCATCGTGTCGAATGCGTCCTGCACGACGAACTGCCTGGCGCCTGTCGCATCGGTCATGCACAAGGCGTTCGATATTCAGCAGGGCTACATGACGACGATCCATGCCTATACCGGCGACCAGCGCATCTTGGATACGCTGCACAGCGATCCGCGCCGTGCTCGTGCGGCCGCAGGCTCGATGATCCCGACCTCGACCGGCGCCGCGAAGGCCGTCGGTCTGGTATTGCCTGAACTGAACGGCAAGCTGGATGGCACCTCGATCCGTGTGCCGACCGCGAATGTCTCGGTGATCGACTTCACGTTTATCCCGAAAAAGAAAACCACGGTTGAAGCAGTTAATGCAGCTGCTAAGAAGGCGGCGGCGACGCCTCGCCTGAAGGGTATCCTGAACATCAACGAGGCCCCGCTGGTCTCGGTCGATTTTAATCATGACCCGGCCTCGTCGACGTTCGACGTCACGCAGACCCAGGTGGTCGGCGGCAAGCTGGTCCGCGTGGTCAGCTGGTATGACAACGAGTGGGGCTTCTCCAACCGTATGCTCGATACCGCGGTCGCGATGGGCAAGCTTAAATAGCACCCGCCGCGCTGGACCCCCACTGCGTTGAACTAACGTAACTGACGAAAATCCCTCATCCTTTATCGGGTGGGGGATTTTCATATCCGGAACCTGAGAGACAAGTGACATGCACAAGACCCTTGATGACATTGACGTAGCCGGCAAACGCGTTTTCCTGCGCGCCGATCTGAACGTGCCGATGCGTGACGGCGCAGTATCGGACGCGACGCGGATTTCGCGTCTGGTGCCGACCATCACGGAATTGGCCGACAAGGGCGCGATTGTCATCGTTGCCTCACATTTTAGGCGTCCCAAGGGTGAGCCGGTGCTCGAAATGTCGCTGGCCCCGCTGGCCGGCCCGCTCTCTGCCGCACTGGGCGGGCGGAATGTTTCCTTTGCCAATGACTGCATCGGCGCCGAAGCACAAAAGGTCGTCGGCGCGGTGTCCGGCGGCCATGTCGTGCTGCTCGAGAACCTGCGCTACCACGAAGGCGAGGAACTGAACGATCCTGATTTTGCGGCCGAGCTTGCCAAACTCGCCGATGTTTACGTGAACGATGCGTTTTCTGCAGCCCACCGCGCCCATGCCTCGACCGAGGCTCTGGCGCATCTGCTACCGGCGGCGGCGGGCCGGATGATGCAGGCCGAACTTGATGCGCTCGAATCCGCGCTTGGGAATCCCGAACGCCCGGTCGGCGCCATCGTCGGTGGCGCCAAGGTCTCGACCAAGCTCGATCTGCTCGGCAACCTGGTCGGCAAGGTCGATATGTTGGCAATCGGTGGGGCGATGGCCAACACTTTCCTGCATGCACTGGGCATCGACGTGGGCAAGTCGCTCTGCGAACACGACATGGCGGATACCGCGCGCGAAATTCTCGGCCGGGCCGATGAAGCTGGCTGTCAGATCATTCTGCCGGCGGATGCGGTGGTCGCCAGGGAATTTGCCGAGGGCGCGCCCAGCGAAGTGGTGCCGGTCGGCGCCGTGCCGGACGACATGATGATTCTCGATGTCGGCCCGGGCACGGCCAACGGTCTCGCGGCCAAGCTGAGCGACCTGAAAACCCTGGTGTGGAACGGCCCGCTCGGCGCGTTCGAAGTGCCGCCCTTCGATGCAGGCACCGTCATGGTCGCCGGCGTCGCCGCCGATCTGACCCGCGCCGGATTGCTTAAAACCATTGCCGGTGGCGGCGACACGGTGGCCGCCCTGGTTGCCGCTGACGTACTGGGTGATTTTTCTTATGTATCGACGGCCGGCGGCGCGTTCCTCGAATGGCTCGAAGGCAAGGACCTGCCCGGCGTCAAAGCGCTGGGGTAGGTTTTTGCGTTAATTCAATAGTGTCACCCCGGGACAAGCCTGGGATGACAACATTAGGTGCTTTGAAAACCTGAATAAGCCGCTTAACCCCGCGTATTCTCCGAAATAAACGCGTCGATCTCGCCCGCGGTCATCGCGCCGGGAAACATCTCGGCGCGCATATTCACTCGCTGGAGACTGATTGCGCGGATGGCACCTTTCATGCGGGCCATGTCGTCATCCGACTGAATCAGGCTGACACAGACTTTCGCCTGTTCAGCGTAATGATCTTTTTCGTCGTTATAGATGATTTCCATTGCATGGGCTGTCATGTCGTTGACGGTCGAACCCGATAGTTTCGCGCCTTCGCGAAACAGGCGCGCGCCGCCGCCCTCGGTGAAACCTACGGCGGATTTTGTCAGTTCATCGCCGCCTTCGACATATCCGCGCCGCACGTCACCCAATTTCTTTTCTTCGGCCAGCTGGACCGTGTCTTCCGCCGTGATCTTGCGGCCCATAACGTGTTCGAAGATGTCGGCCAGCATGACGTAGTGATTGAATTCTTCCGTCAGCTGGGTCAGCAGGAAATGGTAGTCGTGCCGGTCGATGCTGCGGTCAACCTCGGGGAAGCGGTCAACCAAGTCTTTGAGTTCCAGGTGGAGGCCGTTAAAGAACCCGTCAACCGGATGAAGCTCCTTCCAGAGCTGGGCCCGCAGGTAGAACGTATGATCCTCATCCGTTGCGCCGTCGAAATAACGTTTGGCGATCTCACCCTCGCATTCCCAATAGGGCCATGCTGCGTCGACAAGTGTCTGTTCCGTTGAATCCGTCATATGTACCTCCGTTTCCTGCAATTTATACAACCCCCTATCCGCTGTGCAACATTGCAGTGGGCGTCTGAATTCGGGACAATGGGGTAAGGAGAACGATACTTATGATTCACTTGGAAACCGATGTTCTGGTGGTTGGCGCCGGCGGTGCCGGCATGTATGCGGCAATCGCTGCTGCCCGCAACGGCGCGGACGTCATACTGGCCGATAAAAGCCTGATCAGCCGCGGTGGTGCGACCATCATGGCGCAGATGACCACGGCGGCGGCACTCGGCGATGAAGAGCCCGATAGCTGGGAAAAACACTATGAGGACACGCTCGAAGCGGGTCGCGGTCTCTGTAACGAGGAACTGTCCGCTATCCTCTGCCGCGAGGCCATTGATCGCATTCGCGAATTGGATGACTGGAAGGTCGGCTGGGCGCGGAAGGACGGCAATATCACGGGCGTTATGGCCCCCGGCCACAGCGTGCCGCGCTGCGTCTATGTCGATTTTCTGAATACCGGCCCGGCGGTTGCCAAATGCCTGCGCACACAGGTCGCACGCGCCGATACCGTGATGCGGGTCAGCGGGCTTGCGATCAACGATGTCGTGGTCGAGGACGGTGTGGTCACGGGTGCTGTCGGCTGGAACCTCGAAGACGAGACGCCGGTCACGATTGCCGCCAATGCGGTGATTATCGCGGCGGGCGGGCTGACCCGGCTGTATCAGCGCAACAGTGCATCGGTGAACATGAACGGCGACGGTTATGCCATGGCGCTGCGCGCCGGGGCCGACCTGATCGACATGGAATTTCCGCAGTTCTTCCCCATTGGCCACCTTGCGCCGCGCCTTGTCGGCATGGACCCGATCATGTGGGATCCGTTCCGCTACAAGCTCGGCGGGCGGCTGTTCAATGCGAAGGGCGAAGAATTTTTGCACAAATACGGCGGTGAGGACGCGGAGAAATATACCACTACCCGCGATATCATCTCCTATGGCATCACCAAGGAACACGAAGCCGGACTGACCACTGAAAATGGCGGCGTCCATCTCAGCTTCCAGCATATCCCCGAAGAAAAACTGCGCGAAGCCTTCGGTCCGGTGATCGACAAGCTCGCCGCCAACGGCATCGATCTGACCAAGGACACGGTCGAAGTCGCCCCCATCGCCCATTACCATATGGGCGGTATTCGCGTGAACGGACAGATGGAAACCAGCATTGCCGGGCTTTATGGCGCGGGCGAGGTGGTTGGCGGCGCCAACGGGGCGAACCGTCTGTCGGGTAACGCGATCCCCGAAGCGTTCGTATTTGGCGAACGGGCGGGGCGGTTCGCCGCGGAATATGCGCGCGGGCGGAACCGGGTATGGTCAGACGCGGCGGCGCAGGAACATCTCGATCTGCTCAACACGCTGATCAGCCGTCAGGCGGACGCATCGGGCGACAAGGCGGCGCTGGGCGAGATGTGGTTCGAACTGCAGAACCTGATGTGGGACAAAGTCGGCGTGCTGCGCACCGGTGACAAGCTCGCGGTGGCGCTCACGCGTATTCGCGAATTGCGCATAGCATTGGCCGACATGGTCCCCGCTGACGACGCCGAATTCAATATGACCCTGCAGGACTGGTACGATCTGCGCTCTGCCCTGCTGACGGCAGAATCGGTTACTCTGGCGGCGATCAACCGGACCGAGAGCCGCGGTGCGCATCAGCGTGAGGATTTCGAGAAAATGGACTCGTCCCAGGAACAAAATCAACGTCTCCGACTGGGAGATGACGGCGCGCTGCTGTCGGATTACCTCCCCGTCGCAAAAGGAGTGGCGGCATGAACGCGCCGGCAACGAACAGTGAAAAAACGGCCCCGATCACCATTCAGCGCGGCGCCCCCGGCGAAGAGTCGTGGACCGAGACATTCGACGTGCCGTGGCGTGCGGGCATGTCGGTGCTGGACGCCATCGTCTGGGTCCGCACCCACGCCGATTCCTCGGTCGCGTTTCGCTATAGCTGCGTCAACGCCAATGCGTGCAAGGAATGCATAGTCTCGGTGAACGGCAAGACGGTCTATGCCTGCACCCAGCGTCTGTTGGAAGAGGGCACCGAGGTCGGCCCCCTCACCAACAAGACCCTGATCCGTGACCTGGTGACGGATATCGTGCCGCCGAAAGAGAACCTGCGGACTATTCTGGCGGAGCGGGCGAAGGGCTGATTTTAGGCCCTCACGTTTTCATGTCATCCCCGCGAAGGCGGGGATGACGATAGCACTCGGTGGCCTAATCCCCCGCCAGCATCCCTTCCACAACACGCCGCGCCTGCAACACACCGGCATCGGCATTGATGTCGATCTGCTGCCAGTTCGCCGGTGCGGTAGCGATGCTGTGATGTTGTGCCGCGAGCAGGCCGACATCTTCTCCGAAGGCCGTCGAGGCGGCTATGGCCAGTGTTTTGGTCAGCGCTTCGTCTTCAATGCGGAAATTGCGTGCGTGGTGCCAGAAATAATGGCAGGTGCCCTCGGTCTCCGGCGTGATCGTGTGATTGGAAAATATCGTGATGCCATGGGTTCGGTCGCCGTCGCGCGCGCCGGCACCGGAATCGGCGCAACCGACATCGATGACGACATGAACCGGTGCGGTCCACGTGATCAGCTGCCAGCGGTCGACGGTGCCGGGGAAATCGCGGGCGGATGCGAACATCGCGGGCGGCAGTTTGTCCATGATCCAGCGGTCGATATGAACCATGTTCGCTTCGCGCCTTGTGTCGAGCGGGGCATCGCTGACGCCGTCGGCGCCGAGGGTTGTCGCATGAACGAACTGCACGTGTGACAGGTCGAGCAGGTTGTCGACCACAAGCTGGTGATTGCACTCAACGTAGAAATAACCGGTATTCGACACCCAGGCCGGATCGTCGTTCCAGTGATAATCCGGGATCAGGCTTTCATCGGCCTCGGCCGGATCGCCCGGCCATATCCAGATATAGCGGTAGCGTTCTACGACCGGATAGGCGCGGACGGCTGCCCCCGGCGGCACTTTCGATTGCCCGGGCACTGATACGCAGGTCCCCGCGGTGTCGAA
The DNA here is from genome assembly GCA_905181725.1 of Alphaproteobacteria bacterium UBA830. Taxonomy (GTDB): domain Bacteria; phylum Pseudomonadota; class Alphaproteobacteria; order MPNO01; family UBA830; genus CAXBCP01. The sequence continues at coordinate 35,038 of CAJIYX010000007.1, forward strand.
TTCCAGCCCGTGATACCCGCATTGCACCCGGTCGCCGACACGCTTGCCGAGCGACAGCGGCAGATGCCGATGACAGCAGCGGTCTTCGAGCGCAGCGGGTCTGCCATCGGTCGTGCGGAACAGCACGACCGGATCGCCGCATATGGTGCGGCCCAGAACATCGTCCGCGATTTCGTGGCTCTGGGCGGCGACGTACCAGCTGTTCTTTAAAAATGGCATTCATTGGCTCCGCGTGATCTGGTCACTTCGTTAATCATCTCGACGATCCGTTTCGGCTCGATCGGCAGTTCGCGGACCACGACGCCGAACGGCGAAAGTGCGTCATCCACGGCGGACGCGATGGCGGAGGTCACCGGTATGGTGCCGCCTTCCCCAGCCCCTTTGACGCCGAGCGGGTTCAACGGTGTCGGACTTTCCATGTGGACGATGTCGTAATGCGGTACTTCGGGTGCCGAGGGCAGCAAGTATTCGCCGAAATTCGTCGTCTGCGGCTGTCCGTGATCGTCATAGATCATGCGTTCGAACAGGGCCGAACCCAGTCCGTGGGTGGCGCCGCCGGTAATCTGGCCCTCGACGATGGTCGGGTTTATCAGCCGGCCGCTATCGTGGACGATGACATAATTCAGCACCTGCACATGGCCTGTGCCGGGATCGATTTCGACCTCGGCGACATGCACGCCGTTGCAGTATGTCAGGGTCGGTGGGCTGAAATGGGCGGTTGCCTCCATCCCGGGGTCAACGCCGCCGGGCAGGGAGAAGCCGGGCATGCCCTGCACGGCGCGGGCGACATCGCCAAGCGTGACTGACATATCGGGTACGCCGCGCACCGATATTTTTCCGTCGGCGATATCGAGATCTTCTTCCGCCGCTTCGAGTAGGTGGGCGGCAACTTTCAGCGCCTTCTGGCGGACCTCGAGCGCCGCAACATGCACCGACGAGCCTGCGGTGACCGCCTGCCGGCTGGCAAAGGCGCCAAGCCCGAGGGAGACGGTGCCGGTATCGCCGGTGACAACCTCAATATCCTCAATGGCCGCCCCCGTCTGAGCGGCGCAGACCTGGGCAAGCGCGGTCTGGAGCCCCTGTCCCTGGTCGGTCGCACCAGTATAGATCACGATTTTGCCCGATGGTTTGACGCGCACGGTAGCGGATTCGAAGGGGCCGCGCCCGGTGCCCTCAACGTAATTGGCGACACCGATGCCGAGATAGCGGCCTTCCGAGAGCGCCGCCGCCTGCCGGGCCGCGAACCCGCCGTATCCGGCGCGATCCAGTGCGGTATCGAGCGCCGCCGGATAATCACCGGAATCGTATGTCATGGTCGCGCCGTCGCGGGTTTTGATCTGCGTGTCATAGGGCATGGCGTCGGCGGGAATCAGGTTGCGGCGGCGGACTTCTACCCGGTCCAGGCCGAGCTCGCGGGCGATGCGGTCCATCAGCCTTTCCATCGCAAACGTGCCCTGCGGACGTCCCGCCCCGCGGACGGGTGTCACCGGTGTCATGTTTGTCAGCGCCAGTTTGACGTCGAGCGACATTGTCGGCAGCTCGTACGGCCCGAGGAAATTGGTCGCCGCGTTATAGGGCAGGTTCACCCCGTAAGGCGTGTAGGCGCCATGATCGTGGGCCATCGTGCCGCGCACGCCGAGCAGCCGGCCATCCGCATCAACGGCGACCTCCATATCCCAGAGCTGGTCGCGCTCCATCGTGGCGGCCGTAAAATGCTCGCGCCGGTCCTCGACCCATTTGACCGGGCGGCCCAGGAGCATGGCGGCCACGGGTATGACCACTTCTTCCTGATAGAAAACGAATTTGGGGCCAAATCCGCCGCCGACAGTCGGCGTGACGACCCGGATGCGGTCTTCCGGCAGATCCAGCATCTGCACCAGGATGCTCTGAGCCCGGTGCGCCATCTGAGTGGCCGACCAGACGGTCAGCACATTGTCGCGCGGATTGACCTCTGCCGCGACGCCGCGGCATTCGATGGCATGACCGAGACCCTTGTGCTGGTGCAGGGTTTCGCAAAAGACATGCGCCGCGCCGTCAAACGCGGTCTCGGTGTCGCCATAGGCTAGCGTGAACCCGGCGACCAGGTTATCGTCGAATTCCGAATGCGCCGTGGCAGCGCCGTCATCGAGCGCGGTGAGATAGTTCGCGGAAACAGGCATATCTGTATAATCGACATAGACCAGCCGTGCCGCATCTTCGGCAATATAGGCCGTCTCGGCGATGACGCAGGCGACGGGCTCTCCGACATAGCGGACTTCGCCATCGGCAAGCGTCGACGGGCTGGCCGACAGTTTGAGCGCACCGGAGGGCTGCTCGACCGGCATCACTGTATCGGTCAAGTGAGGGCGTAGGTCATCCAGCGTATACACGGTGACGACGCCATCGATTGCGAGCGCCGCTTCGCTGTCGATGCCGGTAATTGCGGCATGGGCGACGGGTGCGCGCACGAAGGCTGCGTGCAGCATCTCGGGCAGGTGTATATCGTCAAGATAGCGCCCTTTGCCCCGCAGCAATGCCGGGTCTTCGACCCGTTTGATCTTTTCACCAAACACGTAATGACTTTCCCTGTTGAACCACAGAATACCGGGGCACAACGGCGCCGTCATCTGTTCAGGTGGGATGTTTCAGTAAAAAATATAAGGGGATCGGCAGTGTGCCGGGTTTAACCGGTGGCTTGTTGCTGCTGGGCGTTGAGCTGTTTGAGGTCGAACAGGTAATCGGGGTCCAGTCGCCAGTGCTCGACGACCTTGTCGCCGGGGCGTGCGCTTCGGCTGAGCAGGAAGATCGAGGCGAAGTCGGGCTTCATAATTTCAAGCGATCGGCACAGGATAGCAAGCGCTTCTCCACTCTGTTCCAAGACGAAACAGCGCACCAGCTTGGTGTTCAGGGTCGACATTCCCGACAGCATTTCTTCGAACAGTGCGATTTCGCCTTGGCGCAGGGTCTGGATCAGAAGCTGCGGCGTGATCGCCTCGGCCTTCTGAAGTTTCTCGGCGAGCTCCTGAGATTTGCGGAGCGGCGTATCGTCTATGATTCCCGGGTTGTTGGGGCCACCCCCCAGTATGTCGTGAATCGTATCCTAGATCTTATCGTCAAGTTCGGCTTCATCGATCCGGTAATGCTCGACAATATGTTTGCGCAAAGCTGCCGAAACCCACCGGTAGATGCGTTTAGCGAGGTCAGGCCCAAGATCGCCACGATTGATCAGCGGGACCTGAATGTCGTCGATGTTTTCCGACTACTCGACAAGGTATCCCATCGCTGAACCAGAGATATCGGCATTGTTATTTTCCAGCAGCGTCTTGATCACATCGACATTCCCGGTGCCGATCAAGGCCTCGGAGACCGGCTCTGAAGCGGTCTCACGCATGGCGATGGCAAGCTGGTGGTCGAATGTCTGGTGTTCGACAATCTCGATCAGTTCAATATTTTAGAAAATGGTGCTTTGGGTAAGAATAGGGTGTGCGACTTCGATCTGGTCGTTGGCGAGTGCGGAAATCAGCTTGTGTGGCGCATTGGCCTCGACCGCCATGCGTTTGGCTCGCACCTAGCGGACCTTCATTTCAACGTCATGAATTAGCTGGCACAGAATATCGAACATGATATTTCGTTCCGCGTCGCGCAGTACGGTGTCGGTGTCGAAGAAAAGATCCCCGACGATCTGGCCAAGACGCGTGCGTCCTTCCACGGACTTGTCGCGGGCCAATCCGATTAAATCGATGTGTTCAGGTTCTGTCATGCAGCCGTAGGTATGATGCGTTTACTATATAAGGACACATGCCAAGCATTTGAGATTTAGCTCAAATTTGGGTTAACGGACAGGTGGCGGCCTGCTTCTCTTAAAAGTTGTATTTTTTTACCGTACTTATACACCGGATGTTAAATGAAGGCCCCTAAAATCTTATACTAAATACCATATAACAGAGAGTTTCAGACCTCATATGAATATTTCTGCTTTTCAGTCTGATGCACGTTTGCCGGGTAATTCGACGGACCCGAACCCGGAGACATCACAGCCGCGCCCGCAATTCACGACGCCCGCGTCGGCACAGGCATCGAACGTTCCGCGCGAAGTCGCACAACGGGCCCCGGACGCACAGCCGGTGCTCGATCTCTCCGACACCACGCTGACACGTCGCGATGTGCCACGCGGATCGTTTGCCGACATTATCGCGTAAGACGGCACTAGTAGATTCCATAGATCATGGCGGGCAGAACTGCTTTTTGCTTGTCCGGGCGGCCCTCGAGGCGCAATTATAGGCAATGACACAAGATACATTTTCAGGCGGGCCGTCCGCCGAGTCTCCTGCCGGCCCAATCGTTCGACAAATCCCTGAAGGCGACAATCGCGAACGCCTTGTCTGCACCGATTGCGGCTTTATCAACTATGAAAACCCCAAGATTGTCGTTGGTGCTGTCTGCACATGGGACGGCAAGGTTCTGCTATGCCGCCGGGCGATAAATCCACAGCGTGGTCTGTGGACGATCCCTGCCGGCTTTATGGAACTGAATGAAACCGCCGAGGCCGGGGCCGCGCGGGAGGCAAAGGAAGAAGCCTGCGCCGATATCGATATCGATGGGCTAATCGGCGTGTATACAATCCCGCGGATCAGCCAGGTCCAGCTTATTTACCGTGCAATCGTGCGTGACGGTGCGTTCGATGTGGGCGAGGAAACCCTGGAACTCGATCTGTTCGACTGGGATGCCATCCCGTGGGATGAAATTGCCTTCCCATCGGTCAGATGGGCGCTCGATCACTGGCGCGAACTCGGCGATGCCGATGTCTGGCCACCATTCTCAAATCCGGCCGGCCAGGACGGCAACTATCACGTGTAGATAACGGGCGCGATTTTCCGGCGTGAATCTCCGGTGTCAGGCGCGAAGCTCCGCTGGCGGGAAAACACCGGCCTTGCCGATCATCGCCGGCGTCGCGTGACCGAGCTGTTCGCCTATCCAGTCGCCGGCGGCAATCAGCTTGTCGATATCCACACCCGTTTCGATTCCCATGCGGTTGAGCATGTAGATCAGGTCCTCGGTCGGCACGTTGCCGGTCGCCCGCGGCGCAAACGGGCAACCGCCGATACCACCGGCCGATGCGTCGATCGACTGCACGCCCGCCTCGATTGCGGCGTAGCAATTGGCAAGGCCCGTGTTGCGGGTGTTATGGAAATGCGCACGGAACCGCGCCGAGGGAGCGACTTCCATTACGGCGCCGAACAGGTCGGCAACTTGGCTCGGCACGGCGCAGCCGATGGTGTCGGCAAGGGCTATCTCGAACGTATCATCGCCGGCGCAGCGTTCGACCAGATCGATCACCCGCTCGGGCGGCACTTCGCCCTGGAAAGGACAGCCAAAAGCCGTTGAGATCGTCAGCGAACAGCGCACCCCGGAGGCCTTTGCTTCTGCGGCGATCTCTTCATAAACGTCGACCGCCTGTTCGATCGTGGTTCCCTGATTTTTCTGGCTGAAGGTATCGGATGCGACCAGCGCGTAGTTTACTTCCTTGCAGCCTGCTTCGAGTGCACGGTCGAGACCACGGCGGTTCAGCACCAGCCCGATATAGGTGACGCCATCATCTTCGGGCAGGGCGGCCAGAACCTCTTCGGCCTCCGCCATCTGTGGGACACGTTTCGGGTTGACGAAGCTCACAGCCTCCATGCGCCGGATACCCGCATCCGCAAGATTGCCGATAAAGGCGACCTTCGTGGCGACATCCAAAATCTCGGGTTCGTTCTGCAGCCCGTCGCGGGGGCCGACATCGATGATCTCAACGCTACGTGGTGCGGTCGTCATTCCGGGCAATCCTCTAAAACGCTTATTCACGGTATTATACTGCAAATCTGACTGCATTGGCACGCCGCTCCCGCCCGCGCGACAGGATGGCGAGGACGAAGCCGACCGCCGCCAGAGAGACCATCAACCAGACCACGTCGTGCCAGTTGCCGGTCGATGCGCGCACCGCCGCCGCTGCGGGCGGGCCGAACAGCATGCCGGTATTGGTGCCCATCACCATAAGGCCGTTCATCGTGCCGATCTGCGACGGCGACGGGGTATAGGTGGCGACCGAGCCCAACGCGGCCGCCGGCACCATGCCGCCAAAAATGCCGAACATGATTGCGAAGCCGAGTCTTGCCGTATCCGGCAGGATGGCGGAAAAAATACCGATCTGTGACAGTCCCATCCCGATCGCGCCGATGGCAAGCAGCGCCCAGCACGACATACCCCGGCCCATCGCCCAGGCTGAGAACCAGTTGCCGATGGCATTGAACATCAGCACGATTGCGGGGATGGTGGCCGCAACCAGTGTACCCGACCCGTAAACTTCGCGCATATAGCTCGGTAGCCAGGCCATCATCGAGATATGCTGCGCGGCGTATAGCGCGAAGCACCCTGCCACCAGCAACGCGCCAGGGCTTGCCAGGCATTTTGTGAGGTTGTCGAGCATCGACGATGTGCTGACATCGCTGCTTTGGCGTCGCCGCCAGCCGGCCGTGACTTTCAGGACAATCCCGGCCCAGATCACGGTGATGCCGCTGCTGATCAGCCACAAGGTGCGCCAGCCCCAGGCATCCAAGATCAGTGCGCCAGCGATCAGCATGACCGAAAACCCGACCGGTACGTAGGACGACCATATCCCTAGCGCCCATTTGCGGTCGCCGTCGGCGGTGACGTGGGTGATCATCCCGGCGCCGGTGATGGTCACGGAGGTAAAACCGAGCCCTTCGATAAATCGCGAGGCCAGCATCACTTCGCCCGATTGTGCAAAGGCGCCCAACAGGCTGCCCGCAGTCATGGCGATGAGCCCGAAAATCAGGATCCGGCGCTGGCCGATGCGGTCGGCGACCGATCCCGCGACGAGACCCAGCGCAAAGCCGGTACAAGAGATCATCGATGCGATCCAGCCGCCCGTCACCAGCCCGGCATCAAGTGCCAGGCGGATTTCGGGCATGGCGGGCGGGAGTTTTCCCAAGTGCGTTGCGACGACGATACCTGCGCCGAAGGCGACCCAGACGATTGGCCACTGTGTCTGCTGAGATTGGTTGCCATCTGCCATGCAGGGTTATCCCCCGCGCGGCTTGACCCGTCCATACCCGTCAGCGATCCTGCCGGAAATCACACCGTCAGATACAACGTTATTCCACGGTCGGATACACCGGTAGAAACAAGGACATACGAACAAAATGGGCACTGAATCTGCCCCCCGCACGGGGCCGCTTGCGAATATTCGCGTCATTGAGATGGGCACCATGATTGCCGGGCCTTTTTGCGGCCAGTTGCTGGCGGATCACGGGGCCGAGGTCATCAAACTGGAGCAACCTGGCGTCGGCGATCCGATGCGCGAATGGGGCAAGGAAAAGCCCCACGGTAAGGCCCTTTTTTGGCCGGTGCTGGGACGGAACAAGCTATCCGCGACGCTGAATGCCCGCGAAGCCGAGGGCCAGGCGATGGTCAAAAAACTGGTCGAAGGTGCAGACATATTACTGGAGAATTTCCGCCCCGGGACGATGGAGCGCTGGGGGCTGAGCTATGAGGAACTGGCGGCGATCAACCCGAAGCTGATCATGATCCGGGTTTCCGGCTTCGGCCAGACAGGACCTTATGCGAAGCGGGCCGGCTACGGCGCCATCGGCGAGGCTATGGGCGGCCTGCGCTACACCACGGGCGATCCATCCCTGCCGCCGAGCCGTGCCGGAATTTCCATTGGCGATTCGCTCGCCGCCACCCATGCCTGTCTCGGCGCGATGATGGCGCTGCATCAGGTCCATCTGACGGGCAAGGGTCAGGTGATCGACGCATCGATCTTCGAATCCGTTCTCAACATGATGGAAAACGTCGTCACCGATTACGATGCGGGCGGTTATATCCGCGAACGCACGGGCTCGTTCCTGCCGAAAATAGCGCCGTCGAATATCTATCCGACCAAAGAAAACATCTGGCTGGTGATTGGTGCCAATCAGGATTCGGTCTGGGGTCGGATGGCCGAGGCGATGGGCCGCCCCGAACTGGCGACCGACGAGCGCTATGCCACCCACGGGGCTCGGGGGATCAACCAGATCGAACTGGATAAGCTGATTTCCGACTGGACCAAGGATTTCCCCGTCGCGGAGCTTGAAGAATTGCTCCATGAGTACGGCATCCCCAATGGTAAGATAAACCGCGCGCCCGAAATGCTCGAAGACCCGCAGTTCAAGGCGCGTGAGGCGATTATTCGGATCGATCATCCGGAATTCGGCAATATCGCGATGCAGAACGTAGCGCCGAAGCTGTCCGAAACGCAGGGAACCGTGCGGCATACAGGACCGGAACTGGGCGAGCATAATGACTATGTCTGGGGTGAACTTGCGGGCAATTCCGCAGACGACATCGCCGACCTCCGCGACCGCGGTATCATTTAGGATTTGAGGAGAGCGGAATGCTCAAAACCGGCAAAGAACATCTGGAATGCCTGCGCGACGGGCGCGTGGTCTATATCGGCGGCGAAAAGGTCGATGACGTCACCACTCACCCGGCCTTTGCCGAAAGCGCCAAATCCATGGCGGCGCTCTATGACATGAAGGCCGACCCCGCCAACCGCGACGTCATGTCTTATGAAGAGGATGGCGAGCGGTTCTCGATGTACTATCTGCGTCCGAAAAACCAGGAAGATCTGCGCAAACGCATGCGCGCCCATAAGCGCATCGCGGACGAAACCTGCGGGCTTTTCGGGCGCTCGCCCGACCATGTATCCAGCTTCGTTACTGGGCTTGCCATGAAGCCCGACGTGTTCAACAAAATCGGCCCCGGATACGGCGATAATCTGATGGCGTATTACGATTACATGCGGCGCAACGATATTTATGCGGCCTATGCAGTGCTGCCGCCGGCCGGTGCGCGGAATCCGGAATTCTATCAGCGGAAATCTCTGCCGATCCCCAGCCTGAGAGTGGTGGACGAACGCGACGACGGTGTCGTGATTTCGGGCATGAAGATGCTGGCGACCGGCGGCGTGTATGCCGACGAGCTGTGGATCGGCAACCTGCTGCCCATCGCCGAAGGGCGCGAGGCGGAATCGATCACTTGCGCGATCGCCTGCAACACACCGGGGCTGACGCTTTGGTCCCGCAAGCCTTTCGGTCAAGACCTGCGTAACAAGTTCGATTACCCGCTATCGGCCAAATACGACGAGAGCGATGCCATGGTGTTGTGCGACAATGTCTTTGTGCCGTGGGAAAAGGTGTTCGTCCACGACAATGCCGAAATGTCGCGCGGGATTTATGTGCAGACCCCGTCCCACGCGATGGGCAATCATCAGTCGAACATCCGCTTCTGGGCCAAAATGCAATTGATGACCGGCGTGCTCAGCCGGATCACCGAATCGTCGGGCAACAACCAGATTCCGGCCGTTGCCGATCAGCTCGGCCGCATGGCGGCGCTCGAAGCAACGCTCGGCGGCATGATCCACGGCCAGATCGAAGGTGCCGAGGCGTGGCCGCAGAAATCCCATGGCGGCTCGGAAGACTACGTCACCATCAATCGGCGTTACATGTATGCCGCGCTGAACTGGTGCACCGAAAATCATTCGATGATCATCGAAATGCTGCGCGAACTGATGGGCGGCGGCGTGTTCCAGATGCCGGCCGATGTGTCGGTGATGGGCAATCCCGAACTGCGTGAAAAGTTCGAACAGTTCTGGGCGACGCCGTTCAAGGAAAGCTTCGAGCGTATGAAGCTGTATCGCCTTGCCTGGGATCTGGTGGGATCAGAATTCGCCGGACGGCATACAAGTTATGAAAAATTCTACGCGGGCTCATACTTCGTGGTGCGTAATCATTCTCACCGTGAAGCACCGTGGGACGAATTCCACGAAGTCGTCGACCGGCAGTTGGACGCGATGGAGCTGCCGGAAGGGCTGGAATAGGGCGTATTGGGGCGGGTTCTCGTCTATCAGACGACAACTTCTTCCACTCTCTGCGCTAAAGAAGACACCGATCAAAGGATAATGATATGTCCGCTGGTTGCCCTGCGCGATGGATAGCTGAGGCCAGGCAGCTAAGGGAATAAATGACGGCTCTTGTAATTGGCGCCAGTGGATCGACGGGACCGCTACTCGTAGAGTAACTGCTCAAACGGCGACAACAGGTAATAATAATCGTTCGATCTACGGACAACCAGCCTGATAACGTCACAGCTCATAAAAACCTGTCTGTGATTCAGGCCAGCATTCTGGATTTGAGCGATGCCGAGATGTACCAACATGTCAGCGGTTGTGACGCGTTGGCCTCGTGCCTTGGCCATAAACTGAGTTTTAAGGGGATATTTGGGCGGCCACGTAGGCTTGTGACAGATGCCACGCAACGATTATGCCGCGCCGTCAAAGAAAACAGGCCGGAAAATCCAGTCAGGTTTGTCCTGATGAACACGACGGGAAACAGCAATCGTGACCTGCGCGAACAGGTTTCATTTAGTCAGAAGTATGTTATCTGGCTTCTCCGTATCCTGCTGCCGCCATATGTGCACAATGAGGAGGCTGCAGATTTTCTGCGCACTGAGATTGGCCAGAATGATGGTGCGATTGAATGGGTGGCGGTCCGTCCGGACGGTTTGAGTGATGAAAGTGAAGTCACTGAATATGCGGTGCATCCTTCGCCCATCAGAAGCACAATCTTTGATGCGGGTCTGACCAGTCGAATGAACGTCGGCGATTTTATGGCTTAACTGATCACGGACGATGACACCTAGAACGCGTGGAAGAGTAAAATGCCGGTGATCTACAACAAGGAAGCCAAAGCGGCGGAGTAACGTGGCTCTATTTCTGGCTCCACGCCCCGTTCGATGACATGAACCATGTGCCGGGTTGCGCGTTTGCGAAAATCTGTGACGCGTAGACTGCTCCGACAGCGGCTGCGGATATTTTCTGCTGTACCGCCCGTGTCTGATAGATCTTGCGGCGCTCGGCATTGACCTGCGCAACAACTGCCATTGCGCCAGGCGCGCTGTTGCGGAGGACGGTATATCCGTCATGACGTTCGCCGATAGCACCGCTTACACGCAATTCGTCGAGGGACGCCGCCTGAACGGGGCCGCTGCCGATCATCGCGGTAAGGGCAAAAAACGTCAGAATAAATGTAAGTGTGCGCATCATCAGAATAGACCCGGATTGCTTTTGATGTCTTTTTCCGCCGATTCTTCCAACTTCACGCGGACTTCGGCATCCAGCTTGATGTTGAGGTTGATGGTGATCGGCTCTTTCGGTACTGACACCTGAACGGTCGGCGTACAGCCGGCTACGATTAGGGCGCCACCGAGGGCAGCGCATGTCAGCACTTTTCGTGCGGTTTTCGAACTCAAAATCGACACTGTCCATACCCTCACGATTACCGCGCCAGCATAGTGCGAACGATCCCGCCCGGCAACTCAAGTGCCTGCGCCAGGACCGCCGCGAGCCCGTCGACATTGCCGCTCAGGGTCAGATTGATCACAAATGGCTGGCCGTCCCGCACGGCGGGGTTCTGGCCGCGTGTCCGCAGGATGACGCGCCCTTCGCCCGCTGTTTCCTTTTCGATCTCCAGCGTCAGCGTCTCATAGCGGAAATCCTCCAGCGCGCTCAGCATCAGCGTCACTTCCTTACCCCCCTGCGCCAGCGCCCTTTTTGCCGCCTCGGAGCGAATGCGCAGGACACCCGGCTCGGACGTGGCCAGCCGTCCGCCTGAAATCCCCACTGCGGCGCCCGCGGTGCTCACGGGAATGACACCGCTCAGGCGTCCCGTCCCGGAGATGTTTTCCAGACCGACCGCGGACAGCAATGCGGCCAGATCGACCCGCTCGACTTTGATGGTGGCTTGGCTGGCGCCGGCTTCGGAATCGAGAACCGTCGGTGCGATGCTGATTATCCCGCCCGCGAATGCGGTCCGGAAGGTGTCTATCTGCACCGCGGGAATGGCGCCAGTGGTGCCCTCGATCAATGCGAAGCGCAGCAAAAGATCGTTCAGCGCCGCGCCTGCCCCGATGCGCTTTATCCGTATGGTCTGCCCTGCGGGCGTGCGCGGCGGGATGATCTGATCCAGCTGAATATCCGCTGTCAGGCCCTCAACCGATATGCCGGATGAAGGGTCCGCGAAATTGATGTTCTCGATGGCGATAGTCCCCGTAGCGTCGATACCTTTTTTGTTCCAGACCAGCCTGGCGTCGGCGCTGACGGTGCCGGACTGAAGATCGATGCCGGAAGCCGACCCCGACGCCGATCCGGCTATCGACGGCGCGAGGGCGCGAAACTCCCCGCCGCCGGGCGTCATCCGGAACGCCGGTACCGCCAGCACAGCGCTTCCCCGGCCTGTTGAAAGGTTGTGCCGCCCTTTGGCCGTGGCGGTGTTCGCACCCGGCAGGGTCGCCTTGGCATCAAACGACACGGTCTGTTGTTTGAGCGACAGGGTGGATTTCAGCGGGGTCGGGAGCAGGAGCGGTTTGCCGCCATCCTGCGCCGATACCCGGCCGCTCAGTTTTCCTGTGAACCCGCCCGGCGTTTGCCGAAGAGCAATATCGAGGCCGTCGATTACACCGGTCCGGTTCTTCTCGGTGGCTGACAGTCTGGCGGCCCGAATGCGTGCCTCCACGCTGCCCCGTTCGTCCGCCCTCGCCGTCAGCCGTAACGCGAGGGGAGCGATGCTTATATTCTTTCCGTCGGGCTTTCCTGCAACCTCCAGCCGCATCGCGCCGGCATTCAATCGCAAACGAGCATCGACGCGCCGGGGTTTGCCGGGGACTGCCGCCGGTATCCGAATATGCTCGGCGTTGAGCAGGATTTTCAGCGGTGCCACTGAAACAGCGCCGTCTTTGGTCGACACTTGCGCGGCCGCGGCCCGTAATCCTTCTGGAAAATGTACCGTGAGCGCATTTTCTAGCCGCAGCAGTCTATAGGCGCCGTCGAGGGAGACATTCTTGACCGTGACATCCGCCGTGCCGGCCCGGCGCGCGCGGAGCGACAGATTTCCGTCTGACTGCAGGCGGTCATCTGCGCCGGCAAGGCTGCGCAGGACGGCGGTGACGGTTCCGTCAACGCCCCGATACAGCGCCCCGTGCGACCCGTCTTGGAGACGTGCTTCGACGCGGATCCCCTCACCGCCGGCTTTTCTGAGCGCGGCTGTAAGGGCGGCCAGATCAAGCGGGGTATCGATGCCAAATGCCAGGGGTGATGTTGTTCGGGCGTTGATCGTGGCACTGCCGCCCGTGTTTCCAAGACCGGGTAAAACCGCGGCGAGCTTGCCGAGATCGGCCGTTTCCAGATGTATTTTGCCGCTGAGTATCGCCGGGTCGGATGACATATCCCCCCGTGCTTCCAGGGTTCCGGCCAGCCCGCTATCTTTCATTTGCGCGCTGATATCTGCGGTCACCGCATCTGCGGCAAGACGGGCGGTGCTGTCAATCCTGGCGGTACGTGTCTGGCCGTCGATGTCGCCGGAAAGCGCTACCCCGACGCGAATTTCAAAGGCGGCCTTGTCGCGCCTTGCGGCATCTATCGAGCCGTTCACCGTCACGACACCGCCGGGAAGCACATGTCGCAGCGAAATTTCCCGGATCGTGATCTCCGGCAATTCCGCCGCCTGGGCGAGGAGGGAGCGGATTGTCGGCGGCGGCGTGTCACTGGTGCCGTTTGTCGCCAGTTTCGCCAACTCCCGCCGGGCGTCCGCCACATCGGCGCGGAGGCTGGCGACCGTCACGCGCGTCACCGGGAGTTGGGGCAGCAGCGACAGGTCGAAAACCGCCTCGGCGTCTTTGACACCAATGGCGGTGCCAAGGCGTATATCCGCAAAGTGGATTCGGGATGTCGATAGCGCCGTGACCTTCACAACGGCATTGTGAATACCCGTACGCCCGAGGCCAAAATCGAGGGCGGCATTCGCCAGCGCTACGCGCCAGTACAGCGCCGCTGAGACACCAAGGATAACGAGGATACAGAATGCGCCGACCCATCGCAGAACCGCCCGCTTGCGCGGTTTGCGCCCGGGAGGTTTTACGCCTGGTTCAGGATCGTTGTTGTCAGAAGCCATGAGGCGACTTTACCGCATTCTCGCGACCGGTTCCGCAACGCTTCTTTCATGGACGTTTTCGCGCCTCAGACCGCGCCAGCGCGTAGGTGCTGGCAAAGATCACAATGGCGCCAGCGAACGTCCATATATCCGGAGTCTCGCTGAACCACAGCCAGCCGGCGGTGGCGAGGATCGGCAGGCGCAGGAAATCGAACGGCACGACGGCGCTCATATCGGCGGCGGCATAGGCGCGGGAGATAAACCAGATCCCCGCCGTGCCTGTTATCCCGACGCCGGCCAGCAGGGCAAGATCCGGCAGCGTCGGCGTCACCCAGTAGAACGCCGCCGGGATACCGGCCAGCGGACACATGATGATGTTGACCCAGATCGTCGTCGCGGTGACGGAATCGGTGGTCATCAGTTTTTTGATAGCGACGTTCGAGCACGCATAGGACAGCGCGCCGCCGAGCACCACGGCAGCACCGAAACCGATCTCGGTAAAGCCGGGCCGCAGGACGATCAGCACGCCGATGAACCCGCCGACAATAGCGGCGACGCGGACGGCATTGAAGCGTTCCCCCAGCATGAGAGCCGCCAGAAGACAGATAAAAATCGGTTGGGTAAAGCTGAGCGAGACAACCTCGGCGATGGGGATTTCGCCGATGCCGATAAACAGCCCGAGCATGCCGATATAGGCGAAGATGCCACGGGTCAGGTGCAGCGGCAGGCGCCTGGTCTTCAGGAGGGCGAAGCCCGACCGCCGCATCATCGGTGCCAGCACGGCAAGACCCACCAGGGTCCGGATAAACAGAATCTGGAACGACGTGTACTCCGCCGACAGCGACTTCACGAGGAGCATCATCGTCGACCAGACGGCGACCGCGATGAGCATGAAGCCGATGCCGCGCAGGGTGTTGTTGGCGGCAACGGTCATGGGCTGATCACGGGGCGCCGTGTACGGGGCAGATTTCAGCTAAGCCCCGTCATGCAGTGCTTCTGGAACGCAGGACGTGCGCAGATCAGGTCATACCAGCGCTTCAGGTGGGTGAAATTCTCGCGCTCGATCGGCAGCTCGTACCAGCGATAGGCGAGGGGGGCGATGGGAATGTCGGCGATGGTAAAGCTGTCGCCGCCGATATACGTGTTGCGCGACAGGTGATCGTCGAGAATGCGCCATTTTCCGGCCCAGTCGTCGCGTGCGGCGGCGATGGCGTCCATATCGCGCTCTTCCGCCGATTTGCGGATCAGCCCGTGAAAAACCGGGACCATGCCGTGCACCAGTTCTGTGAGCTGCCAGTCCATCCACATATCGCAGCGCGCACGGGCCACCGGGTCGGTCAGCCAGAGGTTGCCCGCGCTGTGTGTGGCGGCGAGATACCGGACGATGGAATTCGATTCCCACAGCACCAGGTCGCCGTCGATGATCGTCGGGATACGCCCGTTCGGGTTGAGGCCGAGATAGGGCGCTTCATGGTTCTTGCCGAAAGCGCCGCCGACATCCTCGCGCTCATAGTCGAGCCCGATTTCCTCGAGCACCCAGAGCGCTTTCATCACGTTGGACGAATTGATCCGCCCTTTTAGCTGCAGCATGTGTCTTTTCCCTTAGCTCAGGCCGATATCGATGATGTGTTTCTTGAACGCCGGCCGCGCGGCGACGGTGTCGTGCCAGCGTTTGAGGTTCGGGAAATCTTCACGCTCGATATCCAGCGTGAACCAGCGATAGGTGAACGGCGATGCCGGAATGTCGCCGATGCTGAACGTATCGCCTGACAGGAATTCGTGATCGGCCAGCCAGGTGTCGAGCACCGCGTTGGCTGTGGACCAGAGGTCGCGCGCGGCGGCGATCTTGTCGTAGTCGCGGTCGGCCTCCGCCGTGCGGATCAGCCCCGCGAATACCGGGACATGGCGGGGTGCCAGGATCGACAGCGCCCAGTCCATCCAACGGCTGGCGCTGGCGCGCGCCTGGAGATCTTCCGGCCAGAATTCTGTGCCTTTCCCGTGTTTCTCCGCCAGGTACCGGACAATGGTGTTCGATTCCCACAGCACGAAGCCGTCATCGTCGATTGTCGGTACGATACCGTTCGGGTTCAATGCCAGGTATTCGGCCTCGCGGTTGCCGCCGAACGGCCCACCGATATCGGTCCGGTCATAGGCAATGTTCAGCTCCTCGCACAGCCAGGCGACTTTCTGCACGTTGGATGACGTTGCGCGTCCGAGAATATTCAGCATATTCATGTTCCTCACCGATAATTATGGACAGCTCAGTCCAGCTGCAGCAGCAGGCATTTCAGATAGGCGCTTTCCGCCAGGTTGGGATGCGTCGGATGATCCGGCCCCGCGCCGCCGACATGCAGAATTCTGCCCGTCCGCCCGGCATCGTGGACGCCGCGCTGGACCTGTTCTGCATAGATCTCCATCGGCATGTGATGGGAACACGACGCTACGCAGAGAATACCTTCATGGGCGACGACCTTGGCGGCCAGCCGGGTCAGCTTGCGATAGCCGCGTGCACCCGGTTTCAGGTCTTTCTTCGATTTGACGAAGGCGGGCGGGTCGGCAATCACCACGCCGAATTTTTCCTTGGCCGATGACAGCGCTTCAAGTGCCGCGAAGGCTTCGGATTTTTCAAATTTGCAGATATCGCCGAGACCCGCCGCGGTCGCGGCCTGGGTGGCAAGGTCGAGCGCCGGTTCGGACCGGTCGATGCAGACCACGTCCGTCGCCCCTGCGGCGGCGGCCTGCAGGCCGAACCCGCCGAGATAGCTGTAAACGTCTGCGACACGCTGGCCTTTTGAAAGTGCGGCGACCCGGGCGCGGTTTTCGCGGTGGTCGTAAAACCAGCCCGTCTTCTGGCCTTCCGACAGGTCGGCGAGGAAGCCGACGCCGTTTTCCGTCAGCGGTGCAGGAGACGCCACGTTGCCGACAATCTCCGGGGCCACGGTCGGCAGTCCTTCGAGGTGCCGCGCGGCACTGTCGCGCTGCAGGACGATGCCTTTAGGCGCGATTGTCTGCTGCAGGGCAGCGACGATTTCGGCGACCAGCAGTTCCATACCCGCCGTGTTGAGCTGGACGACGCAGGCATCGTCATACCGGTCGACGATCAGGCCCGGCAGGCCATCGGCCTCGGCATGGATCAGGCGGTAAAATGGCTTGTCATAGAGCCGGTCGCGCAAAGCCGCCGCCCGCGTGATTTTGGCCGCCAGCCAGTCCGCGTCGATATCGGCGAAGGAATGCGACGTCATAAGACGCGCAGCGATCAGCGTATGCGGGTTGAAGATCGCGGTACCGACAGCGCTGCCGGCGGCATCGACGACATCGACGACCGTGCCGGGCGTCAGCGCCTTGACCTCCGGCGTCATCTTGATCTCGTTGGAAAACACCCAGGGGTGTCCGGCGCGCACGCGTTTCTGGCGGCCCGGGGAAATGGAGATCGCCGGGCGGGCGCCGGCCTCCGGCGAAGTCGTTTCTGCAATATCGTTCATGGCCGCAGTCTATAGTGCAACTGAGGGTCGCGGAACAGGGGCGGTGTGGCACCGGCGGGCAATAAATCTACCCGGTCTTTTTCGCTTCGCGCACCGTACTGTAATATCCGGCGGCAAAGATGATCAGTGCGCCGGCGATGGTCCAGCTATCCAGCACCTCCCGGAACAGCAGCCAGCCGAGGATTGCCGAGAATGGCAGGCGCATGAAATCGAACGCGATCACGAAGCTTGCATCGCCGACCGCCAGCGACCGGGTGATACAGTAATGCGTTGCATATCCGGTAATGCCGAGGCCGATCATGGCCGGCATATCGGCCCAGGTGGGAGTCTGCCACACAAAAAAGGCGGGGATCGCCGAATATACCAGGATGGTGACGCTCATATAAAACACCACGGTCGTACCGGATTCGGTGTCGGACAGGCGCTTGGTCACCACATGGGCGCAGGAATACAGGAAGGCTGCGGTCAGGATCATCACCGTGCCAAGATTGATCGGAATCATGCCGGGCCTGATGATGATCAACGCGCCGGCAAAGCCGACGAGGATGGCGATCATCCGGTGGCCGCCGATCTTCTCGCCCAGGAATGCCGCGGCGATGATCGCGGTAAAAAGCGGTGACGTGAACTGCAGCGACGCCACATCGGCCAGCGCAATCAATGTCACGCCATAAAACCACGCACAGTTACCGGCATAGAGAAACAGGTTGCGCAGCGCATGCGTGCCGAGGCGCTGGGTGACGATCATCGATTTCCCCTGGCGGATCATCGACGGTGCCATCAGGATCAGGTTGATCACGTTGCGCAGAAAAATCATCAGCAGCACGGAATAGGCCGGCAGGTAGCGGATACATACCGCCATCGCCGTCAGCGCCGCCGCCGCCGCGATCATCCACAGCGCGCCCTTGGCGGCGTTACTCATCTTCTAATCCCCGAGTTCTAATCCCCAAGTGCCACACCTTCACGCCGCCGGTCGGCGCCGCCGTCATAGCCATCCCCAAACGCATCCCGAGTGACGCGGATGCCGTGCAGCCCGCTGACCAGCGAGCTGATTTTCACGTCGTGTCCCAGTTTGCGAAGGGCATCGGCGTGTTCGGCAACCGGTGTGTTCTTTTCCAGTTCCGTCGCACCGTTCCGGTTGGCGTGATTGGGCAGATCGATGGCGGCCTGCATGTCCAGATTCCAGTCCATCAGGCCGATCAGCGCCTTGGTAACGTAGGTGATGATGCGCGATCCGCCGGGTGAGCCGACGGTGGCGAACAGTTTGCCCTCCGCATCGAAGACCAGTGTTGGCGACATGGAGCTGCGCGGACGCTTGCCCGGTGCCACCGCATTGGCGACCGTGCGCCCGTCGCGGCGCGGGATAAACGCAAAATCGGTTAGCTGGTTGTTCAGAAGGAATCCGCGCACCATCAGGCGGCTGCCGAAGGCGCGCTCGATCGTGGTGGTCATACTGACCGCATTGCCGTCCCGGTCGATCACCGACAGGTGCGAGGTTGACGGGAAGCCTTCGCGCTCATCGTCTGCCAGTTGGGCTTTTTCGGCGCCGGCCGGCCGGCCGGGAGACGCCTTGCCCATGCTCTCTGTGCCCGAAATCCGCGCGGCCCTGCGCCGCAGATAGGTGGGATCCAGCATGCCGTCGACCGGCACGGTCACGAAATCCGGATCGCCGATATAGCGCCGCCGGTCGGCATAGGCGAGACGGCTGGCCTCGGAGATCAGGTGCACCGCCTGGACCGAGGATGGCGGGATGCGCGCCATGTCGAAGCCCTCGAGCAGGCCGAGAATCTGCAGCGTCGTCAGCCCGCCCGATGTCGGTGGCGGCATCGCGCAGAGCCGCCATGAGCGATAGGGACGGCAGATCGGTTTGCGTATCTTTGGCTGGTATCCCGCGATATCGCCAAGCGTCATCGTTGCCGGGTTGCGTGCCGCGTTTGCGACCGCAGCGGAGATGTCCCGCGCGATGTCACCATTATAGAACGCTTCCGCGCCGCCGGTGGCGAGCCGCCGGTAGGTGTCGGCAAGGGACGGGTTGCGCAACGGCGTGCCGACCGGTTTGGCCGTCCCCTCCGGTGTCAGGAAATACGCGCGGGCCGCCGGGAAATTATGCAGATCCTTGGCCCGGCGGATCATCGCGTGCAGTCGCGGTGATATCGCAAACCCGTTTTCGGCATGTGAGATTGCGCGTTCGAACAGTCGCGCCCAGGGGAGCTTTCCATGTTCTTTATGGGCGAGGGCCAGCATCCGCAGGATGCCCGGCACGCCGACAGCGGCCCCGCCGGTGCTGACATCGCGGAACGACCGCCGCTTCCCGTCCGCGGTCACGAAGACATCCGGGCGGATCGCGGCGGGGGCGGTCTCCCGGCCGTCAAACGCTTCGACGCGCCCGTCCGATTTGCGGAAATGCATTAGAAAAGCGCCGCCGCCGATGCCGGAACTTTGCGGCTCTACCAGAGTGAGGACGGCCTGTGCGGCAATCGCTGCATCGACCGCGCTGCCGCCGGCGCGCAGAATATCGCGCCCGGCCGCCGATGCGAGCGGGTTGGCCGACGAGATCATGTGCTGGCGTGGTAGCTGGCCCGTGGCCACACAGCCTGAAATCAGCCCTGCGAGTCCGAGAACAGCCCATAACCGGCAATATCGGAACGGTTCTTTCCCGTTATATTTCAAAAGACTAACTGCATTCGAATGGAAATCCTTTCGCAGGTGCGAAAAAGGGGGTAGAAAAGCTGAGACTTCAGCCGGACACGCTCACGGAGGGCGACGATGAGCACCCCTAGCCGGATTAAACGGATTACAGCGCCGGAACTCTCGGCGCGCAAGGGCGGAGAACCGATTGCGGTTCTTACGGCCTATACCGCGCCGATGGCGCAGTTCCTCGACGAACATGTCGACTGTCTTCTGGTCGGTGATTCGCTCGGCATGGTGGTCTATGGACTGGAAACCACGCTGGCGGTGTCGCTCGACATGATGATCAATCACGGTGCCGCCGTCGTGCGCGGCTCGGAGCGTGCCTGTGTGATCGTCGACATGCCGTTTGGCTCTTATCAGGAATCGGCGGAACAGGCCTATCGCAATGCCGCCCGCGTCATGCAGGAAACTGGCTGCGACGGGGTAAAGCTCGAAGCCGGTGTCGCCATGGCATCGACCGTCGAATTCCTCGCCCAGCGCGGCATCCCCGTGATGGGCCATGTCGGGCTGATGCCGCAATCGGTACATACCTATGGCGGCTTCCGGGTTCAGGGCAAGGATACTGCGGTTGCCCGCCAGGTTATCGACGACGCCCGTGCGATTGCCGATGCCGGCGCCTTTTCGATGGTGGTCGAAGGCGTAATGGAACCGGTCGCGCGCGAGATCACGCAGGTCGTGTCGGTGCCCACAATTGGTATCGGTGCGTCGGCGGATTGCGACGGACAGGTGCTGGTGACCGAAGACCTCGTCGGCATGTTCAGTGATTTCACACCCAAATTCGTCAAACGCTATGCAGAGCTCGGCGCCGAAATCGGCAAGGCGGCGGCGGCTTATGCCGACGATGTGCGCGCCCGCCGGTTTCCGTCGGCGGAATACTGCTTCGGCGCACCGAAGACGGACGGGGCAGAGGTGCGCCAGCTCAAACCCTGAGCCGCGCCGAGAACCCGCTGAGAACCCAAAGAGCTAATATAACCCTGTGTTTGTATCGTGACTTCCCCCGTGACTGCTCCTGTGATCTGACCCCGTGACGGAACCCGAAGTTTCATATCCCCTGACTGTTCTGCGCACCGCCGCCGAATTGCGTGCAGCCACTCAGACTTACCGCGATGAGGGTAAGCTGATCGGGCTTGTGCCGACCATGGGGGCGCTGCATCAAGGTCATCTGGCGCTTGTCGATCGTGCGGCGCGCGATTGCGGCCTGGTGATCGCGAGCCTGTTCGTCAACCCGACCCAGTTCGGCGAAGGCGAGGATTTCGATGCCTATCCGCGCAATGAAGCGGACGATATCGCCAAGTTCGATGCGCATGGCGTCGATTTCGTCTATGCGCCCGATGCGGCGGAAATTTATCCCGCCGGGCTTGCCACCACCGTTACCGTTTCCGGCATCACTGAGGGGCTGTGCGGTGCCACGCGTCCCGGTCATTTCGACGGGGTGACAACCGTTGTGTCCCGTCTGTTCGAGCACTGCGCCCCCGATGTCGCCTATTTCGGCGAAAAGGATTATCAGCAGTACAAGGTCGTACAGCGCTTGGTCGAGCAGCTCGGGCTGGATATCCGCGTCGTCGGCATCACGACCGTGCGCGAACGCGACGGGCTCGCCCTGTCGTCGCGCAACGCCTATCTCAACCCCGGTCAACGCCGCGCCGCGCCGGCAATGTACGGCACCATGTTCGCGCTCGCGGGGCGTCTTCACGACGGTGTCGATATCGCGGCACAATGTGCATGGGGCGCTCAGGCACTGCTTGATGCCGGGTTCGACAGCGTCGATTATTTCGAAATCTGCGATGCCGACACCCTGATCCCCGCGACCGGCAACGCCCCGAACCTGCGCATTCTTGCGGCTGCCCGGCTCGGAAAAACCCGCCTCATCGACAATATGCCGGTCGACCCGCCCGATTAACGCCTAGGCGTCTATTTGCGTTCGGCGCGAAGCACTCCGATAATCTGTGACATAAAATCAGAATCGGAGGCGCGCATGTTTTACGAAACCGCGAAGAACGATCACGGTCTGGCCTATAACCCCTATAAATCGATCGTCGTGCCCCGGCCGATCGGCTGGATCACGACGCTGGATACCGAGGGCGGGATTAACCTCGCGCCTTACAGTCAGTTCAACAATCTCGGCTACGACCCGCCCTATGTGATGTTCTCGTCCGGCTCCCGGTCCGGCGATGGTGGCCCGAAGGACAGCGCGCGCAATGCCCTGCTCACCGGCGAGTTTGTCTGCAACATGGCGACGTGGGATCTGCGAGACCAGATCAATACGACGGCCCAGATGGTCGCGCCCGATGTGGACGAGGCGGAGATGGCCGGGCTCGAAATGGTGGCGTCCAACATGGTGGCACCGCCACGGGTGAAAGCATCGCCGGTGCACCTTGAATGCAAATATCACACGACGCTGACGCTGCCGGGTAATTCGGTCGACAACATCGTCTATGTCGTGGTCGGCGAAGTCCTCGGTGTGCATATCAGCGATGATGTGATCACCGATGAGGGCAAGATCGATATTCTGAAATGCCGCCCGCTCGCCCGTATGGGTTACTTCGATTACACGTCGGTCGAATCCGTGTTCGAGATCGCGCCCGGCGGACCGGATATCGAGAAGATCCGCCGCGGGCTTGAAGGCCGCGCGCGGGGTCGTGATGCCGGGGAAGAAGACACAGCGGAATAGAACGGACCCCAATAAAAAACGGGCGCCTGAAAGACGCCCGTTTTTTTAAGCTCTCTAACCGGGACGCTCAGCGCACGTAGACGTGCACCTCGTTGGTCGCCGCGGTGTTGCTCGTCAGGGCCGACAGGCGGACCCGGTCCAGCGGCAGGCCCATGTCGGACAGCGACCGCAGAACGGTTTCAGCATTTTTCTTCGACGAGCTTGCCGACAGGGCGACCCGGGCTGTATTGCCACGATTGGGGGCAATAGCGACCAGGTCGAACAACGCATTCGGGCGGCGCTGTAATGCGCGGCTGACCGCGTTGTAGAGCGGCTGTTCGTATTGAACGTTCGTGCGGTCGAACCGGATCACCACCAGCGGACGGCGAACGCCGCCCTGGCTTGATGCCGGTGCCGCGGCAAAACTGCTTGCTGCAGGTGCCGATGACGAGAACGCCCGATTGCCGAGGCTCGAGCCCAGCAGTTCACCGTTCTTGATGGCAAGGGCCAGCGTCGTCAGGTTTGTACGCTCGGAGCTCAGATAATTGTTCTGGCGGCTGACATCCTCGCTCAGCTCGTTGAGCAGGCGGTCGATCAGCACGACAGTACGGTTGACCTCGTCTTCGAGGACGGCGAGCTGACGGTGATCTGCATCGATCGCGCCCGACAGGCCGTAGGCCGCCCGGGTGGTTTCAAGCAGATAGGCCGACAGGGTCGATGTACCGGCAACGCCGTTGGCCAATGAATTCATCTGCGCGATGTCATTTTCGACCTGGGCGAGGCTCGCCTGGGCGACATTCCACTGGTTGACCAGTGTCGGGTTGCCGGGCGTGGTGCCGACCTGCAACCGTGCATTCACCGCGGCGACCGTGCCGTGATAATTCTGCGAATGCTGCACCGTCATATTGCGGATTGCCTGGAGCTGGACGTTCTGCTGGCCGATCTGCGTCTGCAGTCGCTGCAGTTCGCCGCGGAGCTGAACGACACGCTGGCCGACATAGGTGCCGGTTGAGGCACCCTGGGAAATCTGCGGCGGGACAAAATTCGTACGACCCAGCGTCGGCGGCGGCGACAGGGTCGGCTGCCGGTTGGCCTCCGCCTGAGAGGCGGGAATGTTGCTCGCATTCTGGTTGCCGGCGGGATCGTCACCGGTCAGCGATGGCCACAAGGCGTCAGACGCCATGGAGCAACCGCCAAGCAGACCAGCTGCCAAAACGAGAGTTGCAAAGTTTTTCGCAATTTGTGTTCGGGTTCTTACACGGGCCATGTTCGGCCTTACCCCCAATATTTCATTTCAACGGTCGGATAACGAGTATCAGCAAATAATTGGAAAATAGTAAGAATTCGCTAACCCGCGCCAACCGGCCCGCATATTACTTTAACGATTCGCCCTCTACAAGCCGATTGTCCGTGTCATATTGGGCACTACCGGTTTGCGGGATTTGAGTTGAAATGGCTGTTTTCCACCCGTTTTCAGCGATTTCGCGCCCTGTTTTATCGAGGTAAGACGAAATGAGCAGCGCTACCGGGAGAAATCTGCGCGATTCTATCCACTTTTCGCGACCGCTCCGCGATGGCGGGCACGAATCAGAACAGTGTCCTGAACAAAACCTGGAACACCCACCCGGGGTAATTTGACATCTGCCGGCGGTGACCCTGAAGCTTGGGCGATGTGCGCATGCGGGCACGGCCGGTCGGCATTTTTACCGAAATCGTCGGAATGCCAGATTCGCCGGAAAGAACGCATTGCACCACCGGCGCGCATTGGCTATACCCCCTGCGGTCACGCACCCGTAGCTCAACTGGATAGAGCACCTGACTACGAATCAGGAGGCTGGGAGTTCGAATCTCTCCGGGTGCACCATTCTCCCCTTTCTCCCATCATACCTGCCAACGTCATTGTGCCGTCCCGTTCGCCGGCCGCAGGTCAATCCTGCACAGTCGTCAGCAAATCCCGCACCGCGTCGTCGAACACCTTGTGGGATTTCAGACTGCCCGCAACGGTCATGGCGCCCTGCAGGGTTGCCAGAACGTGTGTTGCTTTCGCGCGCCGCGCTTTTGCCGGCATGGTCTGCGGCAGGGCGGCGGCGATCCAGTCGATGTTGGCCTGAAAGAACGCGGCGACGGCAGCCGCCAATCTGTCCGGCAGGCCGGCGCTTTCGGCACCCAGCATGCCGCACAGGCAAATGCTGTCCGATCCTTTGAGCGCCTGACGGTAAACTGCGCAGAGTGCCGCCAGATGATCGACCGGCGTTTCGGCGTTTGATGCCTCGGCGGTGAGGGCTGTGAAAACACGCGCGGCGTATCGCTCCACAACCGCGAGGCCCAGGTCTTCCTTCTGGCGGAAATAGTAATGAACGCTGGAACTTTTGATTCCCAGCTCGTCCGCAAGCTCGCGAAAGCTTACGGCATGATAGCCGCGTAGCCGGATGCCGGCTTCGGCGGCGTCCAGCAATCTGTCGATGGTGTCGCTCATATCGCTTCCATAATTTTTCTTATCTATCACTAGATAGGCTTGACGGGTGAGATAAGGCAAGATATGTAATCTATCTACTGATAGGTAAAAATACGAATTCATACATGAAAGGATTTCGATATGAAGGTTTATGAATTTGAAGGTTTTCCCAATCCGGCGCGTATCCGTATTGCCCTGGCGGAAAAAAACCTGGCCGACCAGGTCGAGTTCGTGCAGATCGATGTGCCGGGTGGCGAGCATCAGACGGCAGCGTTTCTTGAAAAAAACCCGAGCGGCGCGGTGCCGGTGCTTGAGCTTGACGACGGCACGACCATCTCGGAATGCACTGCGATCACGGAATATCTGGATCACGTTGCGGGCGAACCGACCCTGACCGGGCGGACACCGCAGGAACGCGCGGTCATCAGCATGATGCAGCGGCGCGCCGAAGCCGGTGTGCTCGATGCC
>CAJIYX010000008.1 GCA_905181725.1 Alphaproteobacteria bacterium UBA830
CCTGATCAGCAGTCATTAGGCTTGCGATCAGTGGGCTTGCAATCAGCGAGCCCCCGCCGCCTCGATCAGCCGGAACAGACGTTCAGGCGTTGCCGGAATTTCCATGATCTCGATGCCGAGCGGGCTCAACGCGTCCGAGATGGCATTTGCGATACAGGCAGGCGCACCGATGGTGCCGCCTTCGCCCAGTCCGCGAAATCCGCCGACGGTGTTGGGCAGTTCAGCCTCGACATGTACGACGTCAATTGACGGTATCTCCACCGCCGACGGCACGACATAATCGACCAGGCTCGCCGTCAGGATCTGGCCGGTCTCGTCATGGACAACCTCTTCCATCAGCGCGACCCCGATGCCCTGTGCGACACCGCCATGGGCCTGCCCATCGGCGATCAGCGGGTTGATCACCCGGCCGCAATCTTCTACCACGATGTAGCTTTTGATTTCGACCTTGTAGGTCTCCGGGTCGATCTCGATCAGGCACATATGACTGGCTGATGTCGTGGTCCCGAAAAACGGATCGTAGACTTTGGTCGCTTCGAGATTATTGATCTCGTCGCGCATTTCCTTGGGCACACGTCCCATATCCGAATAAAGGGCCCGGGCCAGATCGCGGATTGTCATCGAGGTATCGGTGCCTTTGACCCAGACTTTACCGTCCCCGGTCTCGATATCCTCGACCGCGGCCTCGAACAGATGCCCCGCGACGCGCAGAATTTTCTCGTGCACGGCCTTCGCTGCCAGAATGCCCGCCCCGCCGCCGAACACCGCGCCGCGGCTCGCGTACGTACCGGTGCCGTGGCTGACTGATGCGGTATCTCCAAGCACGATATCGACATCCTCGACCTTCACGCCGAGCTCTTCGGCCACGACTTGGGCGAGCGTGGTCTCCATGCCCTGCCCCTGGCTCGCGAGACCAAAGCTTGCCGTCACTGCGCCGGTGGAATCGATCGCGACACTGCAGGTTTCCGTACCGGTATTAATCGGCATACCGGGGGCAACCGCGATGCGCGAGCCGACACCCGTCAGTTCCGCATAGCAGGCGATACCGATACCGACCCAGCGACCTTCGGCCCGCGCCGTTTCCTGTTCCCGGCGCAGATCGTCATAGCCGATACCATCGGCGGCCCGGCGCAGGCACGCCTGAAAAGCGGATTTGTCCCAGACCAGCCCCGACGCGGCCTTGTAGGGAAATTCGTCATCATTCACGAGGTTGCGGCGGCGGATTTCGGTCGGATCCATACCGATCTTGCGGGCCGCCATATCAAGCAGCCGGTCCATCACAAAAACCGATATGGGCCGCCCCACGCCGCGATAGGCGCCGGTCAGTGTCTTGTTAGTCGCAACCGCGCGCACACGCGCCGCATAATTGTCGATCCGGTATGGACCCGGCAGGAAGCTGACGACCTGTACCGGCTCTATCGTCGCGGTCCATGGATAAATCGAATAGGCGCCAACATCGCCGATCACATCGGCTTTCACGGCGAGAATTTTGCCCTCTGCATCAACCGCGATTTCCGCATCGACGATCTCATCAAAGGCATTACCGGTCGTCATCAGGTCTTCCATCCGGTCGCTGACCCATTTAACCGGCTTGCCAAGATCGCGGGCGATGGCGCAGGCAACGATTTCCTCGGAATAGAGCGATGTCTTGCCGCCAAACCCGCCACCGACATCCGGCGCGATCACCCGTATGCGCGGTCCTGGCAGGTCGAAAATCTCGGACAGCTTGTCGCGGACAATGCCCGGTATCTGCGTCGTGCAGTGAAGCGTCAGGGTCCGCGCGCCCTTATCGTATTCGGCAACCGACGCCCGCGCCTCAATCGTTACCGGCGTGGTGCGGGTAAAATGGAAACGCCCGCCTGCGGTTTGCGCAGCCGCAGCAAAAGCCTCATCGACCTCCCCGCGCGAAAACTCCCGGGCGGCGAGGATATTGGACTCCAGATCGTTATGCAGTTTGGGCGCATCCGGTTTCAGCGCGTCTTCGGGGTCGACAAGCACTCGCAGAGCTTCGTAATCGATATTGACCCGCGCCAACGCGTCCTCGGCGACATATCGGCTATTCGCGACAATTGCGACAACGGCCTCACCGACGTAGCGCACCTTGTCGAGCGCCAGCGGCGGAATAAACGTCGCCTGGTAGTTTTTCATCCGCGACGTCGCCTGATACGGATTGGCGAGCCGGGCGATATCCGCGCCGGTATAGACCGCAACAACACCTTCGAGGGCCCGGGCTTCGCTGACATCCAGGCTTTTGATCAGCGCGTGCGCATGATCGCTCCTACGGAAAGCAATATGCAGCATGCCGTGGCGTTTGATATCGGCGACATAATTCCCCTGCCCCGCCAGGAGACGCGGGTCTTCCCGTCGCAATACCTTCGCGCCGACAAATTGCGGGCGGGTGAGATCTATACCGTCGGGTGGACTCATTTAGCATCCCTTTTATCGGCAGCGCTGCGCACGGCAGCGACGATGTTCTGGTACCCGGTGCACCGGCAGATATTACCCGACAGGCCGTCACGGATGTCGTCATCCGTCTCCAGTCTGTACTTGCGCAGCATATCGGTTGCCGTCATCAGCATACCCGGCGTGCAGAAACCGCATTGCAGCGCGTGTTTTTCGCGGAATGCTTCCTGGAGCGGACCGAGCGCGTCGATATCTCCGAGGCTTTCGACGGTTTCTATTTTGGTACCGTCCGCCTGTACCGCAAAAGTGAGGCACGAGCGCACGCTGTCGCCGTTCATCAGTACCGTGCAGGCGCCGCAGATGCCGTGCTCACAGCCGACATGCGTCCCGGTCAGATCGAGGTTTTCCCGCAGAAAATCGGCCAGCAGCAGACGCGGTTCGACCTCGGCGGCATGGTTCTCGCCGTTCACGCTGACAGTGATGGGGATCTTCGCGGTCATCGGGCTGCCCTTTCCATCGCCGCGGTCAGCACACGGCGGGTCAGCACCTCTGCCAGATGGCGACGGTAGTCGGCGGACCCATGCAGGTCGTTCATCGGTTCGGCATCCAGGCGGGCGGCCGCAGCGGCGGCGTCTATCCCGTCATCCAGAAGAGCAGCTTCCGCCGCATGTGCCCTCACCGGGGTATCATGAAGCCCCATCAACGCGATCCGGGATTCCGTCACCGACTTCCCATCCATCGATACAATGGCGGAAACACCGGCGACGGCGAAATCGCCGCGACGCTGCGCAAATTCCTCGAATCCCCAGCCGGTGCCGGTAGCCAGGCCCGGTAGTTCCACGGCGACGATGATTTCGTCCGGTTCCAGCGTCGTCGTCAGCGGTGCAACGAAGAAATCTGCAGCTGCGATCTCGCGCCCGCCGGAAGCACGCGCCGTGATGATTTTTGCATCCAGCAATACCGCCATCGTCGGCAATTCAGCCGCCGGGTCGGCATGGGACAGGCTACCACCGATTGTGCCACGGTTGCGGATCGCTAGATGAGCCACATGTTTCATTGCTTCGTGGAGCACCGGAAACCGGTCTTTGACCAGATCGGATGTCTCAAGCGCGAAATGCCGGGCGAGCGCGCCAATACGAAGCCCGCCATCCGTGGTCTCTTCTATACGGTCGAGGTCCTGAATGCCATTGATATCGACAAATATAGGGGTGTCGACGATCCGGAAATTGAGCATGGGCACCAGGCTCTGGCCACCGGCCAGCACCTTGGCCTCACCGTTTGACGCGGCGAGTGCCGCCACGGCTTCATCAACGGTCGAGGCGCGGACGTAATCGAAGGGAGCAGGCTTCATCTGGCTATTCCGTAAAAATCAGCCACGCTGAATGGCTTTGTGCAGCAGTGCCTCACCCATGCCTTCGCCGAGGCACCATTCCGCGAAATTCTCGGGCGTGGACTCCCATTCATTCGCCTCCCAGCCATCGTCAACGACATCGGAATCGAAGTCGTATTCCGCCGACCCACCGCAGGGATTTTTGAAATACCAGAAATAGCAGGATGAAATCGGATGCCGCCCCGGCCCGATCATCGTATCCCAGCCTTGGCGGGTCATGTTGTTGCCGCCGCCAAACAGCTCATGGATCGTGCCGACCTCGAACGCCAGATGATGGAAGCCGCGCTTGCCAATGCCTGGATCGAGCAGAAAGAGGTTGTGATGGTTATGGGCCGCAGCGCCTCGGACGAAATAGCCGCGCCCGGGATAGGCGTCCGTCAGCTTGAAGCCGAGACGGTCGACATAGAATTCCTTATGGGTCTCCAGATCGTCGGTCATATAGACGATATGGGAAATCTCGAACGGTGAGGCTTTCGCGACCTGCTCCGCACGGCGGTTTACCCGCTTGGGCCTGCCCGGAATATTCATTTCCAGTTCGGGCGCCAGGACGGGCGTTGTCTGCTTCACCCTGAAGCCGAGCCCGAAGCCGACAGGATCGACGGTATGGATCGATCCGTCCGCGTCTTTGCGCACATCGCGGTCGGCAGACAGGTTCACTTCCAGCGCATCAAGGTCATCTTGCGATTTTACGCCGAACATCGCTTCCCGCACCGTCGCATCGACATCCTCGCCAACCGGCGGGGCCAGCCCAGGGTCGTCTGCCGGGCGAATTTCAACGGAAGCGCCATTCTGTGCAGAAAACGCCGGATAACCATTCCCGCTATCCACCGGCGTCAGTCCAAAGTCGGTCCAGAAAGCTTTTGCCTTATCGAGGTCTGTGACCCCGTATGTGACTTTCTCGATTCCGGTATGATTGCCGATCGTATTCATCATCTGTCTCCTGACATCCCTGAAGGGAATCTAGCGCGTTTGCGGGCGCAGTGGAACGTTCAGAGCGCTAAATCCGCATATGCGCTCTCGACCACCCGGTCGAACAGGTTTTCGACCCAGTCCTGCTCGATTCCGCGGACGATAAAGACCATGGAGGTGCCGTTGCTCCCCTCGGGCCAGGCATCTAGCCGCCGGATCGGGTGGATGACGTGTTGAACGCCATGGAGCACCGCGGGCCGGGACGGATCGTCCGTCAGGCGCACAAGCCCTTTGAGACGCAGCAGGTCGTCGCCGCGCTGATCCGCCAGCATCTGCATGAAGGCGCCGAGCGCCCCACGGCTGACGGGGGCGTCGCGGGTCAGCGCGTAGGTGAAAATGCCGTCATCGTGGCGGTTTACGTCGATTGCGTGGTGGTGCTCCCGCGCCGCATTCGAGGCCGCATTCTCTTCGGCGAGCCAGCCTTCGACATCGGCCGTTTTGCCCGCCGGGTCGTAAATCCCGCCGGAAAACAACATTTCGGCGTCAACGGCACCGTCGATGCAGCGTGCACGGACGCCGCTCGGGTTGAGCTGACGCAGCCGGGCATCCAGCGCAGACAGTGCTTCCCCATCGTTCGCCATATCAGTTTTAGTGACCAGCAGCGCATCCGCCACCGCCGCCTGTTTGATCGCCTCACCTTGGCGGTCGAAGGTCGCCATCGCGTTCACCGCGTCCACCGCCGTCACTACCCGTGCCAACCGGTAGTGATTAAACACCAGCGGTTCCTGCATCATCGTGTGGATAATCGGCGCGGGATCAGCGAGGCCGGTCGTCTCGACCACGACACGTTTGAACCGGCGAATTTCGCCGGCTTCCCGCCGTTCATACAGGTCGATCAGCGTCGCCATCAGGTCTCCGCGGATGGTACAGCAGATGCAGCCACAGGACAGATCGACAATGCTTTCCTCACTTGATTCGACCAGCAGATGATCAAGCCCGACTTCGCCGAACTCATTGACGATCACTGCGGTATCCTCGAAAGCGGGATCACGCAGGATACGCGACAGAATGGTTGTCTTACCGCTGCCGAGGAAGCCGGTCAGCACGGTAACGGGTATCAGAGGTTCGGTATTCATGGCCGCCAAACTGGCGTAATCCGATGCGCCTGTCATCCGCGTTTGTCGCCTGCTGCAATCGGCGTTAGCGTTAGGTCGACACGGCAATTTCAGGGAACATTGCATGGCACGGACACTGATCACCAATATCGGCGAATTGTTCAACGGCGATCTCGCGGACCCCGTCGGCGACGTCACATCGCTGCCGGTAGAAGGCGACCGTATCGCCAAACTGAACCCTGCAGCCAATACCCAAGTCGACAGAACGATAGACGCCAAGAGCAATGCGGTGCTGCCGGGCATTGTCGACGGACATATCCACCCTGTGTTCAGCGAATAGACACCGACACAGGATACCATCGGCTGGATCGCCAATTACGTGCATGGCGGCACGACGTCGATGGTGTCGGCGGGCGAGATGCATCTGCCGGGGCTCGATTACAATAACTTCACGCCGGAACTGATGACGTCGCTGGCATTGCTCGCCAAGGCGACCACTGGTCGCATCCGCTGGAGCGGCGCCAAGGTCCATGCCGGCACGCTCTTGATGGTGCCCGGCATGACCGAGGAGGAATTCGACAAGGTTAGCAATGCGAGCACAATTCTGACGAAGTTCCTGTTTTATCCGCTGGCACCAGCGAACAAGGAAGAAGCCCAGCGCTACGTGCGGTGGTGCTATGAGCACGGTCTGCGGGTAAAGGTTCATACCGGCGGGGTTATCGCGCTCGGGCTCGAACGCTGTCTGCGGCTACGAGACGCTGTCCTGGCTGCAGCCCTATATCGCGGCGTATATCTCGGGGGGCCGATCCCGATGCCCGACGAAGACCTCGATGCCATGATCGACAACACTGAATTCGCGCTAGAGATATGCTCGTCCGGGAATTACCGGTCTGCCATCCGCGCCGTTGAGCGGCTGATCAAAGCCGGCAGGCTCGATCGCCTGACCCTCGGCGCCGATACGCCGGGCGGCACCGGTGTGCTGGCCCGCGGCATGCTGCGGAACATAATTTCCCTGTCATCGGTCTGCGGGCTGAGCGCCGGAGAGGTCATCGCGGTGGCCACGGGCAACACCGCCAAAGCCCACGGGCTCGACACCGGCATCCTCAAACCCGGCATACCCGCGGATCTCGTCACCCCCGGGCGGATCGACAGCTCCGCCGGCACCACGCTGACCGAAGCCATAGAGTATGGCGATCTACCGGGAGTTACCGCGGTGATGATCGACGGCGAACTGGCGGTCGAAGGCCGCAGCGAACAGACACCACCGCCGCAGGAACGCGCGAGCGTCGAATACGCCTATGGCTGCCCGTTCTGCGGATAGGAGCGCCGCCGGTTAGACCTCGCCGCTTAGACCAAGCGCGCCGGCGCATCGTCCGGCGGGGTCGCATCGATGGCATTGGCGGTCGTCGCGACCATACCGAAATAGCCGGCAACCCCGATCAGCGCCACGAGGTCTCCTTCGCCGAACAGTTCTTCCGCAGCGGCATAGGTTTCGTCCGTAAGGCGATGGGCATTCAGCAATTGTGTCGTGACCTCCATCGCCATCTTTTCACGCGGATCGGTGAGACCCGGATCACGCCGCTCGTTAATCGCATCGATTTCCGCCTGGCCGACCCCGGCGCCAAGCGATGCACGCACCTGTACCGCCCAGGGATATTTCGCATCCCAGAACCGCACGACGGTCAGCACCGAGATCTGGCGTTCGCGCCCACTGAGCGCCGAGCCACGAAACCAGTTGCCGACATCCTGACACAGCCGCATCAGCGATGGATGGCGGATATAGGCCCAGTAGGGACCGGCCCGCGGACCACCTTCTTCACCGATCTGATCATAGAGCGCGCCCTGTTCGTCGTTCATATCGTCGCGGCCGAGAATTCTCATACGGGTCATGGTCGTTTCCTTTTAAGTGTTATTCGGCGGCGTCCGCGCGGAGGCCCAGCATCGGCAAGACCTCTTCGGAAATACGGTGGATTGTTGTCATGTTCTGTTCATTCGTCAGCCCGGCATAGCGGGTGATGAAGGAGATCTCCGTAAAGCCAAGGTCTAGATAGCGTTGAATACGCTCCGCCGCCTGCTCGGCCGAGCAGATCAACGTGCGGCGGCGGAAAACATCGCGCCAGTCGTCATCCTCGCACATATGCATCAACACTGAGATATCGTCTTCATAGTCCCGGTCCCATTGCTGGCCGCGCATTACCTTGCCGAACGCGCCGGCATGTTCCTGCAGGGCCGCTTTGGCCTCGTCTATCGCCTGTTCTTCGGTATCGGCAATATGGGCCATGAACGCGATCATCGCCTTTCGGTCCGAGGTTTTTCGCCCGGCCACTTCCCAGCGTTCACAATACCAGGCGAACTTCTCCGCCACCGAATCCGCGCTCATCGGATAGTGGTTCATCATCAGGTGGAAGCCCTGATCGGCGGCATTGATGAAGCTGTCCTTCGAATTCGACGCCGCGTTCCAGATCGGCAGCGCTTTGTTCACCGCCGGCGGCCACGGGTCCAGCTTCTCGAATTTGAAAAACTTGCCGTCATGCCCAAACGGCTCCCCCGCCCAGAATTTCTGGCAGATATCGAGCCCTTCGGCGATCCGGTCGGGGACTTCGGACTGGTCGATGTGAAATGCCTCGAATTCATGCGGCACGAACCCCTTGGCAACACCCATATCCACCCGCCCGCCGGACAGATGATCGACCAGCGCATAATCTTCCGCGACCTTCAGAGGATCGCGTAGTTGCATCAGCGAGACCGCAGGTGCCAGGCGGATGTTCTTCGTTTCGCGTGCCCAGGCGGCGAGAATAATCGCCGGATTGGGAACCGCCCCACCGTAATAGTGGAAGTGGTGCTCCGTGGTCATCGCCCGCGTCCAGCCGAGGCTATCGGCAAGCTTCACGCTTTCCGTTAGTTCCTCGTAATACTGGGTCAACGACATGCCATAGCCTTCGCGCCAGGTGGGCAGATAGAAGAGAGATAAATCCATGACCGGCTTCAGCCTCCTACCCGGCGAGGACAAGCGGTTCCAGGCACCCCGGTGGGCATCCGCAATGTCAGCACGAATCGCAACGGCGCATCGTCGTAACTCAACTCGGCCATGGTCTCCCTTTCAAATCTATGTCCCCAATGACACGGGAAACGGCGCATCCTGTCAACGTCACCCATCGCGTCTTGGGACAATCCGTCCTATATTTTCAGCAAACGCAGGGACAGGGAGAGCAAAAATGGCGGAACAAATCAGGCGGGTCGTCACGGGCCATGACGCGGATGGCACCGCAATTATCGCGCGCGACGCAATGGCAGAAAACATCCGCGTGCGCGCCGCCAACGGGCTGACATCCACGTTGCTATGGACCGAAGACGCCACCCCCAGCGACAATTCCGGCGATGCCGATAACGCAGATCGCGAGATCGGCGTCGCGCCACCCGATGGCGGCTCGGTCTTCCGGATAGTGGAATTCACACCGGACGATACATCCGTCAGCAACGCCGATATGAAAAAGGAACTGGGCCTCGACCCCGATAGCGGCGGGCCGGTTCGCCACCCCGGCATGCACAAGACCCGCAGCGTCGATTACGGCATCGTCATGTCAGGCCAAATCGACATGCTGGTGGACGAAGACGAAGTGCATCTCAAAGCGGGCGATGTCGTCGTCCAGCGCGGCACCAACCACGCCTGGGCCAATCGCGGCACGGAGCCCTGCCGGATCGCCTTTGTGCTGATCGATGCGCGTGAGGTTTAACGTCTAGTCGCTCGTCGGCTTCCGCCGGCCCATCAGCTTCTCACCGGTCTCGAAATAGCGACCGGTAATCGCGAGCAGCGCTTCTTCGGCGTTCTCATCCGTCCAGGCTGAGAGCGGATAGCCGTGCCACGGCGCTTTGAGATCGAGATCCGGCAGGCCCATTCTGACCCAGCGTTCCTTCGCCGCTTCCATGAAATCCTCACGCGGCAACGACACCGGCAGGTAGGGATGTTCGCGTACAGCGTTGATCAGCATGGCCGATGCGCCCTGACCGTCCGGATAGGCGAACTGGGCGGCATTATCCGATGGCGAAATCGACGGATCGAGCCGTGGGACCTTGCCGCGGATAATCTCGACGTCGCGGTGCGGCTGCATGCTGTAGCTCAACGCCCACAGCACCGCGTCCATCGATTCCGGATCGACATCCGAATCCACGGCAACAAACATCTTGCCGAGCGACGCATCGAACGCTGCCGCCGCCCGCAGCGCCTGCCATGGCTGGCCGAGCTCCGGCCTGTCGAGCTGGATGACGAACAACATGTTACAGCTCGCCATCTCGTGACACGCAACCTGCGTGACCGACGGGATATTGCAGGCATCGCGCAGGTGGCGCAGAAAAATCGCATCGAACGCCGCCTTGCGCATGACCGTGCTCTCGCTCGGCGGATATTCGCTGATGATCCCCTGATACACCGGATCGGCCCGGTGGGTGATCGCCTTGACCTCAAAGATTTTTTCCATCTTGCGCGGCCCCAGATAACCACTGGCCTCGCCGAACGGGGCCTCGGGCTCCAGGATATCGGTGCGGATGATGCCTTCCATCACGATCTCGGCTTCCGCCGGGACCATGCAGTCGAAGGTTTCCGCCGGTACGACCGCAATGGGCTCACCGTTGAGCGCACCGGCAACACCATATTCCTCGACGCCATAGGGGACCTTGCTGGCGGCGGCCAGAAGCAGCGCCGGCGGCCCGCCCAGGAACACCGCGCATTCGAGATGCTTGCCCATACGCCGGGCCTTTTCCCACTGGATAGCCAGATGCTGGGTCGAGACGTCTGTCGCGCAACCGATCCTGTCGGGAGCTTTGATCATCCCGCGATAGATACCGAGGTTATAGGCGCCGTTTTCCGGATCGCGGGTAATCCACACGCCTGCCGTCAGGAAGGGTGCCGGATCGAACCCCGGCGTGGAAATCAGATGCGGAAATCGATCGACTCCTTCGCCGAAGCTGTCACCCGAATAGACGAAATCCTTTACCGGCGCGTCGCTGCGGGCGACCTCGACCGGGTTCACCGGTTTGCCATGGGTGCTCGCCCATTTCGCGCCAATTTCCGACGGCGGCACGCCAAGCGCCGCACCGTAAATTTCCTGAGACGAGCCGAGCGAACCCAGCACCACCGACGCATCGAAATGGCGGCCACGGGCATCTGTCACGTTCTTGAACCAGAACGCCTTGCGCTGTGCCTCCGGCAGGCCCCGGAACTGAAGCCGGACAAGCGGCACCAGTTCAGTGTCCTTGCTGATTTCGTCTTCAACGATGTGCAACAGGTCTCGCCGCTGTAGTTCGGCGAGGTACTCCCGCAGGTTTTTGTATGCCATGCCGTCCTTGTTTCTCAGATCTCGATTGGAACGTATTCTCGCCTATATGACAGTCACGGATTGGCCAACACAAGACCGGAGCGGCGAATTTTCAACCGGTTCAGCACACCGCCGAGGGGCCGAAAACCCTCACCATAAAAAGCAACCCCATGCACCCGAACAGCCGGAACCCTTTTTTGCCGCCGCAGGGGTCGGAGCCGGGCGCCTACCTAGCTCTTCAAACTCTGCAGCACTCCATCGATACTGTCCTTAGCATCGCCGAACAGCATCCGTGTGTTTTCCTTATAGAACAGCGGGTTGTCGACACCGGCATAGCCGCTTGCCATAGATCGTTTGAGCACGATCGAGGTTTTGGCTTTCCAGACCTCGAGCACCGGCATGCCGGCGATCGGGCTGTTTGGATCGTCCTGCGCGCCCGGATTGACGATATCGTTG
The DNA here is from genome assembly GCA_905181725.1 of Alphaproteobacteria bacterium UBA830. Lineage (GTDB taxonomy): Bacteria > Pseudomonadota > Alphaproteobacteria > MPNO01 > UBA830 > CAXBCP01. The sequence continues at coordinate 11,586 of CAJIYX010000008.1, forward strand.
GCGCCGATGACCAGCACCACATCGGTTGCCGGGAAATCGTCGTTCAGCTCATCCATTTCGAGCACGATGTCATAGGGCACCCTGGCCTCGGCCAGCAGCACGTTCATATGTCCCGGCAGTCGCCCGGCGACGGGATGAATACCGAACCGGACGTTGATACCTTTATCCCGGAGCAGACGGGTGATCTCGCTCACCGAGGCCTGCGCCTGGGCGACCGCCATGCCATAGCCCGGCACGATGATGACCTCGTTGGCGTCCATCAGCATGGTCGCCGTGTCGTCCACGGAGGTCGGGATCACATCGCCCTGCTCCGCATTGCCGGCAACCGCCGTGCCGCTGGTCGTGCCGAAGCCGCCGAGGATGACGCTGACAAAACTGCGGTTCATCGCCTTGCACATGATGTAGCTGAGGATCGCACCCGAGGAGCCGACAAGCGCGCCGACGACGATCAGCAGATCGTTCGACAGCATGAAGCCCGTCGCCGCCGCCGCCCAGCCGGAATAGCTGTTCAGCATGGACACCACGACCGGCATATCGGCACCGCCGATGGCCATTACAAGATGAATACCGATCAGGCAGGCAATGCCGGCCATGATCAGCAGCGGCGCCAGCCCCAGATCCTGGTTCGCGGCACCTAGAAATTCAAAGCCCAGCCAGAGCGCGGCAATGATGCCGGCAATATTCATCAGGTGGCGGCCCGGCAACATCAGCGGCTTGCCCGAAATACTGCCCTGCAGCTTGGCGAACGCGATGATCGACCCCGTAAACGTGATTGCGCCGATGAACATGCCAAGGAAGATTTCCACCTCGTGAATAGTCTTCTCGACGCCGACGTAATGCGCCGTCGGATCGACATAGGTCGCAAGGCCGACGAGGACGGCAGCGAGGCCGACGAAACTGTGCAGGATCGCCACAAGCTGCGGCATCTGCGTCATTTCAACCTTCGACGCGACGAACAGACCGATAGCGCCGCCGATGACAACCGCGCCAAGAAGCACCGTGTAGTCGTCAATCTGGGTCGCCAGGATGGTTGCCAGAACGGCGATCACCATACCGATGATGCCGTAGATATTGCCGCGGCGCGCGGTTTCCTGATTGCTCAGACCACCGAGGCTCATAATGAACAATATGCTCGCCCCGATATAGGCGACCGTTGTAATTCCTTCGCTCATAATCTGCTCCCGTCCCTAGCTTTTGCGGAACATGCGGAGCATGCGCTGGGTAACCAGAAACCCGCCCGCGATATTGATTGTGGCAATCAGAACGGCAATGCCTGCCAGGACCGTGACCAGGTTTGAGGGGCTCGAGACCTGCAGCAGCGCGCCGATCACGATAATCCCGCTGATCGCGTTGGTGACACTCATCAGCGGCGTGTGCAGTGCCGGAGAAACGTTCCAGATCACCTGATAACCGACAAAGCAGGCCAAGACGAACACCGTCAAATGCTTCATGAAGTCGGGCGGTGCGACGGTGCCAAGACCAGCGAGCACAAGCCCGCCAATGACCAACGTGATCGCGGATTTCATCCCCACATTACGGGGCTCGGCGTCCTTGAGGGGTACTTTGGCCTCCGCCGGTTTCGCCAGCGCGATGGCGGGCGTCTTCGGCGCAGGTGGCGGCCAGGTGATCTCGCCACCATGGACGACCGTCGAGCCGCGGATTACATCGTCTTCCATATCGACGTTGATGTTACCGTCTTTTTCCGGTGTCAGGTCGGACAGCATATGCGCGAGATTCGTGCCGTAAAGCTGGCTCGACTGCGCGGCCATGCGGCTCGGCAGATCGATAAATCCGATAATGCTGACGTTATGTTTCACCGCGATCACACCAGGTTCGGTCAGTTCGCAATTGCCGCCCTGTTCGGCGGCCAGATCGACGACAACCGACCCCGGATGCATGGATTCGACCATTTCGGCGGTGATCAGCTTCGGTGCGGGTTTGCCCGGAATTAGTGCCGTGGTGATGATGATGTCGACGTCTTTTGCCTGTTCGGCAAACAGCTCCATCTCGGCCTTGATGAACTCGGCGCTCATGACTTTGGCATATCCGCCGCCGCCGGAGCCGTCTTCTTCGAATTCCATCTCCAGGAACTCGGCGCCCATGCTCTCGACCTGCTGCTTGACCTCAAGGCGGGTGTCGAACGCGCGCACAATGGCACCCATGCTGCGGGCCGCGCCGATCGCGGCAAGACCGGCCACGCCTGCACCGATCACCATTACCTTCGCCGGGGGCACCTTGCCCGCTGCCGTGATCTGGCCGGTAAAGAAGCGCCCGAAATTGTTCGCGGCTTCGACCACGGCACGATAACCGCTGATATTCGCCATCGACGACCGCGCATCGAGTTTCTGCGCCCGGCTGATGCGGGGCACTGAATCCATGGCGATTACGGAAGCGTTCCGCCCGTTCAGTTTTTCCAGCAGTTCCGCGTTCTGGGCCGGCCAGATAAAACCGATCAGCGTTGCGCCGTCGCGCAACAGCTCGGTCTCATCGACACCAAGATCCGGATGCGTTTCGGGCTCAAGAACCTTCAGGACGATATCCGCGTCCGCCCAGAGTTTCCGTGTATCGTCGACAACCTCTACGCCGGCATCGCGATATGACGCGTCGTTGAACTGCGCTGCGTCACCAGCACCTGATTCCACACTTATGTCGAACCCCAGCTTCTGGATACGGCCAGCCGTTTCCGGGGTCAGCGCCACACGCTGTTCGCCCGCGTGGATTTCCTTTGGAACGCCGATTCTCATTATTTATTTTCCCCCAGCGGAGGTGCCGCGACGGTGGCGGCATCCGGTTGGATCATGAAAGCACGGACCGGACGGTCCGGCGCCTCGAAATCAAAGCCACCCTATATGTTCGCGCGCGGTCGTGACAAGGCGGTAGCACACGATGACAGCACTGTTCACCGTTATGTCATCCTCCCGTCACTCCGCAGTCACCCCACATTCATCAGATAGGTTCGGGCTTGATTTTCTTCAACACGTCCAGCGTCTAGCCGCTGGTACCGGAAGGCTGCTGCAGCTGCAGCCGGCTTTCGTCGCGGCGGCGCACATCGTCAATCGTCTCCGCCGCATCATCCTCGGTCACACCAACAGCCCTGAGCGCCGCCATGCCCATCCGAAGGCCGGAATCAAACGTTTCGCGCACGGGCAGTTCGATGCCCGTGTGAATCAGATCGATCGCCGCCGTCCGGTCATCCGCACGGACCAGAAATCCCGCTTTTTAGAACTTTCTCTACACCATGTTCACGATGTACTTGGCAACGGCAGGCTCATCGACACAGACGACAATCACATCGGCCTCTTCCGCACCGGCGGCGCGCTGCACTTCTCGGCGCATTCCGTCGCCAAATGGATGCGGGAACCGAATTTCTTTGCTTCACGAACACGCTCGGCATCGGCATCGAGGATTGTCACGCTGATATCGGACAGACGGAGCGCCTGCGTAACCACCTGACCAAACCGCCCAAAGCCGATCACCAGCGCGCGCCCGCTCGCATCCGAGAAATCCCCATCGATCTCGTCGCCACCCTTGTCGATAATCAGCAGCGGTGAGGCACGTTCCACCAGCGGTCATGCCACTATTGTCAGGGTGATGACGGCGATAAGGATGAAAGATGTCTCGGCGTCCAGCACGCCTGCGGACACGGCAGACGCGCACAGCGCAAAGTCGAATTCACCCGCCTGCGGCAATGCGACGCCTGCGGAAGCCCTATACCGAAGATATCGCCGCGCATCTCCCACAGCCTAGACGGTTTCATCTCCAGCCTGATGACAAACAGGAACAGCACCACGCCGAACTCGGCGAAGTGCAGCAGTTTGTCAGGGTCTTTGGTGAAGCCGAGCGTCAGCGACGCGCCGACAATCACCCCGACGGCAAGATAGCGGAGGATTGAGCCAAGCCCGATGCGTTTGAAGACCGGTACTGCCAGGCAGGAAATCAGGATCAGCGCTAGCGCTTCGAGAAACTGGATTTCGAGCGGGAAAAAATCGATGGAAGGCAAAGCAGATTCAACCTTTCAGAGGATAGGGATCGCCTTCCGGCGCTTCCACCTGGAATACGTTCAGGACAACCGAAACGGTATGATAGAAACCGACGAGGGCGGCAAGTTCGACCATGGCCTCCTTGCCGAAATGATCGAAGGCGCGCTGGTAATTCGCATCCGACAACTGGCGGGTCTCAGCCAGTTCCTTCGCCACGTCGTAAATCAGCTTCTCGTCGGCATTGGGGAATATCGGAATCCGGTTCTGGCGCATTTCTTCGACCGCATCGGCATTGATGCCGAACTCGACAGCACGCTTCGCATGGATAAACCATTCGTAATCCGACCCGAAGACCCGCCCGACCGTAATGATCGCCAGTTCTTTCAGCCGCAGCGGTATGCGGGATTTTTCCTCATCCAGCGACAGGTCGACAAAATTGGCAAACATCTCGCAGATTTCCGGCGCATGCAGCAGCACCCCGAACGGCCCCCGCACCGGCGCCTTACGCTGGCCGGATATCATGTCGGCGATACGTTTCTGTTCGGGCGTGTAGTCTTTGGCGGCAACGGGTTGAAGGCGGGGCATCGAATATTCTCCTGTCGTCTCGTGTCACTTAAGACGCGTTGCGCGTAAAAGAAAAGGCCGAAGCAATTGCTCCGGCCCTTCCCGTTCATCCCATCTCTTGACGATGGTTCGTTTACTCTGCCGCGGTTACCTGCGCGGCTGCGTCTTCGATCATCTGATCCTTCAGCGCCTTGAGCACCTTCGGCGGCGACATCGGGTGGTCGCGCATGCGGATGCCGATGGCGTCATGGATCGCGTTGGCGATGGCCGGCAGCGGCGGGATGATCGGCACTTCGCCGATACCGCGGATGCCATAAGGGTGATCCGGGTTCGGCACCTCGACGATTTCCGTGTTGATGAACGGCACGTCGGAGGCAACCGGGATACGGTAATCGAGGAACCCGGCGTTTTCGAGCACACCCTTGTCGTTATAGATGTATTCCTCATTCAGCGCCGTGCCGATGCCCTGCACAGCCCCGCCTTGAAACTGGCCTTCGATATATTGGGGGTACACGGCCTTGCCGGCATCCTGGATCAGCGTGTAGCGCAACACCTTGACCGCACCGGTGCGGCGATCGACATCGACATCGACGATATGCGTGCCAAAACCGGGGCCGCCCTGGGCGACGTTGATTTCGGCATGACCCGCAATCGTGCCGCCGAACCAGGCAGCTTCCTTGGCAAGCTCTGCGACCGACATCGGCGCGAAATCACCCACGTTGGCGCCGGCCGGACGGGCCTTGCCGTCGTCCCAAACAACCTGATCGGGTTCGACCTCCCACTTGCGGGCGGCGATCTCGCACATCCGCACAATAGCTTTCCGTGTCGCGGTGACGGCGGCCATGCTGCCCGCAGCCGTGCCACGGCTGCCCGCGGTCATGAAGTTGAAGCCGAGTGCGCTCGTATCACCCGACATGGTACGCACTTTTTCATACGGAATGCCCAGTTCCTCGGCCACGATCATGGCGAAGGCACTGCGCGAGCCGCCGGTGACATCAACGGTACCGAAGATCAGCGTCGCGGTGCCGTCCTCGCCGATATTGATGGTCGCAGACGTTTCCGCCCCCAACGTGAACCAAAAACCCGTGGCGACGCCGCGGCCCTGATTGGGGCCGAGCTTTTCGCTCATGTGGGCGTGTACCTTGGCACGTTCCAGCGTCTGGATATAACCGATCGGGCCAAGCTTCGGCCCGAAATGAGTCTGGGTGCCTTCCTTGGCGGCATTGAGCAGCCGGAAATCGATACAATCGATGCCGCATTCGCGCGCCATCTCATCGATAACAGTTTCAACACCAAAGGCCACCATCGGTGCCCCGGGCGCACGATAGGCCGCAACCTTGGGCCGGTTGGTGGTGACGTCATGACCAACCACTGAGACGTTTTCCAGATCGTAGCGCGTGAACACTGTAATGGTCGCCAGCGGCAGGGAGGATCCCGCATAAGCGCCGGACTGATAGTTCAGCTCCGCCTGGGCGGCCGTAATACGGCCATCCCGCGTGCAGCCCATTTTAACCTTCACGTTGGTGCCCGATGTCGGGCCGGTGGCTCGGAACACTTCGTCCCGGTCCATCACCATCTTGACCGGACGCTTGCCCTTTTTGGACAGCATGACGGCCAGCGGTTCGAGATAAACGTTGTTCTTGCCTCCAAAGCCACCGCCAAGTTCGGTCGGGATGACCTTGACCTTCGACAGGTCCATTGCCAAAAGTTTTGCGATCTGCGCGCGGAAAACGAAATGCCCCTGCGTGCCCGTCCACACCTCGGCGAGACCGCCTTCGGTGTAATTGGCGATGCTTGCCTGCGGCTCGATATAGCCCTGGTGGACCGGCTTGGTGTTGAATTCCCGCTCGATAATAATCTCCGCCTCGGCGAAGCCTTTTTCGATATCGCCGAGCTTGCTTTCCAGCCGTGCCGCGACATTCGACGGCTTGGTCGGCTTCGGCTCGACACCCTTCGTGAACTGGTCTTCATGGAGGATCGGTGCATCGGGCTTCATTGCGTCGCGCACATCAATCACGTGCGGCAAAACTTCGTATTCCACCTTGATCAGCTTCACCGCCTGTTTGGCGATGGCATCGCTGGTGGCCGCAACGGCGGCAACAGGATGACCGTCATACAGCACGTTTTCGCGCGCCATCATGTTCCGCGTGACATCGCGGAAATTGACCATCAATTCACCCGATGCCGCGTGTTCGACGGCCATGTCCGGGAAGTCGTCGCGCGTGACGACGGCCTTTACGCCCGGCAGTGCCTCGGCGGCGGAGATGTCGATCGACAGAATGTTGGCGCGGGCATGCGGGCTGCGCAGCACGCGGCCGATCAGCTGTCCCGGCAGGCTGATATCCGATGCATA
>CAJIYX010000009.1 GCA_905181725.1 Alphaproteobacteria bacterium UBA830
CCTTTTCCCCGAACGTATTGAAGTTCTCCATCAGGATTTCGCTATCCGTTCTGACCAGAACGGCGCCAAAGGGGTGGTTTCCCGCCTCCCGGGATTCGGCGGCCAGTTCGATTGACTGGCGGACAAAGAATTCATGGTTGAGATCGGGGAGCGTGGCGTTGAGCATGTTTTGCTTTCGGGGGGGGGCGGGCTCGGATATACGTGCGAGCGTACATATCGCGCATGTGCGCTTCGACGGTTGTCGGCGAGTAGCGCGGTGTTTCTCCCGGTTCCAGACACCCCGGCAGGGCAGCAACTTCATGGTCCAGTCTGCCACTGTAGAAAAACGGGATCGAATAGCGTTCCTTGCCGGAGAAGTTGACGACGCGGTGCAGCGTCGAGCGATATTTGTCATTCGTCCAGCGGGCGATCATGTCGCCGAGATTGACGATGTAGGAATTCTCCATCGGCGGGGCGTGTATCCATTCGTTATCTGCCCCCATCACCTGCAGCCCGCCGAGGTCGTCCTGCATCAGCATCGTGATGCCGCCGAAATCGGTATGGGCGCCGCAGCCCTTTTCGTCCGGGTGCGCGTTGGCCGGTTGGGGCGGGTAATGGAGAAGGCGTAATCCGATCAGCGGGTCGGTGCAGTAATCCGTGAAAAAATCCTCGGCGAGCTCCAGCGACAAGGCGATGCCGCGCATCAGAATTTCGCCGAGTCCCAGCATTTCCTCGGTATAGGTGTTCATCGTGTCGCGAAACACCGGCATATTTTTTGGCCACTGGTTGGGCCCTAGATTGAAGCCGCCGGCCACGACCCTTGGGTGGTCGAGGGAAAGTTCTTCTCCGATATAAAGACCTTCTTTCAGATCGGGCGGCGCGCCGGCCTCAAGCGTCTGGGCACGCATTGGTTCATACCCGGCATTCCCGACGGAGTGCTTCATGTCGATTGCCAGCTTGTCTTCCTCCGGCAATGAGAAGAACGCGGCTGTCTGATCGAATACTGAACGCCGCAGATCGGGAGAAATGCCATACCCGACGATATACATGAAACCAAGGTCGAGGCAGGCGGCGCGGATGTTTGCGCCAACCGCTTCACGGTCAGCAGGGTCGGCGCTTCTCAGCCCGGAAACATCGATTACAGGAAGAGCATTATCCGTGACGTGACGGGCGTTCAGCTTTTCCATGAGAAGGCTCCACGATTAATTCAATCCCAGGTAAGCCTGATTAGAAGCGCCCGTCCAGCAGTTATGGGCTGTTTTTCCGGCTCCAAGGGCAACAACTAGGCCCTGGTTAAAAGCCGTTCATCTTCTGGACCAAAAAAGCAGGAATTGGGGTCGCGGACGTGGCGGCGCTTGTCGAGCTAAATGGCGGGCTCTGAACCGGAACATCGGCCTGAATTATTGCGTCTCGGTGATCGATCCCACCTTGATCTCCCGGGCCTGACACTTACGTTTGGAACTGCGCCTGACCCCCTCGTGCGGCGGCACCACCCGGCAGAACCGACGACAGCTGTTCGTTTTCAATTCTCACCCGGGCCTGTCCCAGAAATTCGGGGTTTTGGCGGAAATCCGGTAGGCCAGCCACAAACCGAACCCAAGGGTTTCCGCACACCGGATTGGCCGCATTGAGAGCAGGCCGCCTATACGGGCGACGCACGCATCTACAGATTTTTTTACCTTGGCGGAGATTGACCGCCAGCGCCATAGACGCGCGTTCCGCATAGTGCCGACGACTTGATCGCTAAAGCATCCGGCGGAACATCGCGAATATATCGATCCAATCCTGCTGCGCCGCGGCTTCGTTGTATACGTCCCGGTCGGGGATGGCGTAGCCGTGATCCGTATCGGCGTGGACGCGGTCGCGCATCACCGCGGGCGAGGCTGAAAACGTTTTCCGCACGGTGGCGATCACGTCGGGTGGTGTGTAAGTGTCTCTTTCCCCATACCCAAAATAAATTTCGCCCTGTATGCACGGCGCCCCCAGATGGGGCGAATTCGCCTCCGCGGTGACGAGGGCCGTGCCGTGCAGCGAGGCCGTTGCACGGAAGATGTCGGGGTGTGCAGCAGCAGCCTGAACGACATGCCGGCCCCCCATGCAATATCCGAAACATCCGGCAGGTCCTGCGCCCACGCCGTCTATGCCGCGCATGTGCGCGATCAGCGCGACCGCGTCGGATACGGCCATGTCATCGGTCAGGTGGCTGTTGTATTCCAGCATCTTTGCCCGGTCTTCCGGGTCGAGCACGAAAATGGACTTGGTGCGACCGTCTTCGTGCCGATGGTCAAAATGGGTGTCGCCGCTGCGATAGTAGAGACTTGGCGCCGCACAGGCGTAGCCCTCCGCCGCCACCAGTCTTGCAACGTCACGCAACTGTTCGCGCATGCCCCAGACATCCATAAACAATACAACAGGCGGATACGGGCCGCCAGTGTCCGGCAGTGCAAGAAAGGTGGCCATTACGCCATCGGGAGTTTGAATCCGGAGTTCGTGTTCGCGCATTGACGTCTCCTGCTGCTCTTGTAGAGCAATCCTAGGGTGTTTTGTCACAAGACGTCCACATTGCGGTGCAATATTGCGAAAAACACGCGTGGCAACCGGATACTCTACGCAAGGTGTCTCGGCGTGGGAATGACTGGCGTGAAGAAGCGCGCACGATCAAGCCCGCGCAAGAGATTGAGGCGCTGGCGGCAGAGATCGCGAAGCGTCTTTGGAGCGCGCCTCTAGCAAATACGCGAGACCCGGTGTCAGATCGATCAGGCACCCATATCGATCTCGGTTGCGGTGACGTTCTCAAGCGTGGCGAGGGTTAACAACCCGTCTCCACCGTCATCTGCATCGATCTGCACCAGCGTGTTTGCGCCCGACTGGGTGAGGCCGACATAGCCGTCTGCGACCGCGTCGCACCCAATATAGCCGATGGCCGTCATCAGAACCGACAGCTCGAACAGGTCGCCCGTGGTGTTGAAGTCGGTGATGGTGTCGTCGGCATCCGACAGTGCGCTGTAGGCAAAGACATCGTCGCCCGTGCCACCTTCTATCCGGTCGTCACCGGCGCCGCCGTTGAGGGTATCGTTGCCGCCATTGCCGTTCAGCGTATCGTTACCGGCAGGTGCCGGTATCGTCAGGCCCAGAAAGTCGGCCGCGGACAAGTTGGCCTTGGCAACACCCGTGAGGATCAGCTTGTTGGTGCCGGCGATCGCCGCGTTAGCGTCCAGCATGGCCTGCTGGGTTCCCGTAGTCGGCTCGGTTGCCCCGGCGAGGTAAGTGATAGAACTTGAGTCAAGCGCGATCCGCCCACCGTCTGCCGTGTCGGTTGCCAGGATGAGCAAGTCCTCGAACGTGCTGCTGAAGACCGCCGACAGATCTAACTTGTCGGTACCGGTGGTAAAGTCGGTGATCGTATCGGCGTTGTTGAGGTTCTCCGCGGTGACAACGAAGGTATCCGTGCCGTCGGCGCCGGTCAGGGTGTCGCTTTCTGTGTTGCCGTAGATTCGGCACCGCCATCGATCGTATCCCTGCCCCAGTTACCGTCGATTGAATCAGCGCCGTCGCCACTGAATATCGTGTCTCGGGCCAATCCGCCGGTAATTGTGTCATTGCCACCATCTCCATGCATCGTGGAATCAAAGTGGCCCCCAGTAATGATGTCATCGCCGTCGCCGGCATTGATCGTGATATTCTGGTCTCCCCCAGTCGATAGAATATCGTCACCGTCCGTGCCAACCTGATTGGGTGCGAAGTTCTGGAAATCATCGGCGATGAGATCGTCTTTATCGACGTTCTTTAGAACGATTGTGAGGTTGTTGCCGATCACGATATGTGTGTCCGCACCGACCTGTGTCGTTGTAGTCATTAGTTCATCGAAATTCCTGGCGAGTTGGCTTTCACCCAATGCCACCCTGGCCCAAGGCCGTCGAGGTCAATTTTGTCTGCGGGGCCGTCACCTGCCGTAAAGTCGGTGATGGTGCCAAACTTGTTGTTTTCCCAACCCCGGAGCTCAAACGTATCGTTCCCGCCAACGCCAACGCCAACGCCAACGCCACCGCCACCGCCACCGCCACCGCCACCGCCGGTGACCGTGTCGGTGCCGCCATAGGCGTAAATACTATCATCGTCGGCGCCGCCTACTAGGATGTCGTCGTTATCCGTACCGTTGGTGTCCGCCATGGTTTTCGTCCTTCAAATCCTGGGCAATTTGCCGACCACGTATGGAATACGAAGCCGACAGCGCTGAAAGACAAACCTATGGTTGAAGACTTAACGACCGGGAAATTATTCAGGTAAAGATTTATTAACCGTCAAATATATTTCAAAAACGCCGACAATTTTAGCCAAAGTCGTGTGGCGCCCGTATTCCGGGGGTTTCAGACCCTTGCGGTGCCTTTCCATAGTCATTATCTCTTGGGGATCGGAGGAATTTTTGCATGTCCCAGACGACTATCGAGACCCAAACACCCACCATCGACGCCGCGTTTACCTATGCCGTCGATACCGGCGAAAAAATCGTCAACGAGACGCTAGGCGATGGCGATATGGGCCGTCGTCGGATCGGCGTGGTGGAAGACAAAACCATGACTGTTCGCGATGGCCGCGTGCTGCGCGATATGTTTGATATGGAAACCTACGGCTTTGTGTTTGTCGATCACCCGACGCAGATGAGGGATTTCTTCGACGCCGACGAGCTGCGCGCTGTCTATTACAAAGAGGCCGAGGAACTGGTGAAGGCGCGGACGGGGGCAAAACGTGTCCACGTGTTCGATCATACGTTGCGCTCGGGCGATGAAGCTACGCGGAACGAAAAATCGGTGCGTGAACCGGTGACCCGTGTTCATAACGATTATACCGAATGGTCGGGGCCGAACCGGGTGCGCGATCTGCTGCCGGATGAAGCCGAAAACCTGCTGACGCGGCGCTTTGCCATCGTCCAGGTGTGGCGCGCGATCAGGAATCCGATCGAATCCCATCCGCTTGGCATCGTCGATGCACGCTCCCTGGCGGAACAGGATCTGGTTATCTCCGAACGGCGCTATCCCGACCGGATCGGTCAGACCTATCAGATCGCGTATAACGTGGACCATGACTGGTATTACTTCCCGCGGATGGACCGGGACGAGGCGCTGGTCTTCAAGGTTTATGATTCCGCGACAGACGGGCGGGCGCGCTTTACCGCCCATTCCGCCTTCGACGACCCGACCAGCCCGCCGAACGCCGCGCCGCGCGAAAGCATCGAGATGCGCACCATCGCGTTTTTTTAGGGCCGCCCTTGTCTGATCGTTCCAGTCCGGCGGCTGGTTACCCTTCGTAACCGGTGCGCCGTGCGTCGATGATGTATCGCCCGCCGGCTTTCACCACTTTCTCACCGCGTTCCATTTCGGTCAGCAACTGGTCGGCATCCGTGATGGGTTCATTGCCCTCGAAGCCCTGCGCGACGGCGAGCGCGATGATATCGATCAGCGGCTGATCGAGGCGCTGGCCGACCCATTTATTCTGCGGCGGGCGGTCACGCATCACGGCGACACGCTCCTGGTGCGCCTCGTCGTTGAAGTACGAGCGGTTATTGGCAACCACCACCATCAGTGGCAGATCCATGTGCGATGCCGTCCAGAAAGCGTTCACCCCCATCAGGAAATCACCGTCGCCCATGACGGCCACGGGAAGCCGCCCGGAATCTTTCAGGGCGAGGGCGGCGCCGACGGCGTGGCCGGGACCCGTGCCGACGGCGCCGCCGGCATCCTTGCCGAGATAGGCAAGCGGGTGTTCGAACCGGCAGAACCCGCCCGGATAGCCAAGTGGCAGGCGGGTCAGCGTGACGTCACGAGGACCTTCGCAGAATTCGTTTACCGTCCAGGCGAGTTCGAGTAGCGACATCGGCTCGCCGGCGGGCGATGCTGCCGGCGGTGTGACGGACCCGGTCCAGTGGGGCAGGGCGGCAATCGCCGGGCGGACGGTAGAACTCTTCCGCTCCTGGATGCGCTTGAGCAGTTGTTTGACGACCGTATCCGGACGCGCCAGAACATTGATGTCGGCGGCCTGCAGCGCCTGATAATCGGCGCTCCAGCCGCCTGCAATAGTCGAATCCATCGATACCTTGATGACTGTCGCCGATGTCGGTTTCTGCGACTGCGAGTCGCCCGTCGAAAGCCGCAGGTATCCGGCGAGATCGAGCCAGTCGAGATCGAGGATGACGTCAGCTTTGGCCATCAGGTCGGTATGTGCTTCGCCGGGCCGCTCGGGGCTGATCGGCAGCTTGTGATTGGCATGGGTTGTGGGGAACGCCGATCGTTTGTGTAGGCTTGTTATGGCCAGCGCATCGAGCGCTTCGACAAGCGCGATCCGGTTGTCCCATTCCGTCGGGTCACAGCCCACACGACCCATCATGATCACGGGCAGCTCCGCGCTCTCGAACGCATCGAGAATGCGGTCGATATCTTCGTCGGTGGCGGCGACATCGCGCGCGGGCGCGTAACGTTCGGCCGGCGGGAAATGGATTTCGCCCTGTATTTCGGCTTCCTGCATGCCGACATCGAGGCAGACATAAACAGGTCCGTAAGGCGGTGTCTGGGCGATCTGCCAGGCGCGCAGAACCGATTCCACGGCGGCCTGCGCCGAGCCCGGCGTGTCATCCCACTTGATGAAGTCGCGAATGATCGATGCCTGGTTCGATGACGTGTGTATCCACTCGATCCAGGGGCGGCGGGCATGGGCGTCGAGCGGGCCGGTCGCACCGAAGATCAGCATAGGGTTGCGTTCGCACCACGCGTTGAAGATCGCCATACTGGCATGCATCAGCCCGACATTCGAATGCAGGGCAACCGCCATCGGACGGTCGGTTACCTTTGCGTAACCGTCGGCAATGGCGACCGAGTGTTCTTCATGCAGGCAGACCACCATCTGCGGTTCCGCATTGCCGAGATAGTTCACGATGCTGTCATGGAACCCGCGAAAGCTGGCGCCCGGTACCAGCGCGATATAGTCGACACCGATGGATCGGATGGTCTCCGCCACGGCATCGCTACCCCAGCGGAGTTGCGGGTTGCCGATATTGTCGGGACGATCGATGTCGGTTGTCATTATTATTTTCCTTCCGGTGATTGCCTGGCCCTGCCGCCTGCGTCCATACGATAGCGTATGCGGGAAGGTTGGCGGTCGGCAATACCGGGTAGGCAGTTCCGCAGAGAGTAGGCTGCGGAAAAAGATAGGACGGAACCCGCGGTGAATGCCGCCCGATCCTTGGGTGGCACGTTACACCGCGCGCACTATTTGGACCTTACTCCGCGTCCGCGGTTTCGAAGCGGCGTGTGGAACACTTGTGAAAAAGTTCTGCGGCCAGGGTGCGTTCGCCCATCTGGGCGGTTTTGTGCTGATAGCCATACACCAGCCTGAAGCGAATATGCTCGATCGGGGCCGCCTCCTCATAGATGCCAATCACCTAGGCGTATTCTATCGGACCGTTTTCTGTACGGCAGACGAAGACGTCGCCAACTTCTGGCTGGGCTCGGTTTGCGATGGCGCGAGGTCGAAGCCCCATCATGTCCGCCCAGACCGAATATTTCAGGTTCATCATACCTCCGTTGTGTGTCGTTTGTTGGGTTGCCGCGAAAGCCACGCTATTTCAGCGGCAGTCGGCAAGGTGTGACTTAGCTGTGGCAATATTATGTTGGCCGGCAGAAGGCAC
>CAJIYX010000010.1:0-20000 GCA_905181725.1 Alphaproteobacteria bacterium UBA830
GTCGTTCACGATACGCGGCGCGATGACCGATGCGGGTGCAACATTGTGGGCATTGGATGGCGACGGGGTGTTGTCGATGACGGCCGACGCCCGCTATGCCGCCCGATAGGCTGGTTGAATTGCCGGCGTTTTCGACATAGTTACCCAACAGGGACTCAGATCAGAAAGAAAGATCATGACCGAAGCCAGATATCTCACCGCGATTTCCCCCGGCATGCCGGCCACTGACGGTGCAGGCGTGCAGCTGACGCGTATGGTCGGCACACCGCAACTCGACACGGTGGACCCGTTCCTGATGCTGGACCGCATCGATAGCGACGATCCGGACAGCTATATCGCCGGGTTTCCGAACCATCCGCATCGCGGGTTCGAGACCGTTACCATCATGCTTGAAGGCCTGATGCGGCATCAGGATTCAGTCGGCAATGACGGATTACTGCGCCCAGGTGACGTTCAGTGGATGACGGCCGGTCGTGGCATCATCCATTCTGAACTGCCCGAAATGATCGATGGCCGGCTGAAAGGCTTTCAGCTCTGGGTCAATCTGCCGGCAGAGAAGAAAATGATGGCACCTGGTTACCAGGATATTCCGGCCGACCAAATTTCGACCGCCTCGTTCGAGGGTGGCGCGGCCCGGGTGATCGCGGGGGCGTTCGAGGGCGTTGAGGGGCCGGCTCAGCCGCAGATCCCGATACGTCTGATGGATGTCCGGCTCGATGCCGGCACCGAATGGACGGTGACGCCGGCGGATGGGAACGATCTGTTCATGTGTGTCTATGAAGGCACCGTTCAGGCGCCCGATACCGAAGGCCAACTGCATGACGTGCCAGCGCCGGGCGTTGCCGTGTTTGGCGGCGAAGGCACAGTGACTGTGACCGCCGGGGTAGAAGGTGCCGAAATTCTCTATTGCGAGGGCCAGCCGATCCGCGAGCCGGTCGAAAAACACGGCCCGTTCGTGATGAATACCCGCGAAGAACTGCAGCAGGCGGTGGACGATTTCAATTCCGGGAAGCTGGCAGTCGGATAGATCGGGAAGTTGGCAGTCGGATAGGCCGGGAAGGTGGCAGTCGGATAGGCCGGGAACCTGGGCGAAAGTGTCGCCGGTAGCCTGTTTCTCCTGCCGGGTGCGCCGCGCATGCTGGTGCTCGGTATCCTGTATTCCGGATTTCGGTATGTCACCGTTACCGATGCCATGTTTTTTGGCGTAGAAGCGGCGTTCCGGGGCTCACCATAGCCGCTCCGATCGCAACACTGCGGTTCAAAGCCGGGATGACCCCCCGACGCTTGCGGACTCCGCCGCGCTCGGTGTGGTCTATTTTTACGCGGCTAGATAGCCGGCGAAATAGTCGCTCAGACCAGCTCGACCGTCAGCGGATTATAGGAATACAGCCAGCCATTGCGGTCGGCGCCTTCGTTGCGCGATGCAAAGGATTTCCTGATCTCTTCGACGCTGTCGAGATGGAACAGATTGCGGTTGGCATCCGAGGTTTCGACCACGCGGGACGTCCGCTCCACCCGGTTGCGGTGATAGAGGGTCAGGGCCTCTGCGGTGTCGTCTTCCTGTCCAAGCGCGCGTGCGAGAACGGCACCGTCCTCAATCGCCATCGCGGCACCTTGCGCCAGATAAGGCAGGGTTGCGTGGGCGGCATCGCCGAGGATCGTGGCCCGCGCGGTGCTCCAGGTGTCGACCACGGGGCGCTTGTACAACGCCCAGCGGAAACACTGGTCGTGATCGGCAAGGTCGATAACGGTCTGGATATCTTCGTGCCAGCCGACGAAATCGGCTTTCAGATCTTCCCACGGGAATTTCGCGGTCCAGGATTCTTCGGATGCCGTGGGCGTTTCCACCGCGCCGACAAAATTCAGCAGCTCACCATTGCGGAGCCAGTAAGAAACCGCATGTTTCCCCGGCCCCATCCAGACCGACATGACCTTTTCCATGAAGTCCGACGGCAGCTTGTCCTTCGGCACGGTGATCCGCCAGGCGGAATCGCCGGTATAGACGGCGGGTACGGCACCGGCGATCTGATTGCGGATGACGGATTTGACGCCGTCCGCGCCAACCAGAACATCGCCCTTGGCATTGGTGCCGTCATCGAAGAACAGCTCCACACTCTCTGCGGTCTCTTCGAAATGGGTCGCGCGTTTGTTCAGATGCACAACGCCGGGCTTCATCTTCTGGACAGCATTGGCCAGAATTTCATGCAGATCGGCCCGGTGCGCCTGATTGTACGGCGCTTTGTGCATTTTCATGTGCTCTTCGGACAGGGCGAACCGGTCGATCAGCTCGCCGGTGTCATGAAGCCGGAACACATAGGCCTCGGGACGCACCGATTTCGCAGAGATTTCGTCGCCGACACCGAGATGGTTGAGGACGTGCATGGCGTTGGCGCTCATCTGAATGCCCGCACCGACTTCGCCGAGAACCGGTGCCTGCTCGTAAATCTCGACATCGTAGCCGGCTTTCAGAAGGCAACCCGCGGCGGCAAGTCCGCCAAGACCGGCGCCGGCTATAAGTATTTTTCGTTCTGTCACTTGTCATAAATCCCTGTAAGTGCCGAGCTCTTTGCCACACAAATCTTAATAATCAATCCCGGTCGGTCTGTATACGAGCCTATGGTTGTCAGAGGTTTTTCGTCATGCGTACATGCGGAATACCGGCTTCGACGAATGTCGCGCCTTCCTGCGTGAATCCGAGTTTGAGATAGAAGGCCGCTGCGGTCGATTGGGCATGCAGAACGCCGGAACGCGCGCCGGATTCACACGCATCCGCGACGGCCCGTTCCATCAGCGCCCGCCCCACCTGCTGACCCCGGAAGGGTGCATGCACCGCTATGCGTTCGAACTTGACGCTACCGTCGCCCAGCGGCCGGACCCTTGCTGTGCCGACGGCCTGATCGCCGAGCTTTGCAAGATAGTGACGGCATTCCGCGTCAAGCCCGTCGAATTCCATCTCGCGGCTGACCTGCTGTTCGCCGCAGAACACCTCGGTCCGGATGGCGTAGCAAGCATCCATATCTGTTGAATTCAAGGCTTCGATTGTCAGGGTTTCAGTCATTGTCTTGGCTGGTCTTAATGCATGTCGGGGGCTCAGAATAGGCGGAATTCCGCGCCGTACAAGCGCGTCGCGATTTCGCGCGCCGGATATTGGACCGCCGCACGAATGGCGGCTATTGTCCGCGCACCTAAAACACCTTCAGAGGAAACTGAGGAATGAAGATTTTCGTTTATTCGGCGTCGCTTCGCGAAGAGTCGGTCAATCTCAAACTGTCGAAGCTGATCGCGAAGGTCGCGGAAGCGAACGGTGCGGAAGTCGACTTCGCGCGTATGAATGACTTCGATATGCCGATGTACAATTTCGACGATCAGGGGTCTTCCGGCATTCCTGCCGGTGCGCAGGCGCTGGCCGACCGGATTACCGCCGCGGACGGCATGATCCTGACCTCGCCCGAATATAACTGGCTGCCGCCGGCAACGATCAAGAATGCCGTCGACTGGTTGTCGCGCATGCAGCCCATGCCGCTCGACAAGAAATCGATCCTGCTGTCGTCTGCGACCCCGTCGCTGGTCGGTGGTGTACGTGGTCTGATGAGCTTGCGTACCGCTTACGAAGCGCTGGGCACCTGGGTATATCCGAAGATGTTCACGCTGGCTCAGGCGCCGGGTGCCTTCAACGACGATGGAACCCTGAAAAGCGAAGACCTGTTCAACATGCTGACCGCCATGGTCGCCGATTACTGCTCGGCTGCGGCGGCGCTCAACAACCGCTAAGGGTTTCCGCGATTTCCGAGGTCGACACACCCCAAAACTGGATTGGCGCGCGGTATCCCCGCAAGGAGGATGCTGCGCTGCTGACCGGCAATGCCCGGTTCATTGACGATATGGAGCCGGTCGCCGGGATTCGCCATGTCGCAATCCTGCGGTCGAGCCATGCGCATGCGCGCATAACATCGATAGACACATCAAAGGCCGAAGCACTTCCCGGCGTCCATGGGGTGGTGACGGGCGTTGATATCGCGAGCGTGACCAATCCGATCCCGAGCGC
The DNA here is from genome assembly GCA_905181725.1 of Alphaproteobacteria bacterium UBA830. Classification (GTDB taxonomy): domain Bacteria; phylum Pseudomonadota; class Alphaproteobacteria; order MPNO01; family UBA830; genus CAXBCP01. Next base: position 4,046 of record CAJIYX010000010.1, read on the forward strand.
CATTCGCGTGCCGATCAAGTTTTATCCCATCGCTGTCGATAAGGTCCGGTATGTCGGCGAGCCGGTCGCCGTCATCGCCGCCATCGACCGTTATGTCGCCGAAGACGCGATGGAACTGATCGAGATTGAATACGAATCCCTGCCGCCGGTCGCCGACCCGGTCCTCGCACTTGAAGAAGGTGCCAGCCTCCTGCACGACGATGTGGGCTCCAACCAGGTGCATCACCGCACATTCAAATACGGCGATCCCGACGCAGCCTTTGCCAGCGCGGACAAGATAGTGAAGCTTGACTGGCGCTATCCGCGTTATTCGTCCACGCCGATGGAAACCTACGGTGTGGTTGCCAATTTCGAACGCCAGCCCGATCGTTATACGATCTGGTCGAACTTCCAGGGGCCGTTCATTCTGCACGCGCTGATGACCGGCGCGCTCGGCGTGCCGGGCAACCGGCTGCGTCTGATCACGGCGCCGCATTCGGGCGGTAGTTTCGGGATCAAGCAGGCGATGTTCCCGTATATGGTTCTGCTGGGAGCATGCTCGAAGCTGCTCGGCTGCCCGCTCAAATGGATCGAAGACCGGCTCGAACATCTCATTGGTTCTTCGATGGCCGCCGACCGCGCCGACAAGGTCGAAGCCGCGTTCTCGAAGGACGGAGAATTGCTGGGTCTGCGGTTCGACAATATCGTCAATGTCGGTGCCTTTGTGCGCGCCCCAGAACCAGCATCGGTCTACCGGATGCACTCTGCGTCAAACGGCTGTTACCGCGTAAAGAATATCTTCGTCGAAAACCGGCTGGTGGTGACGAATACGACGCCGATCGGCCTCAACCGGGGCTATGGCGGACCGCAATTTTATTTTGCGCTCGAACGCGTGATAGAGGCCGGCGCCAAAGAGCTCGGCATCGATCCGGCGGAAATCCGCCGCCGTAATTTCATCCGCGCGGACGAATTTCCCTACCTAGCGCCCGCAGGTGCGACGTACGATTCCGGTGATTATGAGGCAGGTCTGGACCAGGCACTTGATCTTGCCGCCTATGACGACCTCAAAGCCGCAAGGGAAAAAGCGCGCGCCGAGGGCAAACTGTTCGGTATCGGCATGGCGGCGGGGATTGAGCCGTCTGGCTCGAATATGGCTTATGTAACCTTGGCGCAGACGCCGGAAGAACGCGCCAAGGCCGGCGGCCGGTCCGGCGGCCTTGGGACCGCGACGATATCGGTCGATCCTTCAGGTTCGGTTACGGTCAAAACCGTCTCGACCCCGGCAGGGCAGGGTCATCAGACGGTGGCGGCCCAGGTTGTCGCCGATGCGCTCGGCATGCGCCCCGATCAGATAGACGTCATCACAGAGGTCGACACGCTGACCAGTGCCTGGTCACTGGCGTCGGGCAATTATGCTAACCGGTTTTCGTCCGTCGTCATCGGCACGATTGCCGAGACCGCAGAGAAAGTTGCCAAAAAGATCAAGCTGATCGCCGCCGAGAATCTCGAAGTGGCACCCGAAGATATCGAACTGGTGGGCGGTGAGGCCCGCGTCGTCGGCGTGCCCGAACAAGCACTGCCGATCCGGCGCGTCGCGTCACAAACCCATTGGCATCCTGCAGGACTTCCCGAAGGGATGGAGCCCGGTCTGTTCGAGACGACAATCATGAACCCGCCGATGCTCGATGCGCCCGATGATCAGGACCGTGTCGGAAGTGCCGTGACATTCGGTTACGTCTTCGATCTGGCTGCGGTCGAGATAGACCGGACGACGGGCGAGATCGAAATCGTCAAATACGTATCGGTCCATGATGTCGGCAATGTGCTGAACGGGCTGGTGGTTGAAGGTCAGATCTATGGCGGATTTGCCCATGGGATTGCCGGGGCGCTGCTGGAAGAATTCGTCTACGACGCCGGTGCGAACCCGCAGGCCGGCACTTTTGCGGATTATCTCTGCATTACCGCGCCGGAGGTGCCCGAAGTGACCGTCGGTCATTTCAATACACCATCACCGCATAATACGCTGGGTGCCAAGGGCATGGGGGACGGCTCCTCGATGCTGGCACCGACCGCGATTGCCAATGCCGCGGCCGATGCGCTCGGCACCTACGAAATCGAACTGCCGTTGACCCTGAACAAGACCTGGGCCAAGGCGAATGGACAGGAATATCACCGTGCCGGGGCGACCCGCGCCAAAGTGGGCGAAGGCCCTCGCGAAGCGGGTGCCGTGGAAGGCGGGCTCACCGGCGAAGGATCGGTCGAGCTCTCTGCTCCGCCGGCGGTCGTCTGGGAAATGCTGCTCGACCCGGACGCCCTCGCGTCCGTGGTGCCGGGATGCGAGAAGCTGGAACAGGTCGGCGAGGACAGTTTCACGGCTGAAGTCGTCATAGGCGTCGCCGGGATTAAGGGCGTGTACAGTGCAGCGATTGACCTGAAGGATAAGATCGAACCGCAGAGCGTTCGCCTGGTCGGCAAGGCATCCGGCGGGCTTGGCTTTGGCGAGGGCGAAGGCCGGGTCACGCTCGAAGACCTCGGTAACGGCAAAACAAAGCTTTCGTATAGCTACCGCGCCAATGTCGGTGGCAAGGTTGCGGCGGTTGGCCAGCGAATGCTGGGGACGGTGACCAAGCTGTTGATCGGTCAGTTCTTCCGCGGGTTCGAGCGGCGGCTGAAATCCGGCGGCGATGACGGTGGATCATCCGGCAATCCCGGGTTCTTCCGCAGGATGTTCGGAGGCGGCTCATGAAGCCGGTAGCATTCGAATATTGCCGCCCCGACACCGTCGAGGAAGCACTAGATCTTCTGAAGGAATTCGGCAGCGATGCCAGCATCATTTCCGGCGGTCTGTCGCTCGGTGCCATGCTCAATATGCGCCTTGTCCGCCCTAAAGCGCTGATCGACATCAATGGGCTTGGCGAGCTGGCCGATATCAAGGCGGGCGATGCAACCATTCGCACCGGCACGTTGATCCGCCAGGCAGGCGCGATGGAAATGCCGGTTCTGATGTCGGGTGTGCCGCTACTCGCAAAAGCGCTGCCCTATGTCGGACACTATCAGATCCGGTCGCGCGGAACGCTGGGCGGATCGGTCGCGCATGCTGACCCCAGCGCCGAAATACCGCTGACGCTGGTGACATTGTCCGGCGCGGTGACGTTGCGGTCGCCCGGTGGTAGTCGCGAAGTGCCCGCGCGTGAATTTTTCCAGGGTCTGCTGACGACCGACCGCCGTGCCGATGAATTGGTGACCGGCCTTACATGGCCGATCCGTCGGGACCTGACCGGCTATGCCTTTGAAGAGCTTGCCCAGCGGCATGGCGATTTTGCGATCACGGCAGTGGCTGCCGAAGCGACGGTCGCAGGCGATGGCTCGATTGCCGATGTCTCTTTCGGGCTTGGCGGGGTCGAAGACCGGCCCTTCGTTGCCACGACCGCAGGCTTTGTCGGGAAACCGGCCACGGCAGCGACCGCGTCTGATATCGCCAACACCATCGCCGAGACGGTCGATCCGATGGTCGATCTGCAGGCGAATGCCGATTACCGGCGCCAGCTTGTGCGGGTGCTTGGCGCCCGCGTGCTCACGGCGGCCTTCAACGATGCAACCGGACAGCAGGAGGCGGCCTGATGCTGCGGATCAAACCTGATCAAAAACAGCGTGTAACGGTGACGGTTAACGGCAAGGCGGTTTCCGGCTATGCCGAACCGCGGATGCTGCTGACTGACTTTTTGCGCCACGAGCTTGGGATGTACGGAACCCATGTTGGTTGTGAACATGGCGTGTGCGGTGCGTGCACGGCGATCATCGACGGTGCTGCGACGCGCAGCTGCCTGCGTTACGCGGTGCAGTGTGACGGCCTGGAGATTCAGACGGTCGAAGGTCTGGCTGATGCGGATGGCACGCTGAATACGCTGCAGAAAGCCTTCAACGAGAACGGTGCCTTGCAATGCGGGTTCTGTACGGCGGGTATTTTGATGTCATCGACGAAGTTCCTGCAAGAAAACCCGAAACCGAATGATGACGAAATTCGTGACATGCTGTCCGGCCATATCTGCCGCTGCACCGGCTACACGCAGATCGTCCGGGCGATTCGTCAGGCCAGCGGGCAATGAACCTCGGTGAGGTCTTCTACCGTCATATGCTGCGCGACCCCGGAGCGGTGGCGATTGTTGATGGCGAGACGCGGCGAAATTTTGGCGACTGGTATGCAGAGATCCGCGCGGTCGCAGGCGGTCTGCAGGCGCGCGGCCTGAAATCGGGCGATCATTTCGTTGCTGTTCTGTCTAACCGGTACGAGACCGCGACGCTATATTGGGCATGTCAGATGCTCGGGCTGATATTCACGCCGTTTAACTGGCGGGCCAATGGCGAGGAAGTCGCTTATGTGCTGGAAGATGCCGACACCATTGCCGTCGCCTTCGAATCCGCGACGCGGAAGACCGTGGGGGAAGCGATCGACGTTCACGGAGATGTGGCGTTGATTTCGCTCGATATCGATGCCGGCGATTTTGATGGCCTTTTGGGATCCGCGCCGGTCGACGGGCCGTCCGCCGCGGATGAGCGAGACATCTGCCTGATGCTCTATACTTCGGGAACGACGGGCCGCCCCAAGGGTGTACCGCGGTCTCACCGCGCCGAACGACTGGCGGCCAGCCATTGCGTTGCCCAGCTCTACTATCAACGGGGCGAAGCCACGCTCGGCGTGATGCCGATGTTCCACACGATGGGGGTCCGCTCGATCCTGATGTCGATGCTACTGAACGGTGCCCTTGTCTGCCTGCCGTCTTGGGACGCGGAGACGGCGATGCGACTGATCCAGGATGAGAAGATCGATACGCTGTTTCTGGTGCCCACCATGTTTCACGACATGCTGCACCACCCAAAACGCTCCGGGTACGATCTGTCTGCCGTCCAGAATATTGGCTATGCCGGTATGGCCATGACATCGACACTCACCGGTCTTTGCCAGAAAGAATTCAGCCCGCGCCATTTCACGAATTTCTACGGTTCAAGCGAGATCTACTGCTTTTCGGTCTGTGACCATGTGGCAGAAAAGCCCGGTTGTGCGGGGCGGGCTGGGATCGGCCAGGTTATCCGCATCGTTAACGCAGACCCGGACGGTGGCAGCGGCCCGAACGATCTCGTCGCGCCAGGTGAGTCCGGTGAAATCATTGCGCCGATGGACGGGATGGAGGGGTTCGACGGGTACTGGAAACGCCCCGACGCCGACGCAAAATCAATCCGGGATGGCTGGTATTTTACCGGCGATCTCGGTTGTTTCGATGAAGATGGCGAACTGTACGTCGTTGGCCGCGTCGACGACATGGTGATTTCGGGTGGCGAGAATATCTATCCGGAAGAAGTCGAGGACGTGCTTGCGAAATCGCCGCTGGTCGAACAGGTTGCCGTCATCGGCATGCCGGATGAACGCATGGGCGCAAGGATCATCGCTTTTGTTGAGCCCGCATATGCGGATTGCTCTGCCGATGCGCTGGACGCCTGGTGTCTCGACAGCACGATGGCCCGGTTCAAGCGGCCTCGTGCCTATGTCTTCGTCAAACGAATTCCGCGCTCCGCCGCCGGCAAATTGCTGCGGCGTTTTCTGCGCGATGGCGATTATGAAATACTCACCGATTTTCAATCAACGCTCTAACCAGGGAATAAAAAATGGCAGAGAAAAATTATGCCCAACAGAGGGCTTCCGTCCTCGAAAACCTCGACGGGTTGCGGGTAGATATTGATGCGGAAAAACGCATCGGCTACCTGATCCTCGATCGCGAGCCGCTTAACATCGTCTCCTATACAGGTCGTGCACAGATCCGCGCGCTGATCGAGGCAATGGACGAGGATAATGATATCGGCGTGATCGTCATCAAGGGGGCCAACGGATGCTACACGTCTGGGGGAGACGTGAAGGCGTTTCCCGATATCCCGAAAAACAAGATGTCGGATCTGCACTGGAATATTGGTGCTCCTGAACGGGCCGAAAAGCCGGTTATCGTCGCGATGGAAAAATATGCCTTCGGTGTCGGGTTCGAACTCGCCATGGCGTGCGACTTCCGGTTCGCGACCAAGGATACGCTGGTCGGTCTGCCCGAAAGCTCGCTCGGCCAGATGCCGGGTTCGGGTGGTAGCGTGCGGGTCGCGCGTATCGCCGGTCTGACTCGCGCCAAGGATATGGTGATGCTCGGCACCCGTATCCCGGCGCCCAAGGCACATGACTGGGGCCTGCTGACCGACGTTGCCGACGATGCCGAAGGTCTGCAGACGATGGTTGAAGGCTATGCCGCCAAGCTGAACGCGTTGTCGCCGATTGCGCTGGCCTCGCTGAAGAAGGTGCTTAACTCGGCCTATGATGCACCGCTGAAGACGTCGCTCGAGATCGAAGGCCATTCCTATGAGAAACTGCGCTGGACTCACGATTACAATGAAGGCATCGACGCGTTCGCCGAGCGTCGGAAGGCCAAGTTTACCGGTCAATAAAAAATCTGTTTCGCCCGGATTGCCCCCGAACCCGGGATGATCAGGGCGACAGTATCGCGCGGGTCCGGTCTTTTACTTGGCCCGTTCGCGTTTCAGCCTCCGCCGCAGGGTAGCTTGCCCAAATCCTGATCAGCACATTCCCCCGCTCAAACGTGTGGAGATACGTTCGCCGCACTCTGCCATCTGCCGAGGGCGGGAGATCGAGCACGGTTTCGAACCCTTCCAATGACGCAATCTTCACAGGCCCTGTCTCCAGCGCTGTTGCGTCCGGGTATTGGCGGATGATTTCCGCCCGTGTCGCGGCAAACTCGCCCGGTAGCGGCACATTGCGGTCAACGCTGGTATAGACCGACACCAGTGGTGCCTGCCAGCCACCCGGCCCGATCCGGTAATGGACCACGATATTATGCCCGGTCTCGTCCAGCATGGTCCGCCGGATGCGCTGAAACGAACCCTGGGCCGCCCCAAAATTCTGGCCCGATGGGATATGACGCCATGTTTTGCCGCCGCCGGTGCCGTCGCCATCAGGATGGCGAGGCTGGCGAAGGCCAGCTGTCGTATCATTCGGGTCCTGCCGCGAAGACTTCGACCTCGACCAGCATTTCAGGCTGGGCAAGGGCGGAGATGAACAGCAGGGTCGACGTGATGTCATGATCGCCGAGATAGCGGTCACGAATCGCGAAATGGGCATTCCGGTGGTCCGGATCGATCAGGTACTGGACCACTTTGTAGATATTCTCGATCCCCATGTCGTGCGCTTCGAGGCATTTCAGGCAATTGGCCCATGCGGCTTCTGACTGCGCCTCAATCCCCGCGGGGATGGTGCCGTCGGGCAGGGTGCCGACCTGGCCGGAGACGCTGAGCAGCTTGTAGCCGGCCGGCACCGTCATCGTGTGGACGTATTTGCGGACGGGTGGGGCGACGCCGTCGGGATTAAGCGGATTGAACATGCTGATAGTTCCTAAAGGGATTCAAAAAAGCTGAGCAAAGCGTTGTCATAAGCTGTCGGATTGGCAATGTTGCAGATATGGCCGGCATCCGGCAGCGAGATATGCTGGCCGTCCTGCGCGATCTGCGCCATTTCCTGCATCACATTCGGCGGGCCGCCGATGGCATCCAGCGCGCCCGACACGAACAGGGCCGGCATATGAATGGATGAGAGTTCTGCGCCGAAATCAACCGATAACAGGGCCTCAATGCAGCCGTGATAACCGTCCAGCGAGGTGCGGCGGATCATGGCGCGTACCGCGTCCATCTTTTCTGGGTTGGCGGCGTGGAAGGCTTTCGGGAACCAGCGGCTGGCGGTGATGTAGACGATACCGTCAATGCCCTCCGCCACGGATTTTTTAATCATCGGGGGCCAGATCGCTTGGTATTCCGGAACCAGCTGGACCCTGCACGCGGTGGGCACAATCGCCGAGACGCGCCGGGTAAAACGCAGCGCGAGCGCCACGGTTGTCATGCCGCCAAGCCCGATGCCGACGACGTGCGTTCGCTCAACGCCGAGCTCGTCCCAGACAGCGGCGACGTCGCCGGTCAACTGTTCGAAGGAATAGGGGGGCGGTGATGTGTCGGTGCCGCCGTGACCGCGGGAATCGATGCGCAGCAGGCGAAAATTTTTGCTGAGGGCCGGGATATGATCGTCCCACATCGTGGTGTCGTTGGTGATACCCGTGATGAACGTAACCCACGGCGCGCCTTCCGGCCCGTCTATGACGTAGTTGATGTTTATGCCGTTTGCTTCGACGCTTGCCATATTGCCTGCTGTGTCTGCACCGTTGTTGAATACGTCTGATATTGTAATGTCGCTGCGAAACGGATAATAGATCGCGAGTGCAGTTTCGCGTGACACTTATCCACAGCGACGGATCTTTTATGGCGACGACGAAGAAAAAACAACCGGCAGCCGTAACTTGGCCGGCAGAGATATTCAAAACGCTCAAAGATGCAGATATCGCGCAGGTCAGCTACGTGCCCGATGCGGGGCATACGGATCTGATAAAATCCTGCCTTGCCGATAATCACATCAAGACCACGCGCCTGACGACCGAGGAAGAGGGCGTTGCCCTGTCGCTCGGCGCCTGGCTGGGTGGCGACCGGAGCGCGCTGCTGATGCAGTCATCCGGCGTCGGCAATTGCATCAATATGCTGTCGATCATAGAGGAAACGCGCTCGCCGCTGCTTATGCTGGTGACGATGCGTGGCGAATGGGGCGAATTCAACCCGTGGCAGATTCCGATGGGGCAGGGGACGCAAAAATCGCTCGAGGATGCCGGGGTGATCGTCTATCACGTCGACAACCCGGATGACCTCGCGGAGACGATTTATGCCGCGTCACAGATTGCCTATAATACCTATCGTGCCGTCGCCGTTCTGATCGGTCAGCGCATTATCGGCTTCAAGGACTGGCGCAAATAATGGCTGCAAAGAAAAAAATTACGCTGAACCGCCGAGATGTCGTCTCGCGGATCGTGCGCGACCGTGGCGATATGCTGATGGTCACAGGTTTGGGCTCCACCACCTGGGATGCCGCGGCAGCCGGTGACCATCCAAATAACTTTTATCTCTGGGGCGGTATGGGCGGCGCTGCTGTGACGGGGCTCGGCCTGGCGCGCGCTCAACCGGACCGCCGGGTTATCGTGCTGACGGGCGACGGCGAGATGCTGATGGGCATTGGCGCGCTGGCGACCGCCGGCGTTGCGGCCCCGGCAAATTTTACGATCTGTGTCATTGATAACCAGCATTACGGCGAAACAGGCATGCAGGAGACCCATACCAGTCACGGTGTCGATTTGCCTGGCATGGCGGCCGCCGCGGGATTCGCCGAGACAGCGACGGTCTGGAACAAAAAAGAGCTCGAGGCGACGGTTCCGCTTTTATACGAAACCAAGGGGCCGGTCTTTGTTGCTGTCAAAGTGAACACCGATGCCGTGCCGATGATCTTGCCGATGCGCGACGGAACGGCGATCCGCGCCCGGTTCCGCGAATCCGTGCTTGGTGACCGGGCGTACGACTGATTTCCCAGCAGCTTTCCCGGTGAACTTTCTGAAATTTCCGCAATGATGGATCGCCAGGCGATGCTTGGTATGACGCTTGTCTGCTCGGCGGCGAGCATTGGTGGTCTTACTGTTGTGATGACGCGGTTTGTCGTTCCGGAAACCGATCCGTTTACGCTGGCCAGCGTTCGCTACCTGATCGCGTCGGCCTGTCTTCTGCTGCTGATCGCCTATCAGGGACGCCGGTTCCGGGTCGATCCCCGTGACCGGTTGGGGCTGATTGTACTGGCTTTAATATTCTTCGCCGCCTTCCCTTATTGCTTTGCCCGCGCGCTTGAAGACACAACATCGGCGCGTGGCGCACTGATCTATGCCTGCATGCCGCTGGTGACGATGTTCCTCGCGGCGATATTCCGGATAGAGCGGATAACGTCGTGGAAATTTTTTGCCGTGTTGTTTGCGATCGCCGGCGTCTGGTCGGCCATCGGTTTTGATGTGGACGCGCCGCCAAATGCTATTCGGGGTGATTTCATCATGGCGATGGGGACGGCTTTTTCGGCGGCCTATACCGCTTTCGCCAAGCGGTATGTGATGAAGTATGACGGCGTGGCGATGACGGCCTGGTCTATGTTGTTAGGGTCGTCTGCTCTTTTTGGCATTGCGATGATTTTTGGCACACCATTCTCGGGCTCGCTCGACCTCAGCCTGAAAGGTTGGGGTGCGCTTCTCTTTCTGGCGCTGCCGGGCGGGGCGTTGATGATGTGGTGTTTTATCAGCGGCTTCCGGCTGGTGACGCCGACGCAGGCGGCGATCGCCGTGGGCTGTAACCCGCTGACGGCGATTCTGTTCGCGGCATGGATACTGTTGGAACCGATCGGCTGGGGCAGTGCCGTCGGGTTTGCGCTGGTGACGATGGCGGTGCTCTGTGCGAACAAAAAGAGCTCTCCGCCGCCCTCATCCGGTGCCATCTAGACAACACAAATTTAGACTTTCTTAACCTTCGACCGGTATCTCGCAGTTGGTAAACAACAAACTGACTTAGCTGAGCGTTCGTCCCGATCATCGAATAATTAGGAAGGAGCCAGGAATATGGCTACCAAAATTGCAGTAAAGAAAAAGCTGGCCGCTAACAAAGCCCCGGCACGTAAACCCGCCGGCAAGAAGACCACCGCGAAGAAGAAGCCCGCGCGTAGGCTGTTGCAAAGAAGGCCCCCGCGCGCAAGACCGCTACGGGAAATCCGGTTCATCGCCAGATTGAAATGCTCCGCAAGCAGCTCAGCCGCGAATTTCAGAAGCTCCACAAAGAGCTGAAGAAAGGCACGCCGGCGAAGAAAAAGCTGGCAGGCCGCAAGGCGCCTGCCAAAAAGGCAGTTGCCCGCAAGACCGTCGCCCGTCGTCAGGCGCGCCGGACGATGCGCCGCGCAGCGTAAAGATTTTCTGATCCGGTTCAGACCGGGTTACAGACCAGTGGCGGCCCCTGATCAGGGGCCTCCGTTTTTTTATGTTTAGGCTCACGGCGCCTTGCCCCGGGCCGGGCCGGTCGGATACGCTTCCTGTATATTGAAAACGGGAGAGAACGAGATGGATTCGGGTGTTGCCGGGCTGACGAAATATAAAATGTTCATCGGGGGTGAGTGGGTCGATTCTGCCTCCGGCGATTCCTTTGAATCATTTAATCCATACACGGCACAGCCCTGGGCGCTGATGCCCAAAGGCAATGCCGACGATGTAGATCGTGCCGTCGAAGCGGCGGACAAGGCGTTCAAATCGGGCGACTGGCCGGCGCTGACCGCCACCGCGCGCGGGCACATGATCCGCAAATTTGCCGACCTGATCGTCGACAAGGCCGACGAACTTGCCGAAATCGAGGTGCGCGATAACGGCAAGCTGATTGCCGAGATGAGCGCCCAGTGCAAGTACCTGGCCCAGTGGTATTACTACTATGCCGGGCTCTGCGATAAGGTCGAAGGCTCCGTTATTCCGATCGATAAGGCGGGTCATTTCAACTACACCGTCTGGGAACCCCTCGGCGTTGTCGCCTGCATCGTGCCCTGGAATTCGCCTCTTCTGCTGCTCGCGTGGAAGCTGGCACCGTTGCTGGCTGCGGGTAATACGGCGGTTATCAAACCGTCGGAATACACGTCGGCATCGACACTGGAATTCATGAAAATTGTCGAACAGGTATTCCCGCCCGGGGTAATCAACGTCGTCACGGGATTCGGTCTAGAGGCCGGCAGTCCGCTGGTCGATCATCCGAAAGTTGCGAAGGTCGCCTTCACAGGATCGGATGCGACGGGCTCGGCGATCTACGCCCAGGCCGCAAAACACATGAAAAAGGTCACGATGGAACTTGGTGGCAAATCGCCGAACATCGTGTTCGCGGACGCCCATATCGACAACGCCGTCAAAGGCGTGATTTCCGGTATTTTCGCCGCAACCGGGCAGACCTGCATCGCCGGTTCGCGTCTGCTGGTACAGGAATCGATCCATGATGAATTCGTCGAAAAACTTGTCGCACTCGGCGCGAGCGCGAAGATCGGCGATCCGACCAGTTTTGAGACCCAGGTCGGCCCGGTGACCAATATTCCGCAATACGAGAAGGTGCTGGATTACATCGAAATCGCAAAGGCAGAGGGTGCCGAGGTTGCACTTGGCGGCGGTACGCCATCGGGACCCGAGATCGGTGAGGGCTGGTTTGTTGAGCCGACCATCTTCACCGGCGTCAAAAACGATATGCGGATCGCCCAGGAAGAGGTCTTCGGACCGGTTCTGTCGGTCATCCCGTTCAAGGACGATGAAGAGGCGATTTCGATCGGGAACGATGTGATCTATGGCCTTGCCGCCGGGGTCTGGACCCAGAATATCGGTCGTGCGATCACGATGGCGGGCAAGTTGCAGGCCGGTACCGTGTGGGTGAACACCTACCGCGCCGTCAGTTATCTCTCGCCGTTTGGGGGCTACAAAAAATCCGGCATCGGGCGCGAAAGCGGACAGGAGATGATCAAGGAATACCTTCAGCAAAAATCGGTCTGGATCGAGACATCCAACGCCGAAGCACCGAACCCGTTCGTTCTTCGGTAATCCTCAGGGATGTTTTGGGAGGGTTTTTGCCGGTTTGCAGGCCGTCTTTCTGGCCGTGTTTCAGGCAGGCTTTCAGGCTGGGTTTCGGGACGGAATTTTGACGCGTTATTGCCTCTAATGCGGGGCAAATTGACGGCAAAATTCACCGGCCGTTAAGACGCCTGTCGTACTGTTTCGGCAACAAAAAAGACTACTCGGACAACAAAAGACTGCCTGGTGCGCTTCGAACCTGCTTGGATAAAGGACGAAGTAATGGCGGAAATAGAAAATGCGTCGTCACCTGTTGTGACGGCAATTCAACAACAAACGACTGAAGCCGACGGGCTCGTCGCGGTTGCGCGTCAGGCTGGCGGTAACCCCGCGAAATCTGTTGAATTCGGTGGCGTCACTGTCAGATCGGACAGGATTGCCGTTGCGGCGGGTGCGCAGTTTGCCACCCAGTTGTCCGATTTGTGGCAACTGGCGGCGAACGCGTCTGCCGGTGCGACGCTGCTGGATGTCGCTGATTCAGGTCTTTCGCAGATAGAGACGAAACTGGCGCGCATGGACACGTGGCGGAGACGGCGGCTTTGACGCCTGTCGTGCGGCCGGACGGTTCGTCATCCGCGGCCGCCGAAATATCAGCGAAGGACAGAGCCATGCTTAATTCAGAGTTTTCGAGCCTCCGCGATGATATCGACCGCGTTGCCGCTGCGACGACGTTTGATGGCGTCTCCCTTTTGTCGGGCGATGGGGCGTCCCCCGGTTCACCGAATGTTATTGATTTCGGCTCAAGTGATACAGCTGGTGAATCGGTCACTGTCAGCATCAATGCGGCGGATTCTACATCCCTGTCGCCGGACCTTGCGACTGTGGATCTCGCAAGTCAGGCCGGTGGGAGCGCGGCCGTTACCGCGGTTACTGCGGCGCAAGCCTCTGTCGACGACATCCGAGCGGCTGTCCGCTGCGCGCGGGCGCAACTGCATTCGGTCGGAGCGGCGGCGGGGGAGACCAGCGCCATCGTTGAACGTGTCCAGGAAATGAAAACCCCGCCAGAGACGGTTATAGAACTGTCCCGTTTGGTCGCCAGCCAAGTGACGGAGGAAAGAGGTCTGCGCATTCAGGACGGTGCGCAGAAGCTTCTGCAGAATGTTTTGCTCAGAATGTCGGCGGCAACGGCGAATGGCGGCCCGGCAGCGGGCAGCGATGCGGTTGAGGAGTTCGGCGGTAAAACCGGCGGTGCACCTGCCGGTGCTGCCGAGGCGGTTGAAACAGACGATAGTCGGGGTGACGATAGCGACGGTTAGCCTGGATTAGAGTTTGTCCACTCCGGTGAGCGTTGGGCGGCGTTAATCGCCGTCCAGCGCTTTGTCGATATCAAGGCCCGGTTCCCAGACCGGCGCTGACAGGCGGCGCTTGCCGTCGGTGGTTTTCAGGATATCGAGCTCGTCCATGTTGGCGCGGTCCCACAACTTGCAGGTCACCGGCACGTGCTTCTGGTCGAGTGCCTCGCAGTAATTGGTGTATTCGCAGACGATGTTCTCGCCGCCTTTGCCGAGCCGCACCTTCAGGAACCAGTCTGGATCGGCAAGTGCCTGGCGGGCAAAGCCGACAATATCTCCGTTGCCGTCGGTCAACACACCTTCCGCCTGCTGAAATCCGTGGATACCGCCCGTCATGACCACGGGTGTTTCATACCCGGCATCACGCACAGCCGACCGGATGGCGGCGACGGGTTCTATATTGCGGCCGAACGGGCCCTGATCGTCGGAGACATATTGCGGCATGCATTCGTAGCCGCTCGGGCCGGTATAGGGATAGGCGGCGGCGCCGACGGAGGGCTGCTGCGCATCCTCGAAGCGTCCGCCACGTGACAGTGACAGAAAATCCATCCCTGCTTTGGCAAAGGCGACGCCGATCTGCGTCGTATCTTCCAGCATATTGCCGCCATCGACGATGTCTTCCGACAGGTAGCGGCAGCCGACCGGATAATCCGTCCCGACCGTCTCGCGGACTTTCGCGAAAACTTCCAGGGGCAGGCGCAGACGATTTCCCAGCGATCCGCCATAGCCGTCTTCCCGGGTGTTCAGACGCGATAGCAGGGACGATATCGTGTAGGCGTGTGCGTAGTGCAGCTCGACCCCGTCAAAACCTGCTTCCTTGGCGCGGCCCGCTGCATCGGCGAAAAGCCCGGGCAGGACGTTCGGCAGATCGACGATGTGCGGCAGATGCATGTCGGTGACCCGCTCGCGGTAGCCCATATGCAGGCCTTCGAGCTCGCGTTCGTTGAGGATTGTGTCCAGTTCGGACAGCTCCAGTCCTGCGAGATACTCGCGAATCTGGTCATCGTCCCAGGTGCCGTCGCCGATAGCGGTGCGGTGGCGATCCGTAATGCGGATGTATTCCCGCAGATAACGCTGCGGATCGGGGCGCCGTCTGATGTTCAGGAAGTCGATGCACTGAATGAACAGCTTCGTGTGGCCGCCGCTTTCTGTGCGCACGGTATCGACCAGGTCTTTCAGACCCGGAATGAACTCGTCGGTGCCGATCCGCATCAGCGGGCCGGAGGGAATGTCGCGAATACCGGTCGCCTCCACCACGATGGCGCCGGGCCGCCCGCGGGCGAAACGTCCGTACCAGTCGAGCACTTCGGGGGTGACCTTGCCGTCACCGGTTGCGCGCCACGGGACCATCGCCGGAATCCATGTGCGCTGTTCAAGGGAAATAGTGCCTATATCGACCGGGCTGAAGAGCTGCGACGCAGCAGCTTCTTCGCGGGTCGGCCATTCACCGGGTTCTGGTTTCCATTTGATGCGTTCGGGGGGGCGCCACATATTCCGATTCTCCGCTGATATGTAGGCGCGCAAAGCCCGATACTGTCGTTCTGTGTCGATCAATGCGCATCCGTAATTAAATAATTTTAAGCTTAAAATAATAATTTTCAAGTCTGGGACAGAATTCTAGACAAAAAAACGGGGGCGGTTGAAACCACCCCCGTTGGGGATCCTCTCGAAAAAACCAGGCAATACCATCCTGCTATTCCAATTGCGCTGTCCGCTCTAGCGCGTCGGCACGCTCTCTGTTGCACCGGCTGGAGATGCCGGCATCGAGGCACCGATAGCAGATGAAGCGGGAGGGCGGCCTCGGGGGGACACGGTAATATCTACTGCGGAACCACCCAGCGTTTTCCTGCGAATCTGGATCGTCGCGATCCGGTTGCTCCGGCTATAGGTCAGCACACTGACCTGTGACCGTACCGACGTGATCTCCTGCCAGCCGAATTTAGGCATTTCGCGTAGGAAAAAGTCATAGGAGTCCGACGTGCTGCCACCGGTCTTCATAGACAATCTGCCGATCCAGTCGTCCCGTGCACCAAGAACCAGCGACCGTTCGACGTCCATCGTGGCGCCTGCCGGTACGGCAATGTCCGGAAACTGGGCAAA
>CAJIYX010000010.1:22500-25008 GCA_905181725.1 Alphaproteobacteria bacterium UBA830
GCTCAGTTGGGAGAGCGCCGGCTTTGCAAGCCGGAGGTCGTCGGTTCGATCCCGTCCGCCTCCACCAGTTTTCTGGTGATGGGCAGCGACTAAGGATTGCCGATAAAGTGCTGTCCAAACCCTTCCGAACCTAAGGAAAAGTAATATCCTGTAGTTTGAGTGTCCTTTGGACACGGGCTGCTGGATTTGCAGCGAGAAACCGTCAGGTGGATCGCTGCTTGCTCTTTGTTATTGTGAATATGATGTTGTCCGGATTACGGTTCAACCTGTCGCCCTGGGCGATCTTCGGATCGTTCATGACAGGGGGAATACGTAGTCCAAACCGTGAATAAATGCGGAAACATCATGTGCTGGGCTTGTCCCTGTACATGACAGTTTCGTAATCAAGCGTCTAAGAGCATCTGGTGGATGCCTTGGCACTGAGAGGCGATGAAGGACGTAGCACGTTGCGATAAGCCATGGGGAGATGCGAGCAATCTTTGATCCGTGGATTTCCGAATGGGGAAACCCGGCCCGTAAGGGTCATCGTTATCTGAATACATAGGATAACGAAGCAAACCCGGCGAACTGAAACATCTAAGTAGCCGGAGGAAAGGACATCAACCGAGACTCCGTTAGTAGTGGCGAGCGAACGCGGACCAGGCCAGTGGCCATCGGATAAGAACCGGAACTGTCTGGAAAGGCAGGCCATAGTGGGTGATAGCCCCGTACGGGTAGAAAGTCTGATGGTCCTCGAGTAAGGCGGGACACGTGAAATCCTGTTTGAACATGGGGGGACCACCCTCCAAGCCTAAGTACTCCTCAGTGACCGATAGTGAACCAGTACCGTGAGGGAAAGGTGAAAAGCACCCCGATAAGGGGAGTGAAATAGATCCTGAAACCGGATGCTTACAAGCAGTGGGAGCCTCCTTGTGGGGTGACCGCGTACCTTTTGTATAATGGGCCAGCGACTTAATCTATGCAGCAAGCTTAAACCGTTAGGTGTAGGCGCAGCGAAAGCGAGTCTGAATAGGGCGTTCAGTTGCATGTATTAGACCCGAAACCGAGTGATCTAGCCATGGGCAGGTTGAAGGTGCGGTAACACGCACTGGAGGACCGAACCCACCTATGTTGAAAAATGGGGGGATGACCTGTGGCTAGGGGTGAAAGGCCAATCAAACTCGGATATAGCTGGTTCTCCGCGAAATCTATTTAGGTAGAGCGTCGTGTATTACCATCGGGGGTAGAGCACTGGATGGGCTAGGGGGACGCGAGTCTTACCAAACCTAACCAAACTCCGAATACCGATGAGTACAGCACGGCAGACAGACCATGGGTGCTAAGGTCCATGGTCAAAAGGGAAACAGCCCAGACCTCCAGCTAAGGTCCCCAAGTTATGACTAAGTGGGAAAGGATGTGGGAAGGCCAAGACAACCAGGAGGTTGGCTTAGAAGCAGCCATCCTTTAAAGAAAGCGTAACAGCTCACTGGTCTAGATAAGCCGTCCTGCGCCGAAGATGTAACGGGGCTAAAGTCATACACCGAAGCTGAGGACTTCAGTCTACTGAAGTGGTAGCGGAGCGTTCCGTAAGCCTGCGAAGGTGCACCGTGAGGTGTGCTGGAGGTATCGGAAGTGAGAATGCTGGCATGAGTAGCGATAAAGAGTGTGAGAAACACTCTCGCCGAAAGTCCAAGGGTTCCTGCGCAAGGCTAATCCGCGCAGGGTGAGCCGGCCCCTAAGCCGAGGCCGAAAGGCGTAGGCGATGGGAACCAGGTTAATATTCCTGGGCCTGCTGGATGTGACGGAGGCCGAAAGCCGTATCTTCTTATTGGATTGAGGATGCGGCCTGGGACTCCCAGGAAATAGCACCAGCATAAAGACCGTACCCCAAACCGACACAGGTGGACAGGTAGAGCATACCAAGGCGCTTGAGAGAACGGTGTTGAAGGAACTAGGCAAAATACCCCCGTAACTTCGGGAGAAGGGGGACCTCCATTTGGGCAACCAGATGGGGGTGGCACAGACCAGGGGGTGGCGACTGTTTACTAAAAACATAGGTCTCTGCGAAGTCGTAAGACGACGTATAGGGACTGACGCCTGCCCGGTGCTGGAAGGTTAAGGAGAGGGGTGCAAGCTCTGAACCGAAGCCCCAGTAAACGGCGGCCGTAACTATAACGGTCCTAAGGTAGCGAAATTCCTTGTCGGGTAAGTTCCGACCTGCACGAATGGCGTAACGACTGCCCCGCTGTCTCCAACACCGACTCAGCGAAATTGAACTCTGAGTTAAGATGCTCAGTACCCGCGATCAGACGGAAAGACCCCGTGCACCTTTACTATAGCTTTGCAGTGGTATTAGTGGACGAATGTGTAGGATAGGCGGGAGGCTTTGAAGCAGTGGCGCCAGTCATTGTGGAGCCGCCCTTGAAATACCGCCCTTTTATTTTCTGATATCTAACCGAGGCCCGTTATCCGGGTCCGGGACCCTGCATGGTGGGTAGTTTGACTGGGGCGGTCGCCTCCTAAAGAGTA
>CAJIYX010000011.1 GCA_905181725.1 Alphaproteobacteria bacterium UBA830
CAGCGCCTGATGACAAAGGCGAGCGCCGCCGGCACCGAAATCGTCGCAAACAGGCGGCCGAACAGTTCTAAGAAGCTGACACCGAGATCGAGATCCAGCAACCAGAACGACAGGGCGGGCAGGGTTAAAGGCACAACTGCATAGCTCGCTACCATCACCGCGACGGCAAGCGCGGAATCGAGCTTAAGAATGGTTGCGAAGGCGATTGCCGAACTGACCATCGGCGCGGCAGCCAGCAGAACCATCCCCTGCCGAAGTCCCTCGGGCATATCGATAGGGGTCAGCAGCAGCCACATCAGAACCGGTGCGGCGATTAGGTTGACCAGCAAGATCAGCGCCATTGTTCCCGGTCGGCGGGTGTAACTGCGTAGCCGCGCGACATCCAGCCTGAGCATGGCGACGGTCAGGATCACGATAATCGCCGGCAGGATCACATCCCGGCAGGCGCCGGCCAGCGGCGGGATGAAATAGCCGATGACGAAGGCGCTTGCCATCAGCCAAGTGCCCATCGCGGCTGCCCGTTGAAGGGCGCCGCGGATCATGGCGCTCCCATATCAGTGTAGATCAATAAGGCGCTCCGTCGACATGGCGGAACGACCGCGACCCGTCAGGGGTTCTTTCCAACACCATATCGTCGTCTGGATAATGGACTTCTTCGCTTGCAGACCGGTTACCGACCTCGATAAACCGGACGTTGGCATTGCTGTGATTTTCAAGCCTGTGCGCATCGCCCGAATTGGCCGGGAAGCAGGCGCACATACCCGGTTGCAGCACCTCTGCGCCGCGATCGGTCACCAAGGTGGGTGTGCCGTCGATGATGTAGATGAACTCGTCTTCCGCCGAATGCCAGTGGCGTAATGCCGACACGGCGCCGGGTTCCATCTCGGTCAGATTTACGCCAAACTCCGTAAGGCCGTGCGCATCTCCGAGCGCCCGTCGGGATTTCCCATTCAGTACGGTGTCGTTCGGTGCCGGGTAAGGGTTCCGAACTTCCGCTTCAATCGCAAGCGGATCGAATGCCGGGGATTCTTTATCTGTCATTGTGGTCTCCTGGGATGAGCGGAAAATCGTTCCCACGATGTCTCGCGATCACGCCGCATTGTTCTTGGTTGTTTTGTGAACGCTCACGATGACGTTCTTTCAAATCATGTCATAATCATCGGCAACGCGCCAACGCAGGGGAAAGTTATGACAGGTACTTCAATCCGGAAAATCGTCACGATCGTTCAGGAAACCCGGACCGAAATCGGCCAGAAGGTCGATCCGCCGACCCGCCAGTGCGCGGCGGTCGCGGTGATCGCCAACCCCTATGCCGGGCGCTATTCAAAAGAACTGCCGGAGCTTGAGGCCGCCGGTGCCGAGCTTGGCGAGCTGCTTGGCGCGCGCGCCATGGCGGCGCTCGGTATTGGCGCGGACGAGGTCGAGAGTTTCGGCAAGGCAGCCATCGTCGGCGAAAACGGCGAAAAGGAACATGCCGCCGCCTGCATGCACCCGACCATGGGGAAGCCGCTCCGCGCCGCGGTCGGGCCGGCGCCGTCCATCATTCCGTCGGCAAAGAAAATCGGCGGGCCCGGCACCGCCATCGATTGCCCGCTGCATCACAAGGAAGACGTCTGGACGTTTTCGCATTTCGACGCGATGGAAGTGTCCCTGTCCGATGCGCCGCGCGCCGACGAGATCGTGGTCATTATCGCGATCACGGATTCGGGTCGCCCGCTGCACCGTGTCGGCGAAGGCAAAAGCGCTGCCGACGTGATGTCGGATTAATTCCGGATTTCGACAATCCGGTCAGGCGAAGAATGAATGCCATAGGTGACAAGTGACGCCTCACCGGTAACCCGGAAACCGTGCGCTGTATTGGCCGGGAAGACCATCGTCATACCGGGGCCGATCTCAATTCCATCGGCCTCACCGTCGATCCACGCCTCTCCGGTGCCTTCGAGCACGGTGACGATTTCTACATAGGGATGGGCATGGTTGGGTGTCGCGTAACCGGGCGGCGATGTCTGGATGCCGCAGCGAACCGGTGTTGAGCCAGCTTCGTCGCCGACCAGGGTTTGATAGGTCGCACCGCCGGGAAATGTTTCAGGGTCGACCGCGTCGTGATGAATGATACTGACCATACCTAAACCTCCATGCCGCCAAAACGGACGTATAGAATAGCACCTTTTTCGGACCGTACGGCATGGGACGATCCGGGCGGGTTGCGGGTCCAGGTGCCGGCGGGATAGGTGCCGAATTCGTCCGAGAATTCACCGTCGATCACGAATACTTCTTCGCCGTTCGGGTGGCTGTGATGAGGGCTTTCCGCGCCCGGGTCGATTTTGAGCAGCATCGTCCAGTCGCGGTAACCGCCCTGCCGGTAAAGCGGAATCTGCCAGATACCGTTATCCGTCCGGGTCTGCCAGTCGAGCACGTTGGTATTCATCGCCACCTGCGCGCGGCCTTCGCCGTCGTACTGGCGCAGTTTGACGAATAATGTGCAGCCATCTTTTGAGAACGGTGCGTGCGATGTGCCGTCCGGGTTAAGCAGATAGGTGCCTGGCTGATAATCGCCGTGCTCATCCGAAAACATGCCCTCGAGGACGAAAATTTCTTCCCCGCCCGGATGGTGATGGGTCGGGAATTTGCTGCCGGCATCGTACCGCACGACCGATGTGACAATGCCTGCCTCGGCCGGTCCATCCCGGTAAAACCGTTTCCGCCAGACGTTGGGTGACGGGCTTGGCTGCCACTCCATGTCGGCGGCGTGCATGATCGCGCGCTCTGTCAGGTCGGCATTCAGGTTTTCGTTCATGCTCATTCTGGTGGCGAAATCGCGCGCCTATTCAGCGGCCGCCGGTTCCAGCACTTTCACGGACTTGGTGATCAGGTAGACCACGCCCATGCCAGCGGCGGCAACCACGAGGGTCAGCGGGTCCTCGACGCCGAGCCAGATCGTTGACGAGCCGACGGTCAGGGCGGCGACATACATGCCGATTGCCGACAGCCAGCCGACCGCATTTCCAGTCCCGAGAACAGTGACCGAATGGGCAAGCAGGAAGCCCGCGGATATGGCGGTCGTGATCGCAAAGATTATCGCAATGGTCGTTCCCTGAAGCAGCAGCGCCGGATTAAAGGCCCAGAGATAGGGAAGCAAGTAGGCGGTCGCCGCGAGCTGAACGCCGATAAAGCCGGTTTTCCACATATCGGCACCTGCCATTTCAGCGGCGACCATGGAGGCGATAGCGACCGGCGGGGTGAGCATGCTGATCAGGCCGAAATAAAACAGGAAAAGATGCGCGCCCATTGGGGCGAGGCCCATATTTATCAGGGCGGGGCCGATTACCGAGACAAGCACGATATAGACCGTCGCGGTCGGCATTCCCATGCCGAGAATGACGCAGATCAGTGACGTCAGCAGCAGCATCACAAAGACACCGTGGGTTTCGCCGAGATGGGTCAGAATGATACTCAGCTGGAAGGCCAGTCCGGTCGAGTTCATCACCCCGAGAATAATACCCGCTGCGCCGGCAATCAGGATAAGCGGGACCAGAATTTCACCGCTGCCGAAAAGGAAATTTTTCCAATGTTCCTTGCTTGGCAGACGCCGGTCTCGGATCACCATAAGGACGACCAAACTCGCGGCAGAATAAAGTGCAGCGACGCCGGGCGGGTAACCGAGCCAGAACAGAAAATACATAAGGATCGCGATCGGTAGGATAAATACCCAGCCGACTTTGACTACGTCTAACACGATCGGCAGATCTGCTTTGGGGAGGCCACGCAGGCTGAAGCGCCGGGCCACGGCGTCGACCTGAATGAACAGTACCAAGAAGTAGAGCATGGCGGGCACGGCCGCCGCGATGACGACGTCCTGATAGGGGACTTCCAGGAACTCCGCGATGATAAAGGCCGTAGCCCCCATCACGGGTGGCGCAATCTGGCCGCCATTCGATGCTACGGCTTCGATGGCACCAGCGTATTCAGGCTTAAAGCCGGTCTTTTTCATGAGGGGAATAGTGACAATACCTGTCGACATTATATTGCCGACGGTGGACCCGGAGATCGTGCCGAATGCGCTCGATGCGACGACGGCAACCTTTGCCGGGCCGCCGCGACGATGACCCATCCAGCCCATTGCAAGGTCGGTCAGAAACGCAGTACCGCCGCTGACTTCCATCAGTTTTCCGAAGATGATGAAGGCGAGGACGAGGTTGAGTACGACCTGCAGAACCAGTCCGGGAACGCCGTTATTGTCGTAATACAGGTAGTGTATAGTTTCGGCAGGCTGGTCGACCGCGGCTTCGAGCACGCCTGGAAGATAGTCGCCAACAAATCCATAGAGGAGTAGAATCCAGACAAGACCGGCGATAATTCTGCCGGCTGACTTTCGCAGTCCTTCCATCATAAGCGTGATGGCTATTACGGCGGGACCCCATTTGTCGATACCGAGCTCATCGCCGCTGACGACCCAATCTTCGAAATTATAGGCCATCCAAAACCACGCGCAGAAAGCGATCACGGCAAGAATAAACTCTAAAATGCCCGCTTTTTCGACATAGGGGTGTTTAAGAAGTGAAGCGCCGCAGGCAATGCCGAGGATGACGGCAATCACCTGCTGAAACGTCAGCGCAATTCCAAAATAATCAGTGACTGCTAGAATCCACCCAATACCGACAAGTGGGATAGCAGCAAGAAGTGCACGCAGGACTGTCCCGTTTAATTTTTCCATCGGGTCAGCTCCTGCGTGGTCGTTTGTGTACCTAACGTTTTTTCAGTTGAGCCTACATCCGGCTCGCATCGTTCTTTGCGTTTGCCGCGCTGTAGATGCCGGCTTCCTTGTAGTATTTGACCGCGCCAGGATGGTACGGGATCGGGTTGTTGGCCGGTGCAATCGCGTCAGACCCCACACCCCGAAGCGGCGGGTAGTCTTTCTGAAGCTGTTTCCAGTTGGTGTGTAGTGCCTTGGCCATCGCATAAGCATCTTCGTTCGACACTTTTGATCCAGCGTTCAGGTAGGAATCGAACGCAGCAATTGTGATATCGCTTTTCACAAACGGCTTACGCTTGCTGTTCTTCTGCTTGACCGAATAGAGGCCAGCCATTCCCTTGCCCAAAAATTCATCGGTTCCTAGGGGTCCGAGTGGAATAATGCGCAGTCCGCCCGGTACTGTGGCGTGGGCCTTGCGCAGCTGCGGCATTCCGGTAGCAATGGGCGCCGCGTCGACGCGTCCCTGTGTCACCATACCGATAGAGGCGACAACACCGCCGGATTCAATCGACGTGATGTCTTTTTCGGTCAGACCGGCCGTCGACAGGATCGTGCGGTTCGCTTGGGCGAGCGATACGTTGGTTTTGAATTTGACGACAACGCGCTTGCCCTTTAGATCTGCCATCGTTTTGATGCCGGAGCTTTCCTTGACCATGTAGGCATAGGGTAATTTCCAGACACGTGCGATCGAACGCACATTTTTCGTCGGCTTTTTGTACGGTGCGACACCACCCCAAGCCATGCCGGAATCGAGCGATGAATTGACCCCGAGTGTAATCCTGCCGCCTTGCATTAGCGGCAGATAGGCCGAAGAACCAGAATGCGGTTTGGCATTTGATTTAATACCTAATTTTTCTTGGAACAACTTAGCAAAGCCGCTGCCGAGCATGAAATAGACGGAGCCTGCGGGGTTGGTTCCAATGGTAATACGTTTGAGCTTTGCGTCGGCGGTTCCGGCGGTTACCGAAAAGGCGCCAACAGCCGCTGCAAACACAGCGGCCTTTACTACATGATTTGTCATTGTTTGCTCCCTAAGCAATATGTTTATTTCAAGCGCATTCTTATTTTTTAAATAGGCGCTTGAGCTTAACCATAGCAGGAGATGTCCATTTCGATAAAGAGCGAAATTTTTAGCCTGCCCATGGGTGTAAGGCAGCGCAAGATGCTCACCCGTCGTTTGTGTGTCGCTTAGTGCCCTGTTCCGACGTCGATCCGGATCTCGTTTCCGGTTGGCGCGATGGTTGTAAAGCGCGCTGATTTTTCTGCCATCAGGTCACCGGAGAACCACGTTTCCGAAATACCAGATTTCGCAACGATCCAGGACTTATTGCCGCCGTCAAAGACATAAACCCACCGCTGGTTACCATCAATTGTGGACTGGTAACTGCCGGTCACGTCATCAGTAAACAGGATGATGGCGATAGCTGTCGCACCGGCCGTGTCTTTTCCGCTAGGGACCGGTACCTGTTTAAGTTGGACATCGCGGTACCGGTTTCTCGATGGGATCAGGGTGACAGGAAATTGGTCCTAGATGTCGGGCTTCGTCCGCTAAATGTCTATCGGCCACCCGCTGCCGTCGAACTATCGCCGCAGCTTGGGTTTAGGCTTTGGTTTCTGCTCCGGGCGCCGCGATGGCCGATAATAATCCGCCGATTCCAGACAAAAATCTAGTATGCGGAACGAACCCGACCCGCCACTGCCAAGACTGCCTTCTGCAACGGTCCCGAATATTGCATGGAATTTTTGGCGTCCCGAGAAAGGGATAGATCGAAGCGGTCAGTGCTTTCGTAGTGAATTATAATAGAACGGGTCTGCCGTAACGGCGGCAAAGTCAGGGGCGATCGAGCAGGCTTGGTCCGGGATTAGGGCTGACCTTAATCTGGTCTTTTGTTCCATCCGTCGGGTTCTGATAACCGGACAGGGCTGTCAGGGTCGCGATGGCATCGTCTCGTTCTGCTTCGGTGGCAGGTCTCAGGATACGTTCCTGCACCCGTTCAGCATTTTCGAAAGCAGCCCTAAGCGTGGCGTGGCCTTCATCGGTCAGAAAAAGTGCGTTTGTCCGTTGGTCTTCTACATTACGGCGCTTGGCTATCATGCGCCGATCGATCATTCGTTTCAGGACTTCCGTAAGCGTGCTGCGGTCGATCCCGCTTGCTTTGACGAGGGTGGTCTGGCTCATACCCGGATTCTGAAAGACGTTAATAAGCACTGAGAATTGCCGGGGGTTGGGGCCGTTGACGCCAACTTCCTCGACAAAAAGATCGACAGCGCGCTGGTGGCATAACCTTAGCAAATGGCCGACAGCCCGGCGTTGTTCGAATATCAGCATCTTTTTGGTAAGTTCATCAGCCAAATAGGATCTCGTGTCATTGATTGCGTGAAGGAAAGATTCTATGGCACACTTTATGATCTGTACACGGAATAAGCGGAGCATGGGTGTTTTAGGTCTATCTAATAGTATTCGCTGATGGTGCATAAAAGATCAGGATCGACATACCGGCCAGAAAAAGGGGAGAGCTATATGGAATTCGGATTGCAGTATTTTCCATGTGTGGGGCCAGATCAGAAATCGGGTGCACAGTATTTCGACGAATGCTTGCGACTGACCGACTACGTTGACGTATACGGCTTTACGCATGTCCGGACGGTAGAGCATTATTTTCACCCCTATGGCGGCTATAGCCCTAACCCGATCGTTTTTCTCTCCGCCTTGTCGCAACGCACCGCTCACGCGCGCATTGTCACCGGCGCGGTGCTGCCTGTCTTTAATAACCCGCTTAAACTCGCGGGCGAAATTGGCATGCTGGATGCTATTTCTGGCGGTCGTGCAGAGATCGGCTTTGCACGGGCGTTTTTGCCACATGAATACGAACGCTTTGGGATCAGCCTCGATGAAAGCGTTGCCCGGTTCGACGAGGGCATGAAGCAGATAGACATGCTGTTGACGGGTGAGGATGTTTCCGATGACGGCGAATTTCACCAATTCAAAAACGTCACGTCTCTGCCGCGCCCAACTCAGAAACCGCGACCCCGCTTCTGGACTGCAGCCTTTACCACGCCCAAATCGTTTGAGAAGGCGGGCAGGGCTGGTAACTGCATCATGGCAATTCCGGTTGGAAGCTCAGAGATGGCCGAGCTGATCGGTATCTACCGCGAAGCCTGGAAGTCCGCCGGCCATGACGGGGATGGTCGGGTCATGCTGGCATTTCATATGTATTGCCATGAAGACACGATCGAAGCCGCTCGCATCGCTCGCGGTCCGCTTAACCGGTATCTGAAGTTGCTCGTCGATGCTGCGC
The DNA here is from genome assembly GCA_905181725.1 of Alphaproteobacteria bacterium UBA830. GTDB lineage: Bacteria > Pseudomonadota > Alphaproteobacteria > MPNO01 > UBA830 > CAXBCP01. Next base: position 8,053 of record CAJIYX010000011.1, read on the forward strand.
GGGGCTGGGTCGATGGAGCGGCATCGGACAATTACAAAGGTTATGGCAAGATGATCGAGGCGCTCGATCGCGAAACGTTCGAAAGCCAAGTCGAAAAAGGGTCGGCCTGGGTTGGTACGCCCGAGGAGATTAGCGAACAGATACGCTCCTACCATGTTGAAATAGGCGGCTTCGACGATGCATCTCTGCAGGTCAATTTCAACGACATGTCGTTCGAAGACGCGGAACGGTCGGTAAAGCTGTTCGGCGAAAAAGTGATGCCGGCTTTCGCTAAGGGCTAAGCGGCGGGAATATATTGAGTGAAGATGATCTAGAAGATTATTCTGTGATTTATGACTCAAACCACCAAACAAGGTGGATAGAGGACCTTTGTCAGAAGGTTTTTTCTTAAAAAACAGGTTAAACTTGGCTAAAAATGCTCATCCCATAGTCTGTCCGCCCCTCCGTCAATAAACTCGAAGTCAGGTGGCTATCATCGCCGTCTTCCTTGCATTTTACGTTAACAAGTAGGACACGCAGGGATCCGTTTTCGTGGCTTGTTAAGCCGTCGCGCGCGCCATTTTTTCATACGCCGGTTCCTTCGGCCCCCAATCGATTGAATGTGGATCTATCGAGCAGACGCTAGTCATCGGTACAGGCTACTGCAGATGCCCGTTGCCGTCCCTCCTGTTGAAGTGACAAATCTAGCTATGAGTCTGGAGACCCTTGATCACTGCAAACAGTCTGCGAACGGCTTTGTAAATATTCATCTCGGCATAACGTATGGCAGTTCGCCAGTTAGGCGGCTTAGGATGATCTACCCTGAGTTTGAAATAGCTCTTTGTTTCGGAGTTTTAGATCGGTTTTAGAGTCAAGCTTGCTCAGCCTCGTTTGCGAACTCGCTCGAAGCCCGCTTTTGTCGGAATGTCGGGCAAAACAATGCTATCACTAGGGCGAGGGCGAGTTCCAGATTTCTTCTGCAAATATTCATAAATTCCTTCTGTTGAAATTCCTGGAAGTTTCTATCAGTTCGGACAAAAACATATATTTTTGGGGCATATATGTTAAAAATTAAAACTAAGACGACTTCATTAAATGCGACTGAACCGGACGCTAAATTCATGAAAACCCTCGTCACCGGCGTTGCCGGGTTTATTGGTTACCACACTGCAACCCGGTTGCTTGACCGCGGCGACGAAGTCGTCGGTATCGATATAGTCAATGACTATTACAGTGTGGTGTTGAAAAACGCCCGTCTGGACCAGCTAAAGGGACGCGAGGGCTTCACCTTTCACAAGCTTGATCTTTCCGACCGGTCGGCATACGACGAAATGCGGTCTGCCATTGAAGGCGTGACCCGCGTTATTCACCTCGCCGCCCAGGCGGGCGTGCGCCATTCGATTGAACATCCGTTCGATTATGTAGATGCGAATCTTGTGTCGCATATGACGATCCTAGAACTGAGTCGGCATCAGCCGAATTTTGATCACATGGTCTATGCAAGCTCAAGCTCTGTTTATGGCGGCAACACGAAGCTACCCTTTGCCATCGAGGATCGGGTGGATTCGCCCGTGTCGCTCTATGCGGCGACCAAGCTCGCCAATGAGCATATGAGTTATTCCTATGCTCATTTGTATGGCCTTCCGCAGACCGGATTGCGGTTTTTTACTGTATATGGCCCTTGGGGCCGGCCGGATATGGCGCTCTACATCTTTGCCGATGCAATCATGAACGACCGCCCGATCGAAGTGTTCAATCATGGTGATATGAAGCGCGATTTCACCTATGTGGACGATATCGTGACCGGCGTGGTCGCGGCGCACGACAATGCGCCCTGCGCTGATCCGGGACCGCCGCACCGGGTCTATAACATCGGCAACCATCAGTCCGAACCGTTGATGCGCATGCTAAGCGTGCTCGAAGACTGTCTTGGCAAAAAGGCCGAGATCGTCATGAAGCCCATGCAGATGGGCGATGTGAAAGAGAGCTTTGCCGATATTGAGGCGATTCGCCGAGATCTTGGGTTTGAGCCCACAACGTCGATTGATGTCGGTGTTCCAAAATTCGTTGAATGGTTCAAGGAATATAATGGGATAGCCTGATAGGCTGGAATATAGCGCCTTTCCTGTCTTCTTTTATCGACGCCTAATCAAATAGCCCGATGCACCGCCTAGCCCGGCTTCTTGCTCCTGTGTGCCAGGTCGCTATCCTATTAAATGCAGCAGGCCTGTTCAGGCGTGATTCAAAAAAAAATTTGTTAAACCGTTTTTATATAACTAACATCATTTTGTGGTTTGTCGTCATTTGCGGAACGCGTTTGATGGCGAAATTTTTCATTACCCAGGGGGACGAAGTGACTAAAATCAAAAAAATTCTAGGGGTCGCATCTGGGCTAGCGTTATTAGGAGTGAGTTCTGTTGGCACAGCCCATGCGCAAAAATACGAATTCAAATTAACATCTTTTGTTCCTGCGAAAAGCGGCTTCTGGAATCAATATGTAGGCCGGTTTATCGACGCTGTAAGTCTGATGACTAATGGCGAGGTAAAAATCAAAGGCTATAGCGTCGGCGTGCTCGCCGGTCCGTTTGATGGTGCGCAGGCTGTTCAAAAAGGCACGGCTGATATTTGTTTTTGTTATCCGGGCTTTGCCGTAAATGCAGATCCGGCCAACGGCATCTTTGCTGGAATGGTTGGTGGTATGCCCATGGAAGAGTTCATGCATTGGTTCGCTGCCGGCGATGGGACTAAGTTGCTTACGGAAATGAGGCACAAAACCATGCAACTGCATCCGGTAGTAACAGGCTTTGGCTCAACTGAGATATTTCTGCATTCCCATAGAAAAATCCGAACAATTGCTGATCTCAAGGGGATGAAGATTAGAACCGCGGGTGCCTGGGCCGATATTTTGAAAATGGTGGGCGCCTCGCCGACGGTATTACCGCCTTCGGACATCTTTACTGCACTTGAGCGGCGTGTGATTGATGGTACCGAGTTCACCTCGCCGTCAACGAACATAAAGCTCGGCTTCCATAAAATTGCTAAATACATCATCGTGCCTGGCATTCATTCGCCATCTCATATGAATGAAGCTGTTTTTAAACAAAGCACGTGGAAGAGTTTGCCTAAGAATATCCAAGATCAGATTACCGCTGCTGGCCTTTATGCTGGTTTTCAAACGGCCATGCATGTCGGCGTCGCGGACCTCAAAGCAATGGAAGTTATGGGTAAAGGTAAGAACGAGTTTGTTACACTCACCAAGGGCGCTCAGGAAGAGATCAAAAACCTGGGTCGAACATGGTCAAAGGAACAGGCGAAGAAACAGTCGGAGAAGGGTAACCCTTGGATGGCGCGGGTTTCAGAGTCTTACTGGGGTTTCTACGACCGCTGGAAGAAATACGGTACCTATCGTCATAACTAAACGACAATAGTGAGCGCTTACCGAGGTGTCGGACTGGTAGCGTGATACCAGTCCGACTTTTGGTGCGGGATTCCTAAATGCCTCGTTTTCTTTTTATTATTGATAAAATTTCGTCGGTACTCGCTGTATTAGCGGGGGCTATGCTGCTGATTTTGGTTGCTGACATGATGTACGAGGTAATATCGCGCCGGGCTTTCTCTGCGCCGACCCTATGGGCCTATGATATAGCGTATATGTCGAACGGGATGGGGTTTCTGCTGGCGGCTGGCTACACGCTCCGCACCAAAGGACATATTCGAATTGATTTTCTCTCAACTCGATTTCCTCTTCGTTACCAAGACGGGATCAATGTAGCCGCCTATATCTTTCTGATTTTGCCGGCTTTTTCTTTCTTCATCATCGGCGCGTATGACGAATGGCTTGAGGCTTTTCTCACGGATAAATTGGATCCGGCGAGCCCTTGGAAGCCGCTATTGTGGCCTTTGTATGCCGGTCTTTTGATCGGATTTGTTGGTCTATTCTTTCAATCAATAGCGGAATGCCTGCGGCATCTCCAGGGCGCGCTTGGCTTTGGTTGTTCGCCGTTAGCTATTGCGGATGAGCAGTCCGAGGGGCGTGATCATGCCTGATCTGTCGTATGCGATGTTGATGTTCCCAATGTTATTCGTTCTGGTTTTTGCAGGCATACCGGTAGCATTCAGCCTGATTGTGACGGCGTTCGTTTTCGGGGTTATGGAATTCGGGATGATCCTGCCGACGCAGTTTCACAGCCGGCTTTTCGATGTTTCTTCGAACTTCATTCTCGCCGCTATACCATTGTTCATTTTTATGGGTGCCATGCTGGAGCGCGCTGGAATCGCCGCGCGGCTCTTTGACGCCATAAAGATTTGGTTTGGAGCGTTCCGAGGCGGTCTTGCGATTACAACAATATTAATGTGTGGCATTTTTGCCGCTTCATCCGGTGTGGTGGGTGCGGTTGAAATAGTAGTCGGCCTTATGGCGATCCCTGCCATGCTGGGTGCGGGTTATAGTAAAGACCTTGCCGCTGGCACTGTGTGTGCCGGTGGGTCACTTGGCACTACGATACCGCCATCAGTCGTGATTATCGTCTACGCTTCCATTACGGAAATGTCGGTGGGTGACCTTTTCGCAGGAATTTTGATACCTGCCGGGGTGATGGTTGGGCTATTCTTATTATATATTATAGGCCGGTGTCTCCTGCAGAAAGACGCCGGGCCGGGTCTCACCGATCCGGTTGATCAGGTCAACCTGTCGGCCAAATTATGGCTTGCTTTAACTGCATTGCTCCCGGCCTCTTTGCTTGTGTTAGCTGTTCTTGGAAGCATTTTTGCCGGTATTGCCGCACCTACTGAAGCCGCGGCAGTCGGGGCGCTTGGATCGGTAATCTTGAGTATTGCTTATCGCCAGTTCTCGTTCACCGTCCTTAAAGAGGCTGTGACTCAAACGATTAAGATCTCATCAATGGTGATGCTCATCGTGCTTGGGGGTACCTTGTTCGCGAGCATTTTTATTGTTCAGGGTGGAGATGACCTGGTTTCGCAAATTGTTGAGGGCAACGGTTTAGGTCCAACGCAAGTGATCGTCTTATTCTTGGTGGTCGTGTTTA
>CAJIYX010000012.1 GCA_905181725.1 Alphaproteobacteria bacterium UBA830
ATGGTGAACCATGTATTGTCTTCCACTGCTTCGATCACCGCGCGCGTTGCCGCGACAGAGCCGATAATTCCGATAAAGGCAGGATCGTCCGGGCTGGATACAGCGGACTCGATGAAATTTCCGTTGGCATCGTATAGGGTGAGCCGGGGTCCGTCGCCACCTCCGGCATTCCAATAGCCGAATGCCAGGAATGACGTGCCAGTATCGGCAATGATTTCCATCTCACCGAGTCCCGGTGCAGATAGCTTGTCGTTATTGGCGAGGGAAATTGTGCCCGACCGGGCAATACCACCCCGCGATTGGTCGTAGGCGGTCGGCACGCTGCCGTTGTTTAGGGGCGTGAAGGAAAGGTGAAGGTTGGCACCGGGTCGAGTAACGAATACGCTTCGAAGGTTTCCATCACGACGCCGCCCGCCGCTGCCTGAAAGGCTGCTTCGTCTGTGAAGACAATCGCTCTGGCGGAGAATGGGATAATCGTCAGATAACATAAGATCGCGATGAGACTAAGGAATCTGCGCATGTGTGGTGATCTTTTCATCGTCATGAATACTCCGATTCTCCGTGCAATATTCATGCCATTCAAAAAACCCCATTTTATCAGTGGTTTGGGGCGGTGTCGGGTTTCGTGAGTTTCAAAAGTGTAAAATCTATCGCCGGTTGGCCTAAACCTTCTCCGCCACCAGCATGATGTTGGTCAACCGGCCTTCCTTAATGCTCTTGCCAGAATTCGCGCGGCGCTCCAGATAGTCGTCGCCGCGGGTCATCTGGATCGTCAGCGGTGTCTCGACGGGTTTGGCCTCCGCGGCGGGGCGTCCATCGGCGGTCGCCTTGCGCCGCGCCGCCTCGTCCACCCATTCCACGACCCGGAAGCCTGAGTTTTCGAGCAGCGTGCGCATGTTGTCCGGCGGCATCAGAAAGCTGTAGGCCGGCTCTCGCGCCCAGGTCAGCGGGTAATACGGATCGCCGCCCGGTCCCAGCCCTGCCTCGCTGATGCAGAACTTAGCACCGGGTTTGAGCACCCGGTGCACGCCGGCATAGAACCCGGCGCGGTCTTCGATATTCATCGTCACGTTCAGCGCCCAGGCCATGTCGAAGCTAGCAGAATCATAGGGCAGGGCAGTGGCGTCTCCGCAGTCGAAGGCAACCTTGTCAGCCAGCCCGATCTTTTGCGTCAGCAGGTTTGCAGCGTCGATATATTCGTCGGTCAGATCTATCCCGGTCACCTTGCAGCCATGCGCGGTGGCAAAATAACGTGCCGGTCCGCCGATGCCGCAGCCGATATCGAGCAGATGCATGTCGGGCGTAATATCGACCATGGCCGCATGGGCCTGAGTCTGCTGCAGGCCGCCGCCGTGTATCTGGTCCGCCGGGCCGAGGATTTTGGGCGTCCATTTCGTCGCCGGGATACCCGCGTCGGTCAGCGCGGCGACAATGCGCTCACCCAGATTGGGGGCCGCATATTCAGCCTGATGTACCTGCTTGATGTCGCTCATTCGGCACCCATCTCGGCGGCTTCGATTTCGGCCAGTGCCCAGACCCGCCCGATAGGCCCGCGCGTGCGTAGCAGTTCCTCGGCGATTTCTTCCATTTCTTCCTCACCCAGCACTTCGTATTCACCCATGGAGGCGGCGATGGCGGTGCGCTTGGCATTGTCTTCCAGTAAGTAAACGCCGGTGGTCATTTCCTCGATATCTGGCCCGGTGACAACTATGCCGTGGGCGCGCAGTAGCATTGCCCGGCAATCGCCCAGCGTTTCGGCCATGGCGCGGCCGCGTTCCTCGGTCATGATCAGGCGCGCATCCGGATGCACCGGAATGCCGCCATTGAAGATCGATGCCATGAAATAGGTCGGTTTCAGGTCGTGTTCCGACATCGAAAAGCTGGTTGCGTTATGGGTATGGAAATGGGCGACCGAGTTCACGTCGGGCCGCGCCTTGAACACTTCGAGATGGATCGGCAGTTCGCCCGGCAGTTTATCGGTCGTACCGATCTGGTTGCCGTCGAGATCGCACAGCAGAAAATCTTCCGCGTGGGAGATTTTTCCAAGCTCGTGCGGCGTCATCAGGACCACGTTCGGATCCTGGGTGCGAGCGCTGATATGGCCGAACCCGTCAACAAAGCCGCGCCCGTAAAAAAACCGCCACGCCACGCTCAGTTTCTGCCGGAGGATTTCTTCGCTATCGATCACTGTGATCCCACTTTCTGTGCGTTGTTATTGGTCATCTGTCGGGAACGATTGTATTAGTTAGAACGCACGCGGCAAAGACCGCGACGATAGCGAGGGATTGTTTTTGTGAAATTTGGTCTTTTTTATCTGCCGACGCATCTGCCCGATAGCGATCGCGATGTGCATACCCATATGCACAATATCGTCGAACAGGTCGAATATGCCGACAAGATCGGGATCGATTATGCCTGGATGGTTGAGCATCACTTTGTCCGCCATGGCGGGTTCCTGTCGGCGAACTATGCGTTTCTCTGTTATCTGGCGGGCCGGACGGAGAATATCCGTCTCGCGACCGGTGCGACCGTGATGGCGCTCAACGATCCGGTGCGGGTGGCCGAACAGGCCGCGACACTGGACCAGCTGTCGAACGGCCGATTCGATCTCGGCGTCGGGCGCGGCTTTATCCGCGACGAGTTCGATGCGTTCGGCGTGCCGATGAATGAGAGCCGCGATAGGGTCGAAGAAGGCGTTGAGCTGGTATTGAAGGCGTGGGAAGGCGAGCCGCTTGAATTCGAGAGCAAGTTCCGGCCGAAAATGTCGGGTCTCAACATTCTGCCGACGCCCTATCAGAAACGGCCGGCTATCTGGAACGCCTGCCTGATGTCGCCCGAGAGCTTCGAGTGGACCGCGCAGGAGGGGCATAATCTTCTCTATGTCGCCTATCACGTCGATCACGACCTCGCGGCGGAACGCATTTCCTGGTACCGCGACGCGCTACCCAAATATGGCCGCAAGGTCGAGGATCACGAGGTGTGCTGCGTCTACCACTCGTATTTCATGGACGACGAAGACGACGCCCGGCTCAAATCCATCGTCGATGGCCCGATGGGCGAGTACGGCAAGGCCGGCAAGGAAGCAGCCAGCAAGCCGCCGGACCCCGAGGCGTATAAAGGCTACGATCAGCGTGACAAGGGAACCGTGGAACTGACCTTCGACCGGTATTTCCCCGGCCGCGTCGTGATGGGCGGAGTTGATCAGGTGGTTGAGCGCATCAAGGTGCTGCGCGATATCGGTATCACCCAGGTGACGTTCCTGGTCGATTTTGGCTCGCTGTCGCAGGAAGAGATCATGAAATCCCTGAAGGTCTTCGGTGAGAAAATCCTTCCCCGCGTGAAAGACCTCTGATTTGGCAGGTGCGCTAGACGGTCTCCGTGTTCTCGATCTGACATCAGTGGTCCTCGGACCACTGGCGACGCAGACGATGGGCGACATGGGGGCCGATATCGTCAAGATCGAGAGCCCCGCGGGCGACACCACGCGCTATACCGGCCCCAAGCGGTCTGCGGATATGTCGGCGCTCTATATGGGGTTGAACCGCAACAAGCGCTCGCTGGTACTCGACCTGAAGCAGGACGCCGCGAAGGACGCGCTCTGGCGTCTGATCGACACGGCCGATGTGTTCCTGCATTCAGTCCGCCCGCAGGCGATGGAGCGGCTGGGCTTTGGCCATAATGCCGTCTGTACGCGCAACCCGCGTATTGTCTATGCCGGTATTCACGGCTTTCGCATGGATGGCCCCTATGCCGGGCGGCCGGCCTATGACGATGTCATTCAGGGACTGAGCGGCAGCGCGGACCTGATGGCGCGCCTCGTGGGCGAGCCGCGCTATATGCCCACCATCATTGCCGACAAGACATGCGGGCTGGTCACCGTCAACGCGGTTCTGGCGGCCCTGCTGGAACGGGAAAGATCCGGCAGGGGGCAGTTCGTCGAAATTCCCATGTTCGAGACCATGGTCGCGTTCAACATGGCGGATCATATTTTCGGCTACACGTTCGACCCGCCTGAAGGCCCGATGGGTTATTCGCGTGTCCTGACCCCATCGCGGCGCCCGTACAAGACGACCGACGGTTTTATCTGCCTGCTCGCCTATACCGATATCCAGTGGGTGCGGTTTTGGGAAGAAGTCGGCCGCCCGGAACTGAAGGACGATCCGCGTTTCGACAGCCTCTCCAACCGGGCCGACAATATCGAGGCGGTCTACAGCCTTGCGGGCGAATTCATCGCGACGCGCTCCACCGCCGACTGGCTGGAGGTCCTGCCGCGGTTGGAGATCCCCTGTGGCGAGATCGTCGAGCTGGAGAACATCCCCGATGATCCGCATTTGCAGGCCGTCGGGTTCTTTCGCAAGGAGACCCACCCGACCGAGGGCAATATTACCGTGCCGGATACGCCGGTCCAGTTCAGCCGCACGCCCGCGTCAATCGACCAGCTGCAGCCCAAACTGGGAGAGCACAGTGCCGAGATCCTGCGCGAAGCGGGACTGGACGACGAAACCATCGAAAAGATGCGCTCGAGCGGCGCCACCAACTGAAACTTACGGAGAATTCGACTATGAGAACCCTTGGCATCGGCCTGTACTGGGATGACCTGACGGTCGGCGAACAGTTCAAGACCCTGAACCGCACGATTACTGAATCCGATATCGTCAATTTCATCGGCGTGACCGGCATGGTGGAAACCCTGTTCACCGATATGACCTTCGGCGATCACGGTGGTGGGCCGATGGGCGGGCGCGTGTCCCCGGCGGCGCTGGTCTACACGATGACGGAAGGCCTGCTGTGCCAGTCGACCATGCAGACCACGGGGCTGGCGCTGCTCGAAGTCGAAAAGAAGGTTCTGGGCCCGGTATTCGCGGGCGACACGATCCACGCCGAGGTTGCAGTCCTCGCTGCGCGCGCCACCAGCAGGGGGAACCGCGGCATCGTGACGACCATGAACAACGTGATGAACCAGGACGGCAAGAAGGTGATCGAATACAGGGCGGTGCGCATGATGGCGGGGCGGCCTGCGGAGGAGGCCTGAACGCGCACGCGTCTCTCGTTTACTTGCATATCTAAGCATTTTTGCGCTACCCTTCGGGCGATATCCGGGGCGTAACAGGATGATAAATTCCTGGCGCGCGGAGGCTTGGACCGGAGATTGCAGCAGTTCATCGTCGCAGGGCGACATTCGCTGGTATTTTGATACTTCAGGTACGTGAGCGGCCTTTCGGGCAGCACATCCGGATGGCTATTTTTGCCGCCGATTAACGCGGCATGTCCGCTGCTTCCCCCGCCGACAAACGCGGGACCAGAAGCGGTAACGGGAGAGAAATTATGTGCGCAGCAGAAATGAAGATGCCGGGGATGGCGTCCGAACTGATCATGGACCTTCGGGGTACGCTCGAATGGCTCAAAGCTGAGGGCGACCTGATCGAAACCGATGTCGAGGTCGATCCCGATCTTGAAATCGCCTCCATCCAGAAGACCCTCGACGGCGGTTGCCCGATCCTGTTCAACAATGTCAAAGGCAAGCCGAACCATCGTGTGGTGACCAACCTGTTCGGTGACATGAACGTCATCAACAAGATGTTCGGCTGGACCGACGATACGGACCGCACGCGCAAACTGTCTTATGCACTGCAGCACCCGCTGCCGCCGGTTGAGATCAGCCAGGACGAAGCGCCGTGCCAGGAACACGTCATCGAGAACCCGGTCGACGTGAATGAATACATGGTACCGATCCGCCATACCGAGTACGAGCCCGAACTGACGGTGGGCTCCGGCAACCGCGTTGTTGCCGGCAAGTATTTCGACGGCGGCACGGACCTTGGTTACAACCGCATGAACTTCCGCTGGGGAAATGTGGGCACGTTCCAGATCTCGCCCGGCTCACACATGTGGCAGGTCGTCTCCAAGCATTACAAGGACGACGAGCCCGTGCCGATCACGATGTGCTTCGGGCTGCCGCCGTCCTGTACGCTGCTGGCCGGTGCCGGGTTCGACTACGTCATCCTGCCGCAGGGCTGTGACGAAATCGGTATTGCCGGTGCGGTACAGGGCACGCCCGTCCGCATGGTAAAAGCACGGACCGTCGATGCCTACGCGGTGGCTGATTCAGAGGTCGTGCTCGAAGGTTATGTGAACCCGCGTGACCGTCGCTACGAGACTGCGGAATCCGAGGAGGCCGGTGTTCAGGGTCGTTTCCACTTCCACCCGGAATGGGCGGGCTACATGGGCAAGGCGTATAAAGCGCCGACGTTCCATTGTACGGCGGTCACCATGCGCAAGCCGGAATCGAAGCCGATCATCTTCTGTCTCGCCGTTCACACGATGGACGATCACAACATCGATACCACGGTGCGTGAAGCGGCCATGTTCGCGCTCTGCGAGCGGATGCAGCCGGGTATCATTCAGGACGTGGTGATCCCGTACTGCATGACTGACTGGGGCGGGGCGGTCATCCAGGTGAAAAAGCGAAACCAGATCGACGAAGGCTGGCAGCGAAACTTCATGGGCGCGCTCCTCTCGACTTCCCAAGGCGCACGTATCTGCGTTGCGGTGTCGG
>CAJIYX010000013.1 GCA_905181725.1 Alphaproteobacteria bacterium UBA830
ACCGGCCCTTCATCGCATCTATTTCGGAACCTGACAGTTTACCATCGCGGTTACTGTCGGCGCCGCGGAACCGCGAATTTAACCGTTGGAGGCGACGCACCTTGGTGGCCGTCCCCTGGCTGCCCGCCGTTGCGGCACGCTGACGTTTGAGCATGTATTCTTGGCGGCTGACGACACCGTCACGATTCTGATCGAGCTTCGGAATTAGCGTCTCTGACAGACCTGGCGGCTCGGGCAGCGGTTTGCATCCCGGGTGATATCGAGCATCGGCTGATTGGACAGGCCGATCGATTTCAGGCGCTGATTGATCCGTTTGTCGATCGGGTTTTTGATCTTCCGGATCGTCCGGCTGAAGAATTTATCCGCTTCTTTTTCCCACGGGAACGGCTTTGGCTGCTGCTGCGCGACCGCAAGCGTCGCCTATGCGCCGAAAGCAATGGCGCCGAAAATCAGGGAAGCAATCTTAGTACGCATATTCCACATATAGAGGATCGACACTTTTATTCCAGTCGTTCTCGTATTTGCGAAGCTGATTTTCAGCCGGAGCATACCCGCGATCGGCGATTTCGTGCAGCGGCGCGAGGAAGCTGCTTTCATCATCGCCGTTCTTGTCCGGGATCGCGCGGCGCTTGAGCCCGGCATCGGCGATCGCCAGCACATCTTTCGCCAGGTCCGACATCGTGCGTCCGCGAAATTCCGTGCCCATCGCCGTCTTCGGCGCGGCCTGACGCAGATAGTGATGATCTTCAACGGTCCAGTTCCTCACGAGATCCCAGGCAGCGGTCTGACTATCGGCATCATAAAGCAGCCCGGTCCACATCGCCGACAGCGCACACAGACGCCGCCACGGCCCGGCATCGGCCCCGCGCATCTCAATAAATTTTTTCAGCCGCACTTCGGGGAAAATCGTCGTCAGGTGATCCGCCCAGTCGCTCATCGTCGCAATCTCGCCCGGCCGGCCAGGCAATTCGCCTTTCAGGAAATCCCGGAACGACTGCCCCGACACGTCAATATATTCACCGTCGCGATAGACGAAATACATCGGCACATCGAGCGCGAAATCGACATAACGCTGGAAACCCATGTCGCCGTCGAACACGAATGGCAGCACGCCCGACCGGTCCGGATCGGTGTCTTCCCAGATATGGCTGCGGAACGACTGCCAGCCATTCGGCTTGCCTTCGGTAAAGGGAGAATTCGCGAACAGCGCCGTGGCCACCGGTTGCAGTGCCATCGAGACGCGGAATTTCTCGACCATGTCGGCTTCTGATCCGAAGTCGAGATTTACCTGTACCGTGCAGGAGCGCAGCATCATGTCGAGGCCGAGCGAGCCCTTCTTAGGCATGTAGTCGCGCATGATCTTGTAGCGCCCCTTGGGCATCCACGGGATCTCGTCGCGTTTCCATTTCGGAATGAAGCCTGCACCGACCAGGCCGACACCAAGCTCGCCGGCAACCTCTTTGACCTGCGCCAGATGGGTATGAACCTCGTCGCACGTCTGGTGAATATTTTCGAGCGGCGCGCCGGACAGCTCCAGCTGTCCGCCCGGCTCCAGCGAGATATTGCAGTCGCCCGTCGTCAGCGCGATGGCGTTGCCGTTTTCCATGACCGGCTGCCAGCCGAAACGCTGAAGACCTTCGAGAAACTTGCCGATACCCCAGGGTCCCTCATAGGGGACGGGCTCAAGCGTATCCAGCTTGAAGACGAATTTTTCGTGTTCGGTTCCGATCCGCCAGTCCTCGGCAGGCTTGCAGCCTTCTTCGAGGTGTTCCGCGAGTTGCCGTAAATCGGTGATCGGTTCCGATTTACCCGCCGGTGGTGCAGCCATGCCCAGTCATCCGTTCATTCTTATTGTTACTGACAGAGTCTTTGTTAGTGTCACTCACAGGATCAGTGAGGGTGTCACTGACAGGATCAGTCAGACCAGTCTCCGAGATGGTTTTGCCAGCACACCAGCACTGCCGCCACCGCCGTGTCTGCCCTCAGAATTCGAGGTCCGAGGCGGACCGGCGTAACAAAAGGCAGTTTCCAGAGCCCGTCAAGTTCAGATTGGCTGAATCCGCCTTCGGGTCCCGTCATCACCGCCCATGCCCCGCCGGGCTGCACCCGCGCCAATGCCGCCGGTATGGGTTCCGCGCTGCCAGCTTCGGCGCACAGGATGATACGCCTTGCCGGGTCCCAATCCTGCAGTAATCCGGCCAAATTCTTCGGTTCATCGACCATCGGCACGTTGAGCCGTGTTGACTGTTCGGCGGCCTCGACCGCGTTGGCGCGCAGTCGCGCCGTGTTCACCCGCGCAACATCCGTATGCTCGGTCAGCACAGGACATATGCGCCCCACGCCAAGCTCGGTCGACATCCGCGCGATATTATTCATCGGCGTTGCCTTCACCGGCGCGAATATCGACCAGACATCCGGCGGCACCCGCTGTTTGCGCAGGTGCTGTTCGACGATCATGACGCAACGCGATTTCGATTCATACGCGATGCGCGCCAGCCATTCGCCGTGGCGTCCGTTGAACAGCGCAACCATGTCGCCATCCTTCCGGCGCATCACCTTGCGCAGGTAATTACGCTGGTCCGGGTTGGCGGGCACGGCATGACCGTCTTCAAGGTCATATTCGACAAACAGCCGAAGCCGGGTCCGGTTGTCGTTTGTTGCACTTCGCTGGACGGTGTTTGGGGTATCGTTCATGGCGCGGATATTGGCACAAATGGATCAACCGCGAATAGGGGGGTCAGCGAATTGTTCGGCGCCCGGGAACCGCACCACCTCCACCCAGATATCTGGAAACGTTGATGTGTTCGAACTTCTTGCGAGAATGGTTCCGAACAGTTGAGTGCGATGTCCGCCTTCGGGCGTGGTACGAAAATCAGACAGGTGCGCTCATAGTGTCTGCTCATAGCCAGGAGCGGACATCGCGGGATTTTCGACACCGGCATCGTTAATAGTCTTTAAGTGTGGGTAGATTTTACACTGCATCCGTCCACGACTGTTTCCGACCAGACTAAGCTATTGAAATATAACGATCCTGCCTGTTGGCACGGTTCTTGCTATAAACTGTTGTGACACGCACGGGTTGGCAGTCGTTCGTCAGTAACAGTAGTAGAACAGGACCCGTCCGATGACGTTTTTCAAAACTTTCAAAACCACGGTAGCCGGCGCGATGCTGGCGGGTGTCGTCTGCAGTTCGGCCGTGGCCGGAACGCTGACACTCGAAAACACGTTTCGGGCTGAGCAACCAGCTCGCTGACCCGGCGTCCAACTTTCACCCGCAGGGCCTCGGCTACGACACGTCCGCCAATGAATTGCTCTATATGCAGCAATCCACCAATACGATTTTTCGTACCAATCTGAGCGGTACGATCACCGGCTCACGGGCATTGAGCCCCAATCGCAACCACACCACGTCGGTCGACGGCGACGGCGCCAACTATTATGTCAGCGATTACACGTCCAATACCTCCGGTCCGGACCTTTACCGAGTCGATAAGACCACCGGCGCGGCTGTCAACATGTCCACCGACGTCGCCGCTTTTGGCGGCTACCCGATCGACGTTCGGGACGGCAACCTGTATCGCACCGAGACCAGCACCACCTATACTGGTCCAACCTGAACCAGATCCGTATCTCCGCCGTCGCGACCCCTGATTCAGGTGTTCAGACGGTCACGCTGGCGACCGACGCCGGCATCAGCGATATCGCGGTCGACAAAGCCCGCAACAATGTCTGGATGATCGATTACACCGCCAGCGCGACATTGCGCCGTTTCGATCTCACCACCGGCAACGAACTCGACAGTTTTGCCCTCGGCATCGACGGCCTGACTGCCGGTCTGACCTACGCCAATGACAAACTCTATTACTATGACTGGGTATCGGGCAGTGGCAGCACGCTCAGCGTCTTTGCGCTGTCGGGCTTCACCGAGGTTCCGGAAGCCAGCGCGCTCGCCATTTTCTGTATCGGCTTCGCCGGCATGGCATACGCAAGACGTAAACGCACTGCCTGACGCCAACCCCAGGCGGTAACCTCAGGCGGCGGTCTTTCGGGGCTGCCGTTTTCTTTTGTGATGTATTCGATTTGAGTCAGAAGAAGACCCCGGGCACGCAAGAGTCTGTGGTCCGATTTCGAGGCTAAAGCGGACTCCTGATTTGACACCAACGATGTCCTCGAAATTGTTAGACGGCATTGTTTCTTCGCGAGCCCCCCCCCCTCAACGCTACGCTCCAGTATGTGGCTTTTCACGTCTGCCCATCTGTCCACTCCGCCTGCCCCGATTGTCTGTGCTATACCCGGCGCATGAATGCACCGTCTCCCAGTGATATTCCGCGCGGCGGCTGGGTCGACCGGCTAACGCCCGGCCGGGTGCGCCCCTATATCCGGCTGTCGCGGTTCGACCGGCCGATCGGCACGTGGTTGCTGCTATTTCCGTGCTGGTGGGCGATCGCACTTGCCCCGGTCGACAGCGCGGCCCTCGATGCACGGTGGTATCTGTTCGTGCTGTTCGGCATCGGCGCGATGCTGATGCGCGGCGGCGGCTGTACCTGGAACGATATCCTCGACCGGAACTTCGATGCCCAGGTCGCCCGTACTCGCGATCGCCCGTTACCGGCGGGCGAGGTGACCGTGCGCCAGGCCCTGATCTGGTTCATCTTCCAGCTTGGTATCAGTGCCGCGATCCTGTTTTCGTTCAACAGTTACGCTATCTGGATCGGCATCGCGTCGCTGTCACTGGTCGCCCTGTACCCGCTCGCCAAGCGCGTAACGTTCTGGCCGCAATTCGTCCTCGGGCTCGCCTTTAACTGGGGCGCGCTGCTCGGCTGGGCGGCGGTGACCGGCGGACTCGCCCTGCCCGCTTTCCTTATGTACGCGGGCGGCATTTTCTGGACCCTGGGTTACGACACGATCTACGCCCATCAGGACCGGCCGGACGACCCAGCGGCGGGCGTAAAATCATCGGCGCGCGCGCTCGGCCTGCTGGCGTCAAAGCCCTGGCTGATGGGGTTTTATCTGATCGCCGCCGCATTTTTCGGGACTGCCGGGTATCTCGCCGGGCTCGGCTGGCCGCTCTGGATCGGGCTCGGACTGGGGCTCGCGCAGCTTGTCTGGCAGATCGCCGGGGCCGATTTCGACAACCCGAAAGACTGCCTCGCGAAGTTCAAATCCAACCGGCTGTTCGGCTGGTTGCTGCTCGCCGGGATCATTGGCGGGCACCTTGTCTGACACCCCATCCCTGGACGAAGAGAACTTTGCCGCCTTCATCGCGGCCAATACCAAAATCGTCTCGCCGCCGCTGGTACCGGAAATAAAGCTCCGCCTCGCGACCGAAATCACGCCGATTTGGCAGGCAACCGAAACCGAACTGCAGGAAATCGGTATCCCGCCGCCGTTCTGGGCCTTCTGCTGGCCCGGCGGTCAGGCACTGGCGCGCTATGTTCTCGACAACCCCGATATCGTGCACGGCAAACGCGTGCTCGAATTCGCTGCCGGCAGCGCAGTATCCGGCATCGCCGCCGCAGTGGGGGGTGCCGCCGAGGTCATCGCCAATGACATTGACGCCATGGCCGTCGCCGCCGCACAGACCAACGCCGCGCTCAACAAGGTGACGCTGACGCCGTCGACCGAAAACTACCTGATGCGCAAGACGCCGGGCGGCTGCGACGTCATCCTCGCCGGCGATATCTTTTACGAGCAATCCCCAGCGGTCGAGATCGAAGCCTTCCTACGGCGCGAGGCGGCAAGTGGCGCGGTTGTCCTGATAGGCGATCCGGGACGGAAATATCTGCCGATAAAGAACCTGCAGGAAGTTATGCGCTACGAGGTGCCGACGAGCCTTGAGCTGGAAGACCGGGAAATGCGCGACGGCGTTGTCTGGCGGGTACCCGGGGATTAGCGAAAGAAGGCTGGTTCGGTTCTCCGACTATGCGGGGCCCGGGATTGCACTATCTCATCAATCCGGCGGCCTTGATATTGGCGGCGCCGCCCATGGTCCAGCGATGAATCCGGAGCGCATCGTGCAGCCCGGCGGTGGTACAGGGATCGTCCGCAAGGAAGCCATCCAGGGCGGCACGGTCCGCCATTTCGATAAAGAAGGTACGCCTCCGCCCAGACGCCTTCCGCTGTCAGGAGAGAGCCCCTGCACAGGAAATGTGGGTCGAATTTGCGGCAATATGCTTCGTGCGCGGACTCAATTTCATCCGGCACGGCGTCAACGCCGGGCGCCGCCGGACAATGAACGAAAAACCGCGGATGGTCGGGCGTGCCCTCGAAGACAAATTGCGTCCGTCCGACTTCAAGCCTGAACCGCATCATCACGATCTCGGCAAAGACGCCCTCGACCGCGAAGGGCTCGTCATAGGCAAAGCTGTGGGCGGCGTCCGAGTCGTCGAGTTCAACGATATGGATGCAACCCATAACTTTCTGAGGGACCTCGGAGTTGAGCACCGGCCCGCGCGCAATCAGACGATCATCATACCGGGCAATGAATTACCGGTGACGCTCCATGATGGCGATGCGCTGAGCCTTGCTGTCCGGCCCGTCTAGTCCCCACACGAAATACTGCATGTTGCGCCCCCTCCCTTAAACAGGATTGTCTTTATACTCGTTCTGCGACCCCTGCGCTCCTGCGGCCCTACTCCCCTTCATCCACATAATCGGAATCTAGCATCTCGGTGAACGCTTCCATCTCCGTCGTTACGCTCAGCGCCGCCTTGTCTTCCATCATCCGGTAGCGCTTCAGCGCCTCATGCCCGAAAGCTGTCACCGACGCACCGCCGCCGCCCTTGCCACCCGTCGCCGCGGCGACCAGGGGTTCGCGGAATGCCGTGTTCATGGTTTCGACCAGCGTCCAGGCACGGCGATAGGACATGCCCATCGCCCGTGCCGCTGCAGAGATCGAGCCGGTGTCGTCGATCAGGCCCAGCAACTCTGCCTTACCCGGGCCAATGGCGATGGAACGGCCGAGCAGAATGCGCAGGCGCGGCGTCGGGGTGGTCGTCGTGGCGGGACTCGGGGTGTCGGTCATTGCACTAGTTGATCATTTCAGGCGTTACCCAGCAAGGCGGCGCCCATCAAGGCGGTAGCTGCGTCAAAATCTTCGGGCCGGTTTATATTGAAAAATGGATCGCCGTTCTCTGTATCGAATTCAGCCCGCGCCAATTTATAGCGTGCGGTCCATATATCGACCTTGCGCAGACCTTCGTCCACGACCGCCGTCCGAAGCTCGCCGGCAAGCCGCACCGACCACAGCGCAAACACCGGATGTTCCCTGCCGCCCGAGGTCGCGCAGGCCATGTCGGCACCGTCTTCCCCGACCGCCGCGACCAGGCGCGCTACCAGATCGGCGGGCGCAAACGGCGCATCGCAGGCGAAGCTTGCCACCCAGTCACATTCCGGCGCGTTTACCGCCGCCCACTCAAGCCCCGTCAGCACGCCCGCCAGCGGTCCGGCAAAGCCGTCAATCACATCCGGCACGACCGGAAGATCGTGGGCAGCGAAAAGCGCGGGGTCGCTGTTCGTGTTCAGCATCAGCGGGCCGACCTGCGGCGCGGCGGTCTCCACAATGCGCTGCAGCAGGGTCTTGCCACCCAGCGTCATCAGACATTTGTCACCGCCGCCCATCCGCCGCGACTGACCACCGGCGAGCAACAGGCCACATATTTTTTTCTGTTCAGGCGGCATTGCCGGTCAATATCTCCAGGGTCATGGGGGCGTCGCCAAGCAGATCGCCGAGCAGGGTCGCACCGGTGTCGTCGAGCCCGGAAAAATCGTTGATCCAGATATCGGGTACGTCGTCAGGCATCGCGCCGGGTGCGGCCTTGGCGTTCTCGACAGCGATCAGAAAACCGGGCGCCGCGGAGATCAGCCGTGCCGAGATCCGGCGCTGCAGCAATCCTTCGGCCAGGTTCAGATGCTCGGTATGAAAATAATCGTCGCATTGCGCATACCAGAACCGCACCCGCCCGGCATCGGCGGCCGCCAGTGCGGTCGCATCGTCGAGCCTGCCATAAGCATCGATGCGCGCGGCAGCATCCCCGGTGAACACCACATCTCCCGCCGCATCGCGCAACGGCGCCGCCAGCGACAGCATGGCGACAAGATGCTGGTCGAACCGCGCCAGCAACGAGACCGATTGCCCGGCATAGGCAATCGTGCGGTCGTTGTCATATGTCTTGATGCGCAGGTAGACCCCCGCTTCGCAAAGGTTTTCGAACAGCAGCGGATCATCGGGAAACGTTGCCCCCGGCAGACATCCCGGCCCGACCGGTCCCTGCCAGACAAGTTCGACACTCATTCGCCAGATCTCATATTTTTTCGCCAGATCTCATATTTCAGCAGACGCCGCCTTACGCCGGTGCGTCGCGGGTTCGTCTTCGATCGTGTCGGGATCCGCGTCGTAGACGATGCGGTCCTGTCCGGCCAATGCCAAAAAGCGCCGGCCCCGGGCGCGTCCGATCAGGGTCAGGTTCGCCTGGCGAGCCAGTTCTACGCCCCAGGCGGTAAAGCCGGAGCGCGAGACCAGAATGGGGATATTCATCTGCACCGTCTTGATCACCATTTCGCTGGTCAGCCGCCCAGTCGTGTAGAACATCTTCCCCGCCGCCGGAACGTTGTTGAGATACATGTAACCGGCAATTTTATCGACCGCGTTATGGCGGCCGACATCTTCCATATAGATCAGCGCCCGGTCGCCCTCGCACAGCACGCAGCCATGGATGGCGCCCGCTTCAAGATACAGGCTGGGTGTCGTGTTGATCGACTTTGTCAGCGCATACAGCCACGACGTATGCACCCGCGCATCGCTATCCAGCACGATATCGTTGAACGTTTCCATGATATCGCCGAACACGGTGCCGAGTGCACAGCCCGACGTGCGGGTCTGCTTGGCGAGCTTTTCCTCGAAATCGGTTTCACGCTCGGTACGCACGACGACGGCCTCAGCCTCTTCGTCGTAATCGATGCCGGTGATCACATCGTCCGGGCGCAGCATGTTCTGGTTCAGCAGGTAGCCGACGGCGAGGCATTCGGGATAATCGCCGATGGTCATCAGGGTGACGATTTCGCGGCTGTTCAGAAACAGCGCCAGCGGCCGCTCGACGGTGACAGAGGTATCAACCGGTTTGCCATCCTGATCGGTACCCGAGACCCGTTCGGTGAGGCGCGGGTCGTGCGGGTCGGGCGTGACGAGAAGATCGGTGGGGTTCGACGAGGTATTGGTCATGGCGGAAGTCATGGCGGAAGTATGGAGCGGTTCCCTGTCGCATACAATGTTTGGGGGCGGTGTTGTGGGTAATGTTCCGGGGAGCGTTCTGGGTAACGTTCCGGGCGGTATTCCCGACAAGGGTATTGAATCATCGCGTTTTTCCGATTTGAGACATCTCGTGGGGGTGGTTTTCACCCGGAGGGAGCACACGATGACCTTCCAGGCGGCGGCGCTCAGAAATACACAGAACGCAGAGAACTGTCGCACCAGCGAATGGGCGACGACGTGAAAGTGTTTGTGTAAATGACTGACCGTCGAGGATCGACCTTGGATTACGGATCGGAATCTGTCTTCCGTCTCGAATCCGCCCTGCTGGCGGCGGCGGACCGGTCTGGCGCCAGCCTGGCGGAAGTACTGTTCCCGCGCACCCTGCTAAACCGCATGCCGCCGATGTATATCGCCGACGTGACCGCAAAAACCGAATTCCTCGGCAAGATGAGTCACGAGCTGCGGACGCCTCTGAATGCCATTATCGGCTTCTCGGAAATATCCGAACGCAAGATGTTGGGCGAGCCGGATGCACATTACCTGAGCTATTTTCAGGATATCAAGGGCGCGGCCTATTACCTGTTGCACATCATCAACGATATCCTCGGCGCGGCGCATCTGGAATCGCGCAGCCTGCAGCTTTATCCGCAGGCCATCGATCTGGCAGAACTGGTCGCCCAGGCCCGTAGCTACGTTGCGGTAAGCGGCGAGGACGCCAGCCTCGATATATCGGCTCTCACCTGCCCGGCCGGTATTGTGATCGAGGCGGACCCCGATCGTATCCGCCAGATTCTGGTTAACCTGCTTAACAACTCGGTCAAATTCACCGAGACGGGCGGCAGTGTCGGGATAACGGTGCTCTCCGCCCCGGGCGAAAATGTCGATATCACAGTCTGGGATACCGGAGCCGGTATACCAGCTGACCAACAGGACCGGATATTCGAAAGCTTCGACCAGGCAGGTGCCGGCCTGATGTCGCACCCGCGCGACGGCACCGGGCTCGGCCTGACCATTTCGCGCCAGCTTGCCCGCATGATGGGCGGCGACGTGACGGTCGAAAGCAAGCCCGGCCAGGGGTCCCGCTATACGGTCAGGCTCCTGAAGTCGTCCAACGCCGCGGAAACCGCAGAAATCTAAGATTGTGCCTCGGCGATACTGTCGGCTGAGGCAGGCCACACCTTTCCTTTCCCCTGAAAAGCGTTATATTCCAATGTGAATAACGCTCAAATTATACTTCGGGCGGCAGGATCGCCTCAGGGATGACGAAGAATGGCCACGGACACCGCAACACTTGAACCGACAGGATCCACGCCCGCAACGGGCGAAAATCTGCTTATCGACCCGTATGACCGGCATGTCAGCTATCTGCGGGTCTCGGTAACCGATCGGTGCGATTTCCGCTGCGTTTACTGCATGTCCGAGAACATGACCTTTCTGCCCAAGTCCGACGTTCTCAGCCTCGAAGAACTTGATCGGCTGTGTAGTGCCTTCGTGACCCGCGGTGTGCGCAAGCTGCGGATTTCGGGCGGCGAGCCGCTGGTCCGGCGCGACATCATGTGGCTGTTCGAGCGGCTCGGTCGGCACCTCGTTACGGGCGCGCTCGAAGAGCTCACCCTGACCACGAATGGGAGCCAGCTGGAACGCTACGCGACCGCGCTTTATGCCGCCGGCGTACGCCGCGTTAACGTATCGATTGATACGCTGGACCCGCACAAGTTCGGGCTGATCACCCGCTGGGGGAAACTCGACAAAGTGATCGGCGGAATCGAAGCCGCCGCGGCTGCCGGCCTCAAAATCAAGATCAACGCCGTCGCGCTCAAAGGCGTCAACGATGATGAAATCCACGACCTGGTTTCATGGTGCGGCGAACGCGGGTTCGACCTGACGTTTATAGAGGTCATGCCACTCGGTGAAATCGGCGGCGAAGCACGGCTCGACCAGTACTGGCCGCTATCGATGGTCCGCGCCGAACTCAAAAAGCAGTGGACCCTGAACGATATCGACGACACCACCGGCGGCCCGGCGCGCTATGTCCGCGTGGCCGAGACCGGCGGGCGCATCGGATTCATCACCCCGATGACCCATAATTTCTGCGAATCCTGCAACCGCGTGCGCCTGACCTGCACCGGCACGCTCTATATGTGCCTTGGCCAGGAAGATGCGGCTGATCTGCGCGCACCCCTGCGTGAAAACGACGAGCCGCTTCTGATGAACGCGATTGACGAGGCCATCGGCCGCAAACCGAAGGGTCACGACTTCATCATCGACCGCCGCCGGGCGTCACCGTCCGTCTCGCGCCATATGAGTGTGACGGGCGGCTGAGACAAACGGAGGTATACCGGCATGAACGCACCTGACGGCACACCATCCAGTTCAACATCCGGTTCACCATCCGGGGGCAATTCACTCAGCCGCCGCGATGCCGACGCGGTTTTTCACCCCTATTCCGATGCCGTCGCCAATGCGCATGACGGCTCGCTGGTCATCACCCGCGGCAATGGCGTGAACGTCTGGGACGAAGACGGCAAAGATTACATCGAAGGCATGTCCGGACTTTGGTGCGTATCGCTCGGCTTCGGCGAATACCGGCTGGCGGACGCTGCCGCAGCCCAGATGCGCGTCCTTCCGTTCTATCACGGCTTCAACCAGAAAAGTCACCCGCCACAAATCGAGCTTGCCGAGCGCCTGCTCGCCTTGGCACCGGTGGCGATGGAGAAAGTGTTTTTCTGCAATTCCGGATCAGAGGCCACCGACAGCGCGGTCAAGATGATCTGGTATCTGAACAACGCGCTCGGCCGGCCCGAGAAGAAAAAAATCATCAGCCGTTTCAAGGCCTATCACGGCGTGACCGTCGCCGCCGCCAGCATCACCGGCGTGCCCACCAACCACACCGCGTTCGATCTGCCGCTGAACGGTTTCCTGCACACCGATATGCCGCATTTCTATCGCTTCGGCGAAGATGGCGAGACCGAGGAAGACTTTGCGACGCGCTGCGCCGACAATCTCGACCGCATGATCGTCGAGGAAGGCCCCGAGACCGTCGCTGCATTTTTCGCCGAACCGGTCATGGGCGCAGGCGGCGTCATCGTGCCGCCGGCGACCTATTTTGAAAAAATCCAGGTGGTGCTGAAAAAACACGATGTTCTGTTTGTCGCCGACGAAGTGATCTGCGGCTTCGGGCGAACCGGCGAAATGTGGGGCTGCCAGACCTACGGGTTGGAGCCCGACATTCTGACCTGCGCCAAGGCGCTGACATCGGGCTATATCCCGATTGCCGCCATCATGATCAACAAGCGTGTTTTCGATGCGATCGCACCGCAGACCGAAGAAATCGGCACGTTCGGCCACGGCTTTACCTATTCGGGTCACCCGGTCCCCGCCGCGGTCGCGATCGAGACGCTGAAAATTTACGAAAAAATGGATCTCGTCGCACGGGTCAAACAGGCCAGCACACCATTTTTGAACCGGCTGCATTCCTTCGGCGCACACCCGCTGGTCGGCGAGACCATGGGCGTTGGCCTGGTCGGCGCGATTGAAATGGTCGCTGATAAGGAAACCCGCGCGCCACTCGACCTACCCGGCAAAGCCGGGGCTTATCTGGTCGCCCGCGCTCAGGAACACGGCCTGATCGTCC